>CANIFC010000067.1 GCA_947466695.1 Oxalobacteraceae bacterium | reverse complement strand
GCCTGCCGTAAAGTGGGCTATCGCGGTGCCGGAACATTTGAATTCCTGTACGAAGATGGTGAGTTCTTTTTTATCGAAATGAACACCCGCGTCCAGGTCGAACATCCGGTGACGGAAATGATTACCGGTGTCGATATCGTGCAGGAACAGATCCATATCGCGTTCGGTGAAAAACTGCGTTTCAGGCAATCCGATATTGAGCTCAAGGGCCATGCCATTGAATGCCGTATCAATGCAGAAGATCCGTTCAAGTTCACCCCTTCGCCTGGTCGTATTGCAACCTGGCACGTGCCGGGAGGACCAGGCATACGGGTTGACTCGCACGCCTATGCCGGCTATTACGTGCCGCCGCACTACGACTCCATGATCGGCAAGGTCATCGCTTATGGTGCGACGCGCGAGCAAGCCATCAGGCGCATGCAGATTGCCTTATCCGAGATGGTCGTTGAAGGCATACAGACCAATATTGCGCTGCACCGTGAATTGATGATCGATGCGCACTTTATTGAAGGCGGCACGAATATTCATTATCTGGAACACAAGCTGGCAGACATGCCGGACCTGTCGAAAAAATTGAAATAAACATCGCAAGACGCGCTATCTCTGCACAACGAGTCAGCGCTGGCGCATCTTGCTGATCAAAGGTAAAAAAATGGGTTGGATAGAGATTGTTGTAGAAGTCGCATTGGAACATGCAGAAAGTTTATCGGATGCGCTGATGGAAGCGGGCGCCTTGTCGGTGTCCGTAGAAGATGCCGATGAAGGTACCGAAGCGGAACGTCCGCTGTTTGGCGAACCTGGCATGGAACCCGACGAAAACGCCTGGGAGCGCAGCCGCGTGGTTGCCCTGGTCGCCACCGACACCGGGCACGCAAGCATGGTCGCTGACGCGGCGGCGGCCATCGGACTGGCCACTGTTCCTGCCTACACCACCCGTTCCGTCGCCGATCAGGATTGGGTCCGCCTGACCCAGTCGCAGTTCGAGCCTATTCATATCGGCAAGAATATCTGGGTAGTCCCGAGCTGGCACGATATTCCTGACCCGGCGGCACTGGTCCTTGAACTCGATCCAGGTCTCGCTTTTGGCACTGGCTCTCACCCGACCACCCGTCTGTGCATGGAATGGCTGGAAACCAACGCGCCGCAGGGCAAGTCTGTACTCGATTACGGCTGTGGTTCCGGAATCTTGGCCATGGTCGCTCAAAAACTCGGGGCAAAAATGGTAGTCGGTGTCGACATCGATCCGCAGGCAATTGAGTCGGCCCGCTTCAACGCCGAACGCAATCACTGTGAACTTGAACTCATGCTGCCCAAAGAGTTTGGTACAGCTCATCCCCAGAGCGAAAAATTTGACGTTGTCGTCGCCAATATTTTATCCAGTCCTCTCAAACTCATGGCGCCGATGCTTTCTGGCCGGGTAGCCGCTGGCGGCTCACTGATCTTGTCGGGCGTACTGGCACGCCAGGCCGAGGAAGTCGCCGCGGCCTATGCCCCCTTCATTACACTGACCGTCTGGGCTGAACATGAAGGCTGGGTTGCGCTGGCTGGCGAACTGACCGCTTAACCCGCACGCCTGACTACTCTCCACCGCCATGGCGCTCGCGACCCAATGCCCCTACTGCCACACGGCGTTCCGGGTCGTTAATGATCAGCTGAAATTGCATGCAGGAATCGTGCGCTGTGGTGCGTGCAAGCAAACATTTAATGGAATTGAACACTTGCTGGCACCTAACCTGGTGCCAGGACAAGCTGCCGGCCAAGCCGAAACACCCCCGTCTTCCATTCCAATTACTGGACCAGCTTCAATACCAGCTTCAGGTGCCGCACCGGCGCAGACTCTTTCGGCCAATACCGGCACCAGCACGGCCATTGCGCCGCTGCACCGCGCCAGCAATACTGCGTTAACGGACGATCAGCACATTGAGGAGATGGCAAGAAATGACCTGCACGCAGATGATGACGCCAGCAACTCACCCGTACTGCCGCGCGTGCGCGAAGGTATTGAAACTGTTCAGGCAAGGCAAGAAACCCATTTTCCGAGATATGCTCCGCTAGAAGATCTGGTGGATAACCCGGATCAATTTGGGCTCGAAACCCAGGCAACGCTCATGAACGAACTCGACTGGGATTGGTCGATGAAGGAAGAACAGCCAGCCTCGGCCGAAAAAACGATCGTCGACAACAGCGCTGAAACAGCAGGGCAAGCAAATCCTTTGGCTGTAGAAGCCACAATACCGGCGGCCGCCACAGCCTTGAAGAAGAAGTCACTTGCGGAGCAGTATCTCGATCCCAAGTCCGATTCCGATTCCGATTCCAGATCATCAGCAGAACCGGACATGCGGACGTATAGGGCAGATTCGACTGATGACGCTGTCCATAACGACTCCATCAGCGACGAGCTCATTTCCGGCGATTCTGCCGAAGTGCGCGCAGATGCGGATAAACCCGATTTCGTCATCAAGGCAGAGCGCAAGCAAAAGCACGGAAAAATGACACGCCTGCTGATGTCCCTGCTGCCGCTATTACTCTTGCTGACCCTGGCCGCTCAGGCCGTGTATAGCGAGCGTGACACAATCAGCGCGTATTTCCCGCAAAGCAAAGCGCTGTTAGTCACCGCCTGCCAGCAGTTGCATTGCCAGATCGATCTGCCAGCGCGCATCGAAATGCTGTCGATTGAATCGAATGAACTGGAAAAACTCGACACCACGGGCCGTACTTTTGCACTTTCCCTGCAATTGCAGAATAAAGCCGTGACGGCGCAAAAATGGCCGGTGCTGGAACTGACGCTCAATGATGCCGCCGGCAAGGCCATCATGCGCAGGGCCATTACCCCAAAGGACTACCTGAGCGATAAAAATGACATCGAGCGCGGCTTTCCAGCCGGCAGCGTACAGTCCATCAAGATTTTTTTCGAGTCAGGGGTTGTCAAGGCGGCAGGCTACCATGTGGGGATGTTTTATCCTTAGCCTTTTATCAGTGACATCATGTCGCCGGCATTGCCAGGTAAATTTTGCAGCAAAATTCCTCTGCGTCAAATTGGCTGTCAGTCACCGCATGCATTCTTACCCGGAATCGCATCGGATAGCATCGCATCGCATAAGTATCAGTTAACAGTCTTAGTCTTGCATAAAACAAAGGTCCGCCAATTTTTCTGAGACAAAATAGTTTCCGGTATTTTTTTAGACAATTTGTAACGGCGAAGAAGTAGTGCTTGACTTGCCTAGACCCACCATAGTTAAATAACAAAACGGCTGCGCAAACGATTGCGCACCTTAATTTTGAACATGAGAACAGAAAAATGAAGCCTCGCATCACCGTTGTCGGTAGCGTCAATATGGATCTGGTATTTCGAACGCCCCGCATGCCCGCCGTCGGAGAGACCCTGCATGGGCACGCCTTCTGTCAGGTTGCTGGCGGCAAGGGTGCCAATCAGGCCGTCGCCGCCGCGCGCCAGGGTGCAGAAATCACGTTTATCGGCGCTATCGGCGATGATAATTTTGGTGTTTCATCACGCCAGAGCCTGGGCGCAGAGAAAATTGATCTCACCTATCTTACGACCAGCACAGGTATCGCAACCGGTGTTGCCGGTATTCTGGTCGATGATTCCGGCAATAATAGTATCGTCGTGACAGCCGGTGCAAATGCCACGCTGTCGGTGGCGCATATTGACGCGGCCAGCGCAGTCATCGCCGCCACACAATTTCTGATTTGCCAGCTCGAAACGCCCTTGCCGACCGTGACGCGTGCCATTGAGCTCGCGCATGCACATGGCGTCAGGGTGATATTCAATCCGGCACCAGCACAGGCATTGCCCGATACCTTGCTTGCAATGACCGACTATCTGGTGGTCAATGAAACCGAAGCGTCGCAACTGAGTGGCATAGAAGTGACCGGTCAGGACAGTGCACGTCAGGCGGCGCAGGCTTTATTAGGCCGTGGCGCGCTGGCCGTCTTGCTGACCATGGGCGAACATGGAACCATGATCGCGGACAAGAATGGCGATCAGTTTATTCCTGCCATCAGCGTTGATGTCATCGATACGACAGCCGCGGGCGATACCTTTGTCGGCGCGTTTGCAGTCGGACTGGCCAACGGACTCACGCTCTATCACGCCAGCGTCGAGGCGCAATATGCTGCGGCACTGGCCGTTACCAAACTCGGTGCGCAGACCTCCATTCCGACGCGTCAGGAAGTGCTGGAATTCATGGCGCGTAAAACGCCCGGCCATCAGGCGAGCGATATTGCCTCATAATGAAGCCTAGCAATAAAGCAAAAACATTAAAGCAACGAATTAAAGCAACGAATTAAAGCAACGTACTGAAGCAACGCATTGAGGCAGCAGGACAAAGTAGCAGGATGAAGTAACAAAATGATGCGCCATATCGCTCTTGCCCATGCACGTACGCACGTATGTATGTACGCACGTATATAGGTATGTATGAGCAGGATCCCGGACTGATCTGACAAGACCAGAAATACATGATCGTTTTACAGGTAAAGTGATGCACCTGTTGAACAAACCATTCATCTAGAATTTAGGATATACCTATGAAACTCCACCGACTCTGTCTGGCACTGGCAAGCTTGTTTAGCGCAGCGAGCGTTTACGCCGCCGATCCCAAGCTGGCGGTGATTTACGATGCCGGCGGCAAGTTTGACAAATCCTTTAACCAGTCGGCCTCGGAAGGTGCAGAACGCTTCAAGAAAGAAACCAAGATTAATTTCATGGAAGTGCAGGTCGCCAACGATGCCCAGACCGAGCAGGTATTGCGTAATCTGGCACGCCGGAAAGTTGACCTGATTGCCGCGATTGGTTTTGCACAAAGCCAGGCAGTGCAAAATATCGCCAAAGAATTTCCCAATACCAAATTCGTCCTCATCGATGGCGTCGCCACCGGCGACAATGTCAGCTCGGTCCTGTTCAAGGAACAGGAGGGTTCATATCTGGTCGGGGTAGCTGCCGCCATGGCCAGCAAGACGAAAAAAATCGGTTTTATCGGCGGTATGGATATCCCCCTGATCCGCGCGTTCGTCTGCGGCTATGCGCAGGGTGCCAAGGCCGTTGACCCACAGATTGACGTCACACAAAATATCGTCGGCAGCACCTCCTCTTCCTGGAATGACCCGGCCAAAGGCGCCGAGTTGGCCCGCGCCCAGTTCGACCGTGGTGTCGATGTCCTGTTTGCGGCAGCCGGTGGCAGCGGCATGGGGAGCCTGCAAATGGCCAAGGAAAAGGGCAAGCTGGCCATCGGTGTTGACTCAAACCAGAACGCCTTGTATCCGGGCACCATGCTCACGTCCATGGTCAAACGCGTCGATCAGGCGATCTACGACAGTTTTATGCAAGTCAAAAATGGCACCTGGAAAGGCGGTATTTCAAACAAGGGCTTGAAAGAGGCCGGTGTTGACTGGTCGCTGGATAAAAACAACCGCGCCCTGATCAGTCCTGAAATTGAAAAACGCGTCAACCTCGCAAAACAGGACATCATCAGCGGCAAGATCAAGGTCGTTGACTCGCGCGACGCCAACAAGTGCCCGGTCTAAGCAGCTTTCGTAACGTGAATCGCCGCTGTTGCGGTTCACGCTGCGCCCCCTGAGCTCCCTCTTTCTCTCTCAAATCACGTATGCACGCAGCCGTAGAATTTCAACACATCTCAAAACGTTTTGGTGCGGTGCAAGCCAACCATGACGTCAGCTTTGCCGTCGGTTCCGGCTCCATCCACGGCATCATCGGAGAAAACGGAGCCGGCAAATCGACCCTGATGAGCATCCTCTACGGTTACTACCGGGCAGATAGCGGCAAGCTGCTGTTAAACGGCGCGGAGCAACCTATCCGCAATAGCCATGAAGCTATACGGCTGGGCATCGGCATGGTGCATCAGCATTTCATGCTGGTCGAAAATATGACGGTACTTGACAATGTCATGCTTGGTAGTGAGGGGAGCTTTCGCCTGGCCCGCAAGCGTGTCGAGGTCGCGGCCAGCCTGCGTGAAATTTCGACGCGCTATGGCCTTGATGTCGACCCGCTGGCGCGCATCGGCGAGTTATCGGTCGGCATCCAGCAGCGCGTTGAAATACTCAAGCAAATTTACCGCAGTGCGCATGTCCTGATCCTCGACGAGCCCACTGCCGTCCTGACTGTACAAGAAACGCTCTCGCTGTTTGAGGTCTTGCGTCTCTTCAAGCAGCAAGGCAAGACCATCATCCTGATCAGCCACAAGTTGCAGGAAATTCTCGACATCACCGATGAAGTCACGGTCATGCGCGGCGGAACCGTGGTCGCCTCGCTGGCCACCGCCAGCACCAGCAAGGAAGAGCTGGCGACCCTCATGGTCGGACGCCCGATTGAAACCCAGTTGCCACGTGCGCCCTACGCGCCCGGCGCGACGGTGCTTGAAGTGACTGACCTGCAGCTCACCAGTGAGCAAGATGTGGTGCTGCTCAAGGACATCAATTTTAGTTTACGGGCCGGTGAAATCGTCGCGATCGCCGGCGTCTCGGGCAACGGCCAGAGTGAACTGCTGGAGATCATCAGCGGCATGCGCCTGCCGACCTCAGGCACGCTACAGCTTGCCGGCACGCCACTGCCAATTGCCAGACGCAAAGACGCCGATGGCCTGCCGGCACAATTTCGCGCCCTCGGTATCGCGCATGTTCCGGAAGACCGCCTGCGTGATGGCATCATCAAGGATTTTTCGGTGCTGATGAATAGTTTTCTCGGCTATCAGAAACAGGTTAAAAAACGCTTCGGCCTGCTCGACTTCAACGCCATACTGCTGCAATGCCGTGCGCTGCTGCACAAGTTTGATGTGCGCCCGGCCAACCCGGATTTACGCATCGCCCTGCTGTCCGGCGGCAATCAGCAAAAAGTCGTGATCGCGCGCGAAATTGCGGCCAATCCGCGCCTGATGCTGGTCGGCCAGCCGACCAGGGGCGTGGACATCGGCACTATCGAGACTATCCATGCGCAGCTACTGGCCATGCGTGATGCCGGCGTGGCGATTTTACTGGTGTCGGTCGAACTGGAAGAAGTGCGGGCGCTGGCTGACCGTATTCTGGTCATCTCGGGCGGACGCATTACCGGCGAATTAAAAGCGGAAGAATTTGATGCAACCCGTATCGGCCTGCTCATGGGCGGACTACACAAATCATGAGAGCACCTGTATGAATAACACTGACCTGCCACGCTGGGCAACCGCCGTATTCCTACCCATCATTAATTTACTTTCCGCCTTGCTCATCGCGGCATTGGTGATCTACCTGCTGGGTGAAGATCCGCTGGAGTCACTAGGTATCCTGGTTCACTCGGCGATTCTTAATCCCGAAGGCCTGGGCTACACCCTGTTTTATGCCGCCACCTTCATCTTTACTGGTCTGGCGGTATCGGTCGCCATGCAGGCAGGGCTGTTCAACATCGGCAGCGAAGGCCAGATGTATCTGGGTGGCCTGGGCATCACGCTGGTGATACTCGCGCTCGACGCCAGCGTCCCGGGTTGGCTGCTCATTCCACTGGCGATACTCGGTAGTGCCGTCTTCGGTGCCGCGTGGGCTTTTCTGCCGGGTTACCTGCAAGCCAAACGGGGCAGTCACATCGTTGTGACCACCATCATGTTCAACTTCATTGCAGCGAGCCTGATGAATTTCATCGTCGTTGCCTACCTGATCCCGGACGGCCAGCAAAATACCTCCAGCCGTACCTTTGCCGAGAGCAGCTGGTTACCCAAGCTCAACACCCTGTTCCCGGTATTGGGCGAAACACCCCTGAACATCAGTTTTGTCATGGCATTGCTGGCGCTGGTTATCTACGGTATTGCAGTGAAGCGCACTGCCTGGGGTTACCAGCTACGCGCCACCGGTTTAAATCCGCAAGCGGCACATTATGCCGGCATCTCCATTACCAAAACCGTCGTGGTGGCAATGCTCATCTCGGGTGCACTGGCCGGACTGGGAGCGGTCAACTCACTGATGGGCTCCACCCATTACCTGAACCTGAACTTCCCTGCCGGAGCCGGTTTTATCGGTATTGCCATTGCCCTCATGGGACGCCAGCATCCGCTGGGCATCTTGCTCTCGGCGATCCTGTTTGGCGCACTGATACAAGGGGGCTTTGATTTATCCATGGAAAAAGCCAATATTCCTCCCGAGACGTTTATTTTCATCCAGGGTCTCATTATCCTTTTTTGTGGCGCCATGGAAAACCTGTACGCACCGGCACTGGCATCCTTCCTCAATGCCAAATCCAACCTGTTTTCAAGGAAGAGCGATGTTTGAAGATTTTAATTTCGCCAGTATCCTCGTTGCTACCGTACGCAATGCGCCGGTACTCATGTTCGCGGCGCTGGCCGGCTTGTTTGCAGAACGCAGCGGCATTGTTGACCTCGCTCTCGAAGGCAAGATGCTGGCAGCAGCGTTCGTCTCGGCCGCCATCGCTTACGTCACACAAAATCCGTGGCTCGGGGTGCTGGCCGGAATCGGTATCTCGGTCGTGATCGCCTTGCTGCAAGGCGTCATCAGCATCTCGCAAAAAGGTAACCAGCTGGTAGCCGGGATCGCCCTCAACATCAGCATCAGCGGCCTCACTTTTGTGCTGGCACAATTCTTTTTTGCCCAAGGCGGACGCACTCCGGATCTGGGGCAGGCACGGCTTTACGATATCGTCCTGCCCGGTTCGGCACTGGTTGCCGACATTCCGTATCTTGGCTGGTTCTATACCAAGCTCATCGGCGGCCATAGCGCGCTGGTGTATCTGGCCTTTGGCCTGATTCCTGTGGTGCACTGGGTCATCTTCCACAGCCGCTTTGGCCTGCGCCTGCGGGCGGTAGGTGAAAATCCGCATGCTGCCGATGCCGCAGGGGTCAGCGTTGAACGCACCCGTTTTCTGGCCATGCTGTGCGCCGGTGTGCTGTGTTCGTTTTCCGGCGCCTATTTATCGCTGGTACAAAGTGGATTTTTTCTGCGTGACATGTCGGCAGGCAATGGCTACCTGGCCCTGACTGCGCTGGTTTTTGGCAACTGGCGGCCCTTGCACACGGCACTGGGATGCCTGATGTTTGGTTTCTTTGCTGCTCTTCAGGTGCAGATAGAAGGGGTGACTTTTCCTGGTATCGGAAAAATCCCCGGCTCGCTGGTGCAGATGATTCCTTACGTCATTACCGTGATCGTGCTCGCCGGCCTGATGGCCAAATCGGTCGCGCCCAAGGCCATCGGTATCCCTTTTGTGAAATCGCGCTAAGCTATTGCTATTGATCGCCAGACTACGCATTACCGGCCACCAGCCCTGGCAGAAGACGCCGGGGCAAGAACGCTTTTACCGTTTCACTACACTTTGAATCCGGCCTCCTAGAACCAGGCCTCCTCGCAACATGCATCGAAGCTCAGGTTCTTCATCTGGCTGAGCTTCGCAGTCCAGGAGAAAAAAATGAACGTCACAAACGCAAAACACAAAGTTATTTTTGATACAGACCCCGGTGTGGATGATGCCATGGCCCTGTATTTTGCCCTGGCACATCCCGCCATTGAGGTGATCGGCATTACCACTTCATTTGGTAACGTTACGGTGCAACAAGCCACTACCAATGCGCTTTACCTGACCCGTATCGCCGGCCGTGACATTCCGGTCGCCCATGGCGTGTCGGTACCGTTTGCCAAAGCGCCTGGCACGCCACCTGATTTCATTCATGGTGCCGATGGCCTGGGCAATTTACTCAGCCGGATCGAAGCCGGTGGCGAGGCCGAATCGCTGAGTGCCGCAGAGTTCATCGTGCAGATGGCGCGCCGTCATCCCGGCGAGATCACCTTGGTGGCAGTGGCGCCATTGGGTAATCTGGCGCTGGCTTTAAAGCTCGAGCCGATGCTGCCAAAACTGCTCAAGCAAGTGGTGCTGATGGCCGGTGCCGTCGACGAACCGGGGAATGTCTCGCCGGTTGCCGAAGCCAATGTCTGGAACGATCCGGACGCCGCTGACCTGGTCTTTACCGCAGGCTGGGACCTGACCATGGTTGGCCTTGATGTCACACATCGCGTCGTCTTGCCGTCTTCCTTCTTTGCCCGCCTGGCGCAGCATCACCAGCACGTTGCCATGGATACGCTGCATCACGCGGTCATGTTTTACAGCGATTTTTACAGTTCCATCCGGCCCGATATGGGACACGCCTGCTACGGTCACGACGTACTCGCTTTTGTCTGGCTGGTGGCACCGGAATTATTCACTACGCAAAACGGACGGGTACGCGTTGCCACGGCAGGTATTGGCAACGGCCAGACCATGATGGCCAAATTGAGCATTCCCTACCCGCAACCGGGCTGGGAAGCGGAAAAGCCAGAAACCCGCGTCTGCATGGAAGTCGACGCCGAGGCCTGTAAAAACCTCATCGACCTGACACTGGCAGCGGACTGGTTATTGCCGCCCCTGAGCAAATAGGAAAATGGAGAATACGATGTTGATCCAACCCGTTGACTACCGCAGTCCGGATGCGGCGCAAAAATTCACTGAAAGCCTGCACAATACCGGCTTTGGCGTACTGACGCACCATCCGCTGTCGCAACCATTGCTGGAAAAAATCTATCAGGAATGGTACGAGTTTTACCAGACCGAGGCAAAGAACCAGTACCATTTCGATGCGCTGAAAATGGATGGCTATTTTTCTCCAAAAATTTCGGAAACCGCCAAGGGCTATACCAAGCGCGACCTGAAAGAGTTTTATCATATCTATCCGACGGGTCGCTATCCGGCCGAGGTCTCTGACGCGGCGCTGCAATACTATGCCCAGGGCGCAACGCTGGCAGCGGAACTTTTGCAGTGGGTGGAGCAGCACACACCAGCCGATATCAAGGCGCAGTATTCCATGCCCTTGTCGGACATGATTACCGACAGCGACCTGACCTTGCTGCGGGTACTGCACTACCCGCCCTTGCGCGGTGATGAAGAACCCGATGCGGTGCGTGCCGCGGCACATGGCGACATCAACCTGCTGACACTACTGCCGGCAGCAACCCAGGCCGGCTTGCAGGTACTGGGCAAGGACACGCAGTGGCATGACGTGCCGTCCGACTTCGGTATGCTCATCGTCAATATCGGCGACATGCTCGATGAGGCGTCGCAGGGTTATTACCCGTCGACTATCCACCGGGTGCTCAACCCAACGGGTGAAGCGGCCAAAAAATCGCGCATTTCACTACCGCTGTTCCTGCACCCGCGGCCAGACGTCGTGCTGTCGGCACGGCATACGGCAGGCAGCTATCTCAATGAACGGCTGATCGAACTGGGCGTCAAAAAATAAACGCGGTCGAGAACATCCGTTAAGCGCAAAGGGCCCTTCATCACCGGAGGGCCCTTTTTTTATTGAGAGGGATTTTATGAATACGCGAATTGATACACAACAATACGAGAACAGAGCACAGTCACTTACGCAATCACTTACGCAATCACGTCAGGGCACGTTAGCCTGACTCGATGCTAAACAAGGCAAGGCAAGCGGACGCGACGCTACCTGAATTACACTAACTGGACTCAATCCACTTCAGTTCAGCCAGACTACCCGGTTGCGGCCAGTGTGCTTGGCTTCATACAAGGCTTTATCGGAGCGTTCAAGCAATCTCGACAAACGGTCATCATCGTCGATATTGGTGGTCACGCCGATGCTGACGGTAACGCTAAAAAAAACACCAGAAACATCGCTGAAAATAATTTTTTCAACCCGGTCGCGTATCCGTTCGGCAACATTGAGCGCTTCATCCTGATTTGACTTCTGCAATAAGATACAAAATTCCTCTCCGCCGAGACGACCGAACAGATCGGAATCACGCAATTCAAGACCGACGTTTTGGGTAAAGGTTTGCAACACCCTGTCTCCGCCAAGATGGCCGTAGTGGTCATTGATCTCCTTAAAAAAATCCAGATCCAGCATGAGCATCGTGATGCTGCGGCTGTAACGCTGCGTCCCCTTAAAAATTTGTTCGGCCAGTTCCAGAAAAGAGCGGCGATTGGAAATATTGGTCAGCGTATCGGTCGTTGC
>CANIFC010000066.1 GCA_947466695.1 Oxalobacteraceae bacterium | reverse complement strand
TACCTGTCTTGGTTGAGCCAGATATTAATACTTATAATTTATGCCCTGGTGCTGTTGTAAAGGCGATAACTTCAAAAACCTGCGCAATATTACCGGTACATTTATATGGGCAGCTTGCCGATATGCCAGCGCTGATGAAAATTGCTAGAGAATATAAGCTACTTGTTCTTGAAGATTCAGCACAATCTCACGGAGCATTGATAGATGGTCGTAAGGCTGGTGCTTGGGGCGATGCATCTGGTTTTAGTTTCTACCCTGGGAAAAATCTTGGTGCTTTGGGAGATGCTGGTGCTATTACAACAAATGATTCTGAACTAAATGAACTTTTACGTGCGCTTAGAAATTATGGCTCTCACGAAAAATATAAAAATTTGTACCGGGGGGTTAATAGTCGACTAGATGAAATGCAAGCGGCTATTTTGAGTGTGAAATTAAAAAATTTAGAGAGCGAAGTTTTTCGGAGACGAATAGTTGCTAGAAGCTATATGGAAAGAATCATAAATCCCTATTTAATTCTGCCATTAAGTTATGGGGATTCACTATTTTCCCAAAATAGTCATGTTTGGCATCTTTTTGTTGTGCGATGTGAGCACCGTGAAGCCCTTAAAACACATTTAGAGAAAAATGGAATTCAAACTTTAATACATTATCCTGTGCCTCCGCACAAGCAAAAATGTTATGCAAATATAAATGAATTAAGTTATCCAGTTACTGAAAAGATTCATAATACAGTGCTGAGCCTACCTATTGGGCCAATGCTAACAGAAGATGAAATTTCCCATGTTGTTGATACATGCAATAGTTTTCGTATTTAACTATGACTCTTGTTAAAACAAGTCTATTGAACGCGATTTCTGTGGTTGTAAAAATGCTTACGCTTCTAGGCATAAACAAAATATTAGCAATCTATGTTGGGCCCGCAGGATATGCAGCCATTGGGCAATTCCAAAATGCTGTGCAAATGATTACCTCTTTTGCTAGCGGGGCAATTAATACAGGGGTTACGAAATATACTGCTGAATATTCGGGAGATGAGGATCGGCAACGATCTGTTTGGAGAACGGCGGGTACGATAGCACTTTACGGCTCAATTACAGCTTCCATTTTTATAGCAATTTTCAATAAGTCCCTATCTAATATTTTTTTAAATGAATCTGACTACAGTGGTATTTTTTTATGGTTTTCAGCATCATTAATATTCTTTACCCTCAATGCATTAATGATGGCAATGCTAAATGGAAAAAAAGAAATATCAAGTTATGTTGTTGCTAACATAATTGGTAGTATTTTTTCTTTTTTTGTTACAGCTCTTCTTACAATTCTATTCGGCCTCTATGGAGCATTAGTATCTCTCGCTATATATCAATCGTTCTCTTTTTTTATTACATTATTCATTTGTTATAGAACATCATGGTTCAAAGTCGGATATTTGTTTGGACCTATTGATAGAAATATTGCTTCGAATTTAGGGAAGTTCACACTAATGGCCCTAACATCAGCAGTTTTCGTTCCAGTAAGCCATGTCCTTATTCGAAATTATTTAGGACAGACGCTAGGATGGGTTTCTGCAGGCTATTGGGAGGCAATGTGGCGAATGAGCACGGCTTATTTGTTGTTATTTACTACAACTTTGAGTTTATATTTCCTTCCAAAATTATCTTCGCTACATTTAGATTTCGAAATTAAAAGTGAAATAAAACTTTGCTATAGAATAATTTTACCAATTGCCATCGCTGGTGGACTAAGTATTTATATATTAAGAAATTTTGTAATAATATTATTATTTTCAAAAGAATTTTTGCCAATGAACGTATTGTTTTTTTGGCAGCTTGTTGGAGATGTTTTAAAAATAGGTAGCTGGGTACTTGGCTACCTTATGTTAGCCAAAGCTATGGTGAAGATTTATATCGCCACGGAAATTATATTTTCATTTGGATTTGTACTTTTAACTTATATTCTTACACCTACGTATGGCTTGTTGGGTGTCGTAATTGCTCATGCTGTAAATTATTTACTTTACTGGTTCGCTATACATATTTTGTTAAAAAATAAAAGCTTTCAATTAAATTAATAATATCTAATTGCAGTATATTAACAGTATTTAGAATTAATATTTTTGCTATTAATACCATTGGAGTAGCGAAATGATACCATTTCGGAGATGCTTTGGGTCTGTCGCTATTTTATAGATTTTAAATGAAATTTCTATGAATACGTCGACATACTTGACAGTCAACATGTAAGTAGGTATTTGATTTGGGAACATGGAAAAAAATCGATAAGTCAGCTGTATTATTAAAGATTTAGTTATCTTAAAAATAATTAAGGGGGAGCATTTGTTTATTTCATTTTTAATACCTAGTTATAATCATTGCAAATATATTTCTCAAACGTTAGACAGTATTGTTGATGATATAGGCACGGATGATTTGATATATGAAATTATTTTAATAGATGACGGATCAACTGATACAACAAAAGATTGCCTTGATGTATGGCGATCATCTAACCCAAACATTTCTTGTACAATTATCTATCGTGAAAATCGCGGGCTTTGTAGAACTCTTAATGAATTAGTAAATATTTCGTCTGGTGATATATTAAGACTTTGTGCTAGCGACGACAAAATTTTTCCCGGTAGCACGAGAAAAATTATTGAGACTTTCAGAAATGAGAATTGTCTTGTACTAGTCGGCGATGCACTCGTTATTGACGATGATAATAATATAGTGAATCAATCAGCTATCTCACAAAAGGGCGGTAACGTTAGTAAATTGGAAAATGGCGAAAATTTTGCATCTGAAGTTATATCCAATTGGTCGATTCCTGGACCATGTTTCTGCCTCAAGAGAAAAATTTATGATGTAGTGGGTTATTATTCAGAAGATTTACATATTGAAGATTGGGACTTTTTTTTAAGAGTTGCAGCGTTGTGTGAAGTAAAATACTGCAATTATTATTTTTCATATTATCGAATACATAATTCTAATGTTTCGATTACTAAAAATAGTCTTAAACAAAAAATTAATATACGATGCCAATTAATAGCCGGTTGGCGTCAATTATATTTATTTTCAGGCTATTTGAAACTTAAGCTCTTTTCTGAGATCCTAAAACTAGGAATGAAGTTTATTTATTACAGTATAAAAGTCATTTTAAAATAGATGGTCATACTAAATTTTATTTATGCTATATATTGAATCAAGTTTTTTGAATAATGAATTAAGATTAATTATAATATGGTAACAATTTTAAGCTCAAGATTTTTCTATTTATTATTTCCGCTTTATTTTAATCTTGTTTTAATCGGGATATTTTACAATATACCAGACGGATTCTTAAATAGCTTATTAGCTTTATTTTTAGTTATCACACCCATTTGGATTTTATCATTAGTGGTAATTAACTTTAATTTTAATTTAAAGAGTATTGGAAATAAAATATTTGCGGCAACTGAATATAAAAAATCTTCGGTGCTACTTGCTCTAATTGTTATTATAAGCGGCCCGATAGATATCTACATAAATGGCTTTAAATTACTCGATCCTGGTTCGTATGCTGAATTTAATGGATATGGACGTTATGTTAGACATATATCGGGATTGTGTTGGCTATTGGTGCCAATCGCTTTTATTTTTATTAATAGCAAAATATTAAAATCAACTTTGATATTATGTGCGATTATATTTCCGATTTTGATAGTAGATCGAAACAGATTATTCATGACATTTTATGCTATTATATTTTGTTCTTGCATTCAAGTATCCAAAAAAATAAAAAAATATCGTAGTAAAACTAATTACAGAATTCTAATTCTAATTCTAATCCTAATTATTATTTTTTCTGTGTTAGGTAGTTATCGTAGTGGCGATGCTTTATTTATCGACAGTTCTGGTGATGCTTTGATCGATGGGTACTTACCTTTAAATAAGTTATTTTATTATGTTCCAACTATTTTTCAACAAGTAATCATTTATTTAACAACACCTTTATTTAACTTTGCAACTGTGGTTTACTATGATTTCAGTAATGAAATATTTTTATTGAGTCAATTATCACCGTTTGATAGATTATCTTATGAAGTTTATCCTTACGCGCCAATAATGGTGCAGAGATTCAATGTGGGCACCGAATTTTATCCCTGGTTACTTTATGGTGGATTGCCGTTAGTTGCGTTGAGTTTTTCCCTGATGTTGCTATCTTTTTATGGCGCAGTAAAACTTATTTCAATTAGGCCAAATATTTATACCCTAGTTATTTTTTTAAAAATATCATACGCAATGTTATTTATGGGTTTCGGTCCGCAATTTTATATTCTGTTAAACTTATCTTTTGTATTATTAATATTTTTTATATGGTTTACAGCTAAAAATTTCAGATCACTATTCTTTCAATTAATAAGACGAAGGTGAGTCCTTGACTGACACGGAAATATATGCGCCCAAATTTGCAGTGCTGTTAGCCGCCTACAACGGTATGCAATATTTAGAAGAACAGATTACTTCTATACTGGCACAAAAGAATGTTGCGCTGCAACTATTTGTCAGTGTAGACAAATCAAATGACGGCACCGAATCATTTCTATTAAAGATGGCGGAATTTGATAAAAGAATAACGTTATTAAAAATGGGTAATACATTTGGTAGTGCTGCCCCCAACTTTTATAGGTTAATCGCGGACGTAGATTTTAGTGATTATCATTATGTAAGCTTATCAGACCAGGATGATATTTGGGACGAATGTAAATTATGGCGAGCACATTGTGAAATGAAAAGAACAGGGGCAATTGCCTATTCGAGTAACTTCACAGCATTTTGGTCTGACGGTCTGGTGTTGGACGTAAATAAAGCGTTACCGCAACGTGATTGGGATTTCTTATTTGAGTCAGCTGGGCCCGGTTGTACTTATGTTTTTTCCAAAGATTTTTCTATTGAGTTACAAATTGCTGTTAAATCTAGTACCGTATTGGGTGCGATTGAGCATCATGACTGGTTATTTTATGCAATAGCGAGGTCAAAAAAGTACCTTTGGTGCATTGATAATTGGTCGAGTATGAAATACAGGCAGCACAAGAGTAATCAAGTTGGAGTAAATGTTGGTTATAAATCGTTTTTTCAGCGCGTAAAAATTGTTTTAAATGGGCAAGCTTTCAAACAAGTTCTGTTGATATCTCACGTTTGTGCAATTAACCACTCATTAATCGTTCGTCGTGGATTATGTAGTGGCAGGTTGGGTTATCTATGGTTGGCCTTAAAAGCTAATCAATGTCGCCGTAGTAGGAAAGATAGGATATATTTTTTTATATCATGCATCCTTCTTGCAGTCATAAATCCATTAATTTGACAAAATGATTTTGGCATATTCTTTGTTATTTAAATATAAAAAAATGGGAAATTAAATGATATTTCCTGTATTTGACACAACGAGGTATTTATGAATCAACGCAAGGGCATTATTCTGGCTGGCGGTTCCGGGACGAGGTTGTATCCGGTAACCAAGGTCGTTTCAAAGCAACTTCTGCCGGTCTACGACAAACCGATGATTTATTATCCGCTCAGTACCCTAATGCTGGCTGGTATAAGAGACATCCTAATCATCTCCACACAGCAAGACACGCCGCGCTTCCAGATGTTGCTCGGTGACGGGAGTGCCTGGGGTCTCAATCTTCAATATGCAGTGCAGGCAAGTCCGGATGGGCTCGCACAGGCCTTCATTATTGGCAAGAATTTCATTGGCGATGCACCTAGCGCTCTGGTGCTCGGAGACAATATCTTTTATGGTCATGATCTGCACAAACAACTTGAGCAAGCCGATGCGCGTATTGAGGGCGCAACCGTTTTTGCATATCACGTGAAGGATCCGGGGCGTTATGGTGTTGTCGATTTCGATGCACAAGGCCGTGCTACCAGTCTTGAAGAAAAGCCGGCCAATCCGAAAAGCAATTACGCAGTAACTGGGCTGTATTTTTATGACAATCAAGTCGCCCGCATCGCTGCTGACTTGCAACCCTCGAAGCGTGGCGAGCTCGAAATTACTGACGTCAACCGTGTCTATCTTGAGCGCAACCAACTCGATGTTGAAATCATGGGACGGGGCTATGCTTGGCTCGATACCGGCACCCACGAAAGTCTAATCGAGGCCAGCAACTTCATCCAAACCATCGAGCATCGGCAGGGCCTGAAAGTGTGCTGCCCAGAAGAAATCGCTTTTCACAAAGGATACATTGACGCAGCGCAACTAGAAAAATTGGCGGAGCCCTTAGAGAAAAGTGGCTACGGTCAGTATTTGTTGCGCCTCTTGAAAGAAGGAGCTGTGCGTTGAACATTATCCCGACTAGCATTCCAGACGTGCTCATTATTGAGCCCAAAGTATTCGGTGACGAGCGTGGCTTTTTCTTTGAGAGCTTCAATAGCACCCTGTTCAATGATGCTGTTGGTCGCGATGTTCAATTCGTTCAGGATAATCATTCGCGCTCTGTTAAAAATGTTTTACGAGGTTTGCATTACCAGATACTGCATCCGCAGGGTAAGCTTGTTCGGGCAATACACGGGGAGGTGTTTGATGTTGTCGTGGATATCCGAAAAAGTTCCTCTACGTTTGGTATGTATGTAGGAGTTGAATTGTCGGCCGAGAATAAACGTATGTTGTGGGTACCAGAAGGATTTGCTCACGGGTTTCTGGTACTTAGTGATTCAGCAGAAATTGTTTACAAAGCCACAGATTATTGGTTTCCAAAATTAGAGCGTTGTATTTTGTGGAGTGACTCCACTATTGGTATCTATTGGCCGGGCAGTAACGAGCCAATATTGTCTAGTAAAGATAAAATGGGTCAATGTCTTGTTGACGTAGATTTATTTAAATAAAAGGATATGAATTAAATATCTATTTATCTAAAAGTTTTTATTTTAATTTTTATATTCATAAACACTTAGTGATGCGCTGACTTAATCGTTCAATTGCGGAACTTACGTTTTGCTGTGCTTCAACTTAAAAATGACCGGAATGGTCCTGATTCAAACCAGGTTTTTGAGAGCCAACTTTACATTTAAAATGTCGCAAAGCTTCCTCCGAACAGTTTTTGACAAATATTTGGTAACTCCTGTCTTGGCAGGAATGTGAGGAAGTTATAGCTTCCGGCCATATGACCGGCATGACCGGTTACCAACCGATCTGTTTGTCGTCGACGCTGCATGTGCACTTCACATTTGGCAGTGGTATCGCTTGTCCGTCGAGGTGCCCGCAAATAAGAGTTTCGGTTACGCAATCCTCGTTAGATTTTGTCTGGCTCGAAGACGTATATCGGCGTCAATATTGAAAGCGGACGTGTACACGAGTTGTCGCACATGGCGGCGAGCCTGACTGATATCTTTGAAACTGCATCATTTCGGTATGGCGACGGAAAAACGGTGTTTATCGAAGCGGGCTTGAGCCATACCTTTATACATAAGTCTTAAAATTCATTCAAAATCGATGGCGTAGCCTTTTGGGCATATAGTTGATGTCAAATAGTTTTTAGGCGTTGTGTATAAAGTTATGGGTTAGATCGGCGTTGCAAAGCGTGAGGGAATGAACGACATCAGAGTGGAATAGCAGATTGCTTTTAACCGTGGGTCGATTAAGTAGATCGACGAAAGTAGAACTCTGTACGCTATCCTTAGCGAACTCAAGCTTGCAAAGGCGAGCATCTAGGCGGGCGGGGCATCTGTTTCGTGTGATGATAAACCGACGTTGTTATGATATAGCGCGCACAAGGGACTGCCGAAAAATCCGGCGCAGTTCTTCATTTTTTCTGTAAGGTAAAAAGTTATCG
Organism: Oxalobacteraceae bacterium; assembly: GCA_947466695.1. Lineage (GTDB taxonomy): Bacteria > Pseudomonadota > Gammaproteobacteria > Burkholderiales > Burkholderiaceae_D > Undibacterium. The sequence goes on along the minus strand of CANIFC010000066.1, from coordinate 4,273 downwards.
AAGAAAAATTAAGCAGTTGAGCTTTCAGGTCGAAGCGTCATTTCTTACATTAATGCAGGACAACACGGGTTCTGTTAAGTCGACCCATAACGAATATTTTTGATTTCTCATCTACTTTTAAGTAATGATCTGTATGGCGACGTGGTTGGTGTCTTTCATCCTCAGCGTCAATTTTATTTGTCGGTTTCACATTTTTTTAGGTTTAGATGTAATAATTTTGATCGTGAGGTTGTGTTATATGTTTTTTTTGCGTATGGTTACGTAAAATTGAAGCTGGTTTAGTGTTATATGCGGGATCTATAAGTAATGGTGAGATAATGCAAAAGTTTCGTTACTGTATTTATTCATAGAAATTGATAAGTGAGCCTGTAGAACTCGTTTCGAGGTATTCCTGAACTGCTGAACGGTGCAGACGGGGGAGTTTTTGGAATCAATTCGTCTTGCTTACTTAAGAAGATCGGATTGTTATCTTTTATAGGAACTTTTCTTTTATATGATCGGGTTGAGATTGATTTTATTAGATATTGATCTCTTTCTGTCTTTGTTTTGGAAGGTATTTGTTGTTGCGTAACTGGTCTATTTACTATAAAAAAATACGTGAGGAGTTTTTTTGGAAAAAAGTGTCGATCGTCAACCAGAACGATCCGGTGATAACGAAGACGGCATCTCGTTGACAGATGTGCTCCGGCCATTCTGGATTGGACGTAAATCCATAATTATTGGTACTACGCTAGCCTTAATCATCGGTTTTGCTGGTTTGAAGTATTTTGAAAAATATGAAAGCGAGGGTTTTTTTCAGTTTGGCGGGCCTATCCCTCTGACAAAAGGGAAAGATGTAGATAACAAAGAACCAGGACTTGGTATGGCCTTGTCGGACTACAAGCGCTATTCAGCGGTATTTAGTACCGGTGAACGCCTTGAAGAGTTCATCAAGCAGAATAAAGTAACTGATGCTACAAGTGCTAGGCTTTTGCATGACGTTTTTGGTTCTCGTGATGGTATTAGCAAGATAGTAGAGCCGGTATATTCATTCACTAAACTTGATGCCAAGGAGTTGATGGACCAACCAAAAGACGCAGTCAATAACGTCATCGGGTTGCGTGTTCATTATGCAACTTCTGACCCTGTTGAAGCGCAGCGTTTGGTAGGTTTGCTTGGTTTGTATGCAATGGATGGGATTATATATTTCTCCTATGCCGATTCTCTTCGATTTAAGCAGACAGAAATTACGGCAAAGATTACGAAGTTTGATAACGATATTATTAGTTTGAATGCGCGACTGGCCGAGTATCAGCGCAGGGGCGTGGCCTTGAAGATGATTGTATCCCGTTATCCTGATTCAGCTAGTGAGGCTGCGAGACAGGTTATTTCTGTTACGCCAGACAATGCACGGTATCTTTCTCCCGTTACGCATTTGATGGCTACCGAAGTCGAAGCGACGCAGGCCTCTGAAGAAATTATCAGGGTTCAGCGCGAGCAACAACAAGCGATGCTTTTGCGAGATTATTACGATGCGGCCAAGCTCGTCTTTGATTCTGAAAAAACCGGTATAAATATATTAGCTGCACTAGAGCCTCTAAAAGAAAGGGTTTTCGGTGGAAAGAATATGAAAGACGATTTGGTTAAAGAAGTCTACAACACTATTTCTATAGAGAACAAAAACGCGATCAGCTTGTATCTTGAGAAAAGTCGCTTTATTGCCGGTCCTAGTCTACCTAGTCGTCCGACATCAAAATTGTTAGCTTCTTTGTTGGCCAGTTTTTTTATTGGACTCATTCTTTCTATGGCATTTGTCATTGGTCGGAATTGGTGGGAAGATAATCGTATAAAGATGGAACAATAAATCAGTTTTAAGGCAATGACTTTATTAGAGATTTTGGGAAATGCTGATTTAATCGATTTTTGAACGCCAAGTACGACGCAAGTCGTTGATTTGACTGGCACCCAAATTTTGGGAATTGTTTAAATCAGTGCCACTCTAAAGACGGTTAAGTCAGCGTATTACTAATAATCTTTGAACTGAATTTTTATGATTGATCGTGCCACTAAAATTATTGATTTAACTATTTTAAAAAATAGTTGTGAAATAAATTGGCGTGGTTCGCCATTGGGCTATTGAACTATTAGCACCTCATTTGAAAATGATATTTCATAACAAGTCGAATCAGATATTGGGGCAGGTCAGTAGAGTGTCATTTTTTGACCGTGAGAGACTATTCGCGCAAACACCACTAACAATTTGGCTAACCGGCCTCAGCGCATCAGGGAAGTCCACGCTGGCCTATGCACTTGAGCAAGATCTGATTCGATCAGGTCGTGCTTGCTACGTCCTGGATGGTGACAATATTCGTCACGGTCTAAGCAGTAATCTTGGATTTTCCGAGGCCGACCGTGCTGAAAATATCCGACGTATCGCCGAAGTTGGAAGACTGTTCAATGATGCCGGACTGATTGTGATCGTCGCCATTATTTCTCCGGCTAAGATCGATCGTGAAACTGCACGCAGCATTATCGGTGATGGTTTTTTTCGCGAAGTTCACGTGAGTACCTCACTCGATGTGTGTGAAGGGCGCGATCCTAAAGGACTCTATGTCAAGGCGCGGCGTGGCGAGGTAGCTAACTTTACCGGTATATCTGCCCCATACGAGATGCCGCGAAACCCTGATCTGATAATTGACACAGCGACGGTATCGATTGATGATGCAACCGTTTTATTGAAATCGCTATTTCACTCATGACAGCAATGTCGTGCTGACCTCGTGCCAGTCGGCACGCCAATGGCAAGACCATTCGTAATTTCATGACCACGTATACGTTTCACCTCACGATTTTTCGTGGGTATCGTTGGTGGTCAAAGTGCGCAGCTCGTGAGGAGCACAACGGCCTGACTACCTTAGGGCGAAATAGCTAGAGCCATCTCACCATGCTGTTTTAACTGACGCGACATCTCATTAACCACCGATCGTAACTATGAAGAGAACGTTTGATTTGGGCTTGGCGTTGTTTGGCATGCTGATTTTTTGCATCCCGATTGCTTTGGTAGCCGCCTTTGTACGCTGTACTTCGGATGGGCCGATACTCTTCTGGTCTGATCGCGTCGGTCGTCATAATAGAATCTTTCGGATGCCAAAATTCCGCACGATGCGTGTGGGTACACCTGCGGTTGCGACCCACCTGCTGACTGACCCCGATCAATTTCTGACGCCGATTGGATCCTTCCTGCGCAAGTCGAGTCTTGATGAGTTGCCGCAACTGTGGAGTATCCTTGTGGGCGACATGAGTTTTGTTGGCCCTCGGCCGGCTTTGTTCAATCAATACGACCTCATGGCGTTGCGGACTGAGAATGGCGTCGACACGATATTACCGGGGCTAACAGGTTGGGCGCAGATTAACGGTCGGGATGAATTACCTATCCCTGAAAAGGTAGCGCTCGACAAGTTTTACCTGACTAACCAATCGTTGCAGTTCGACGTGATGATTATTTTTCGGACTTTTTTGAAGGTAATTCGCAAAGACGGTATTACACATTGACGAAGCTACTATCCTGTTCGCCGAAAAGGGCGTGATCGTTACGGAGCCCAACTAAATTTTTTAGCTCAATTGTTTTTGTTCATTTTCCGGGTTGCTCTTCATGATTAAGCTGTCTGATTTCTCTCGTTTGCAAAAAAAGATCCTGGTCGTTCTGGTCGACTTGCTGTGCTTGCCGCTGACCTTTTGCCTCGCGATCTGGCTGCGCTACGATAATCTTTCGATGGCAGTGGTTCACCCGTATCTCTGGCTGATCGTGCTCGCTCCCCTCGTTTCCGTCCCTATTTTCATTAAGTTAGGGCTCTATCGCGCAGTGATCCGCTTCATCGACCATCGCATCATGTATGCCGTGGCCGTTGGGGTGACGCTCTCGCTGATTCTTCTGGTGATGTTGGTTGTATTCACTACTGGAATGAACGGCATCTCTCGCGGGGTGTTTGGCATCTACTGGATTGCAACGATCATGTATGTTGCCGCTAGCCGTTTTCTGGCGCGTGGGTACTTTGTGATGGTCAGTGGCGTTGCCGGTGGTTTGCGGGTTGCGATTTATGGCGCTGGATCGGCTGGTAATCAGTTGGCGATTGCACTGGCGAATTCGAATGAATACCGGCCTGTTGCGTTCATCGATGACAGAAAAGAACTGCATGGTTCGACCGTTGCCGGGATACGTGTCTATGCGCCAGAATCGTTGCCGGAGTTGGTGGCCGACAAGGAAATCACCAAAATTTTGTTGGCGATGCCATCC
>CANIFC010000065.1 GCA_947466695.1 Oxalobacteraceae bacterium | reverse complement strand
TCTAAAAGACGACGGCATTAATTATTCTGATTATGTCACCGAGTTAGTGCTGCTCCTTTTCATTAAAATGGAACACGAAGTGCAAGAGGTACGCGCTGCCAGTGATCCATTGGCAGAGCATAAATTACCCGATTACGCGCGATGGGAAACGATCTCCAGCTTGTCTGGGGTCAATCTCCTGAACCACTACCGCGAATCCCTGCTCAAATTAAGCCTGAGCGAAGACCAGCTCATCAGCGCTATTTATGCCGATGCGCAAACCCGTCTCAAAGAACCGCGTCATCTCGAACAAATGATTAAAAGCCTGGACAGCATAGACTGGTTCAGTGCCAAAAAAGATGGCTTGGGTGATCTGTACGAAGGCTTGTTGGAAAAAAATTCCAGCGAGACCAAATCTGGCGCTGGTCAATATTTCACCCCGCGCCCGTTGATCGACAGCATCATCAAACTCGTCAAACCGCAAGCCGGAGAAACTATCCAAGATCCGGCAGCAGGTACCGCTGGCTTCCTGATTGCAGCAGACGCCTACATTCGCAGCAACACCAACGATCTGTATGATCTCAGCGAGAAAAAACGCGCCTTTCAACGCAATAAGGCCTATGTTGGCATCGAATTGGTGTCAGGTACAAGACGCCTGGCTTTGATGAACTGCCTGCTTCATGGCATGGAAGGCGATGCTCAAGGCGTGGTACACCTGGGTAACTCATTGGGAGACATCGGGAAAAATCTACCACCCGTGGATATCATCCTCAGTAACCCACCGTTTGGCACGGCCAAAGGCGGCGGCGGCCCGACCCGCGACGATCTCACTTTCAGCACTGGCAATAAACAACTGGCATTTCTACAGCACATCTACCGTGGCCTCAAAGACGGTGGCCGCGCCGCCGTTGTCTTACCTGATAACGTCTTGTTTGAGGCTGGTGTCGGTGCCGATATCCGTCGCGACCTGATGGATAAATGCAATCTGCACACTATCCTGCGCCTGCCCACCGGCATTTTCTACGCCGCTGGCGTCAAGACCAATGTGCTGTTCTTCAGCAAAGTGAGCAACAAAGCCAGCGCCAGCACCAAAAACGTCTGGGTCTACGACATGCGTGCCAACATGCCCAAGTTCGGCAAACGCACCCCGTTCACGTCCAGCTACTTTGAAGAATTTGAAGCCGTCTACGGCGACAAGTCAGATGGCAGCAGCCCGCGCACCGATCAGGGCGAAGCAGGGCGCATGCGCAGCTTCAGCCGCGCATGGATAGCCGAGCGCAGCGATAGTTTGGATATTAGTTGGCTCAAAGACGAGAACACAGAAGACGCAGCCGACCTGCCAGAACCCGCCGTGTTGGCGCAAGAGGCCATGGGTGAACTGGCGGCAGCGATGGCCGAGTTGCAGGCGATTTTGGCGGAGTTGGGTGAAGAGGTGGTGGTGTGAGTGCTTTCAATCTTCCCGATTCATGGATGGAAACGGAATTGTCTCGCGTTGCGGATGTCTCAAGTGGAATTGGTTTTCCCCTCCAGTACCAAGGGCAATCTAAAGGTGAAATCGGTTTTTTTAAGGTCGGCGATATTTCTATCGCAGTCAAAAATAATGACGGCATTCTAGAAAGTGCGCAACATTACGTTTCAACTGATGTGGCTCAAATTTTGAAAGGAAAACCGATAAAGACTGGTGCTACTGTATTTGCGAAAATTGGTGAAGCTATCCATCTAAATAGACGTGCCATTGTTAAAACAGACTGTTTAGTCGATAACAATGTGATGTCTGTTAAAGCAAAGTTAAATGTAATGGATAAATATGTTCATTATTTTCTTCGTACAACTGACTTTTCTGAACAAGCACGGTCAACAACTGTCCCATCTATACGAAAAGGAGATGTGGAGGAGTTGCAATTTCCATTAGCCCCACTCCCCGAACAAAAACGCATCGCCGACAAACTCGACACCGTGCTCGCGCGTGTGGATGCCTGCCGCGAACGCCTAAACCGCGTCCCTCTCATCCTAAAACGCTTCAAACTATCAGTCCTTGCGGCTGCCACCTCAGGCAAGCTGACGGAGGATTGGCGCAATAATTTGACGGAAAATTCAAAAGATTGGATGAGCGTAAGGTTGTCGCAGATTGGTGAGTTAGGGAGAGGAAAGTCGAAACATAGACCGAGAAATGATCCAAAGCTATTCGGTGGGGATTACCCTTTTATTCAAACTGGCGACATTACGAATTCAGGTGGTTTGATCACCGAACATACGCAGACGTATAGTGACTTTGGGCTGGCACAAAGCAAATTATGGCCTGCAAAAACTCTTTGTATCACCATTGCTGCAAACATCGCGGACACAGCGATCCTATTATATCCGGCATGTTTTCCAGATAGCATTGTTGGCTTTGCAGCGGATCAGTCGAAATGTGTCACAAAATACATCAAATGGACTATCGATGTAATCAAAACAGATCTGGAAACCTACGCACCAGCTACCGCTCAAAAAAACATCAATCTATCCATATTGAATGAAATTGAATTTCCTCTTGCTCCATTAGACGAACAACAAGAAATCGTCCGTCGAGTAGAAACCCTATTCGCGTTCGCCGACCGCCTTGAAGCCCGCCTCACCACAGCCCGCAACGCCACCGAACGTCTGACGCCCGCATTACTCGCCAAAGCCTTCCGTGGTGAACTGGTGCCGCAAGATCCGAACGACGAACCAGCATCGGCATTACTGGCACGACTGAGCGCCAGCGCCAATGACAAAGCGGGCAAAGCGAAAGGCGCGGGCAGCAAGACGAAAGCACCAGCCGGTAAAAGTCAGGTCGGCAAGGTCGGCAAGAACGCATGAGCAACATCAAGCTTTTTCGCCTGGTGAGTACATCGGCGGTGTCACCCACAAGGCGTACGATAAAGGGAATCCTTAATGAGTCGCCCGGTAGTTACTGAGACCGTCGCTCACTTTCAGGCGCTGTCACTGGTGAATCCTTTGCGCGCCATCCTCAATGAAGGTGACTACGACAAGGCAGTTGCTGCCATAAATCAGCTACTTGATGCCGGCGCTGCCAATGAGCAAGATCCTTTGGCTGATCTGGTCGCCACGTTAGGCGCATTGATCAGTGGCTATTAGGATGTACATGACGCCGCGCGAGACGTGTAGCCTTCAGCGATGCTGCGCTTTTTGATGGGCCAGCATCACTTAACGCAATCGAGTTTTCCTGAACTTGGTAATCAAGGCGTAGTAGCTGAAATTTTGAGTGGCATCGGGACTTGACTATCTGGCAGAGGAAAGCAGTATCGGAACGGTTTAATGTTCCGCCTAGCATCTTTGTTTGAGCAGCATTTGCCACATTGAAGCCTGGGCGGAGACCTCACAAGTGACACTCACTTGTGACACCAAATAAAAGCAGGGCTAGAAACCAAAAAACCCCTTGAAAAATCAAGGGGTTAGTATCTGGTTGGTGCCGAGAGCCGGAATCGAACCGGCACGCCTTGCGGCGCGGGATTTTGAGTCCCGTGCGTCTACCTATTCCGCCATCTCGGCAACGCATTTCAGAATTATGACATGGCTAAGGTGATATTGCAATAGCATGGCGCTGCCCGGGCTTGAAACTTTGCGCCGGCGAGCTCTGTCAATGCGTGACCCGAATGTAGTTAATGCGGGTCTGGTCCGTTAGCTTCAATTTTGCGCTGATGGTTAAAAAATGGTTTAAAAATAACGCAGTCTGGACGGTCGCCGTATACAGTTGAAAAGTCAGTTAAAAAGTCAGTTGAAAAATCGGCTGATAAATCAGTTCACGTTTGGATGCTGTCGCTGGATCACGGATGTCGTGCCGCTGGCCAACTCATGGAGGTTTTATGTCAAAAGATCATTCGCATTCATCCGACTTGCGCGGCATCAGCCGGCTGACGCTTGATGCTATCGTGGGTCTGACCAACATGGTCGAGGCTGTCAACATGACTGTTTTAGACCGATCTTCAAAGTGGGGTATGCCGGCACACAAGCCTCTGTCCGGGGCGACCTCGGTGCTGTATCGCAATATCCGCACAATCACTAATTTGGTAGGCGACGGTGCCGATACCTTGCTTGACTGGCTCACGCCCTTGCTGGCGAAAAATAGAGGATGGCCAGGTCGCGAACCGGTATTGGCGATTTTAAATGGGGTGTTGGGCGACCATCTCGAGGCGACGCATAATCCGCTGGCAATCACGATGTCCCTGCGCTACCGCGGACAGGCTCTGGTGCTGGAAAAGCAGGGGCTCTTAAAGACGATTCCTGATGTGAATGGCCGCATTCTGCTGCTGGCGCATGGCCTGTGCATGAACGACCGGCAATGGCGGCGTGGTCAGCATGACTATGGCATGGAACTGGCGCAGGACCGGCGCTACACTCCGGTGTATCTGCACTATAACAGCGGCCGCCATATTTCGGTCAACGGCCGCGAGTTGGCAGAACAGCTTGAGGCGCTGCTGCTGCAGTGGCCGGTTGAGCCGGAGCAAGTGGTGATTCTGGGCCATAGTATGGGGGGCATGCTGGCACGTAGCGCCATTCACTACGGCACCCTGGCAGGCCATCGCTGGCCGCACTACCTGAAAAAGCTCATTTTTTTAGGCACCCCGCATCACGGTGCACCGCTGGAGCGTGGCGGCAACTGGTTTCATGTGCTTGCTGATAACAGCGTCTATACGGCACCCTTGTCTAGCCTGGGTAAAATTCGTAGCGCCGGTATTACTGACCTGCGCTACGGTAATTTACTCGATGAGGATTGGGTAGGGCTGGACCGCTTTGCCCACGGCGTAGACCCGCGTAATCCCTTGCCCTTGCCTTCGTCGGTACAGTGTTATGCCATCGCTGCCACAACCGGTAAGCAGCCTGGTGACATGCGCGACAGGCTGTTGGGTGATGGTCTGGTACCGGTTGAAAGTGCACTGGGAATACACGAGCATCACGCATTTAATCTTGCTTTTCCGCTTGAAAACCAGCGCATTGAATATGGCATGAATCATCTCGATCTGCTAGGCGAGGATGCCGTGTACCGGCAACTACTGGCCTGGCTGTAATCTTCTGGTTCGACCCGAATTAATATCGCTGTGCATTCACAATGCACAGCGATATTTTTTTTTCAGACCGGCAATAAACAAATTAAGCAGATTAAACAAATTAAGCTGATGCCGGTGGCGCTTCCGTGCGAGGTCAATATGTATCAGCGCTCCATTTTTGCGATAAATCAACGGTAGCGTGCATCTGCCCCAATAAAATCAGATGATAACTGAACGACAATTGCTTATTGATTGTCGGTCTTTTGATCCGGATGACCGCAGCGAAAAAAGGGGGTAAGCATGCACTATTTTGTCACTGGCGCGACAGGGTTTATTGGCAAGCGCCTGGTTACGGAGTTGCTCCGCCGCCGCGGCAGCATAGTGTATTTTCTGATACGCAGGCAAAGTCTGGATAAGGTACCTGCCTTGCTGGATTATTGGCAGCTCTCCGGCGCGCATCAGCGTGCCATTCCCATCTGCGGAGATCTGCGTGAGCCGCAGTTGGGTATCTCAGAGGACGACATCGGACTACTATCGAAAAAAATAGAGCACTTTTTTCATCTTGCCGCAGTCTATGATTTAACTGCCGAGGCGAAAGACCAGATTGCAGTCAATGTGGAAGGCACCCGGAAAACGGTCGCCTTTGCCAATGCCATCGAGGCACAGCACTTGCATCACATCAGTTCAATTGTCGCTGCCGGCCTGTATCAGGGCGTTTTCCGCGAGGATATGTTTGAGGAGGCAGAGCGGCTTGATCATCCCTATTTTTCTACCAAGCATGAGTCTGAAAAAATTGTCCGTAATGAGGCAAAAATTCCTTTCCGCATCTATCGTCCCGGCATCGTGATTGGCGATTCCAAGACAGGTATCACTGACAAGGCGGACGGGCCGTATTATTTTTTCACCTTGATTCAGCGCCTTCGCCAGATGTTGCCGTCATGGCTACCGATGATAGGAATCGAGGGCGGCCGGCTCAATATTGTTCCGGTCGATTATGTCGTCGAAGCCCTGGCCTATATTGCCCATCTGCCAAAGCTTGATGGCCGGTGTTTTCACCTTACCGATCCCGAGCCTATGCGGGTCGGCGATATACTCAATACCTTTGCCAAGGCAGCCCACGCGCCGCTCATGAGCCTGCGTATCAATGCCGCCTTGTTCGACTTTATTCCGGAATCAATCAAGTCTGTCCTGATGTCACTGGCACCGGTACGCCGCATCAGGAACGCGCTACTCAAAGACCTTGGTTTACCCGATGGCATCATGCAATTCATTAATTATCCGACGCGTTTTGACAATCGCAACACGACGCAGGCGCTGGAGGGGAGTGGCATCACTTGCCCGCGGCTGGAAAATTACGCGGACAAGATCTGGGATTACTGGGAGCGGCACCTGGACCCGGCGCTACTCATTGACCGCAGCCTGCATGGTCAGGTGGCCGGTAAAGTGGTGCTTGTTACGGGTGGCTCGTCCGGTATCGGCCTGGCCGCAGCACACAGGCTGGCAGAGGCTGGGGCAATCACCCTCATTTGCGGGCGCAGTGAAGAAAAGCTCGCAGCGGCTAAAGCGCAGATTAATGCCCGGGGTTTTGAGCTCATTACCTATGCCATTGATTTGTCGAACATGGACGACTGTGACAGGCTGGTCAGGCTGGTGCTCGACAATCACGGTCAGGTTGATATTCTCATCAATAATGCAGGGCGCTCGATCCGGCGCGGGATTGAGGCAAGCTACGAGCGCTTCCATGACTTTGAACGCCTGATGCAGCTTAATTATTTTGGCGCCTTACGCTTGACGATGGGCCTGCTGCCAAAAATGATTGAGAAAAAATGCGGCCACGTCATTAACATTTCATCGATCGGGGTAATCACTAATGCACCGCGTTTTTCGGGCTACGTTGCCTCCAAGGCGGCACTTGACGCGTGGACCCGGTGCGCAGCGTCGGAGTTTGCTGACGTCGGAATAAACTTTACCACCATCAGCATGCCGCTGGTGCGCACCCCGATGATTGCCCCGACAAAAATTTACCAGAATGTACCGACTCTTGAACCGTCAGAAGCCGCAGCATTGATCGTTGAGGCGATCGTCTATAAGCCGGTCCGTATTGCTACCCGGTTAGGTGTCGTCGGCGAAGTGCTGCATGCCGTGGTGCCGCGCGTTGCGCAAAATGTGATGAATGCCAGCTTTCGCATGTTCCCTGAATCAGAGGCCAGCGTAGCGGGTAGTGAAAAAAAGATACCTGCGATGAATGCGGATCAGCTTGCGCTGCAAAAATTATTACAGGGAATTCATTTCTAAACGGCAAAAGCATGAACCGTAAAAAACAGACCTGACCAGGTCGAACTGCTGCGGCGATTGATTACTCAGATTGTGTTACCGATTGTTGTATTGATTTTTTTGTCGATTTTTTTATCGTCCACATGTTGGATCTATGTCCCGGTTTTTTACTGCCCCCGATACGACAATGTCTATTTGTGACGTCAGCCATAATCGATTGTCGACCGCCAAAAAAACCGCTCCTTTTTTTATTGCCAGATCTATTTTGAGTAAAGTCAATGGGGTGCAGGTCAGATCACCTAGACTCAAATTGGAGATCGACCAGCGTCGATATAAATTTACTGATCAGCGTACAAAGGGGTTCATCATGGAAAAGATCTGGCTTAAAAGTTTCCCTCCTGACGTGCCGGCGGAAATAGATCTTCACGAATTCAAGTCGCTCAAGGATATTCTGGAATGGGGTTGTGGCCGCTATTCCAGCCTGATCGCCTTTAGCAATCAGGGCAGTACGATGACCTATCTGGAACTTGATGAAAGATCCAAGGCATTCGGGGCATATCTGCAAAATGATCTTGGGCTGAAAAAGGGCGACAGGCTGGCGATCATGATGCCCAATTTGCTGCAGTATCCCGTGGTCTTGTTCGGGGCCTTGCGTGCCGGCTGCATTATCGTCAATACCAATCCGCTCTACACGGCCAGAGAGTTGCAGTATCAGCTCATTGATTCTGGCGCAGTCTGCATTGTGGTGCTGGAAAATTTTGCCCATACCTTGCAAGAGGTGCTGGCCAAAACATCTGTTCGAAAAGTCATTACTACGCGAGTCGGTGATTCACTGCATTTTCCAAAAGCCCAGATTACCAATTTTGTCGTCGACCATATCAAGCATATGGTTCCGGAATGGCAAATCGACGGTTCCATCAGCCTCAACGACGCCATTGGTCATGGCTCAGAAACACAGTTGGCTGAGATTGAACTCAATGCCGACGACACGGCCTTCCTGCAGTACACCGGCGGCACTACGGGGGTTCCAAAAGGTGCCATTCTGACGCACGGTAATATGGTCGCCAATTTGCAGCAGACCACTGCATGGGTGAAGGTGGTTCTGAAAGAGCGCGAAGAGATCGCCATCATTCCACTGCCGCTGTACCACGTGTTCGCGCTTACTGCGATGCTGACGTTTTTTAAACTTGGTGCCAAAACATTACTGGTGACAAATCCACGTGATATTGAAGGGCTTGTCAAGGAAATGAAGCATGCCAAATTTAGTGCGATGATCGGCGTCAACACGCTGTTTAACGCCTTGCTCAATGCACCTGATATCAGCGAAGTGGATGCCAGTAACGTGAAAGTGGTGATTGGCGGCGGTATGGCGGTACAACGCGGAGTCGCTAAAAAATGGCACCAAATATTTGGCGTGCCTTTGATTGAAGGCTACGGGCTGACCGAAACTTCTCCCATAGCCTGTGCAAACCGTCTCGATATCACCGAGTACACAGGCATGATAGGCCTGCCGGTGTCTTCGACTGAAGCGGCCATTCTTGATGAGTCTGATAAAGAGCTTCCTCTGGGCGAATTAGGTGAAATCGTGATCCGTGGCCCTCAGGTAATGAAAGGCTACTGGAACATGCCGGAGGAAACTGCCAAAGTGTTCACCCGCGACGGCTGGTTGCGTACCGGGGATATTGGTTTTATGGACGAGCGGGGCTACATCAAACTCGTCGACCGCAAGAAAGATGTGATTGTGGTCTCCGGTTTCAAAGTTTTTCCCAATGAAATAGAGGAAGTGGTGGCGATGCATCCTGACGTCCTTGAAGTGGCTGCAATTTCGGCTGCGGATGATAATTCGTATCAATCAGTAAAAATTGTGGTGGTCAAGAAAAATGTCTCACTGACAGAAGATGACCTGATTGCACATTGCCGTAAAAATCTGACGGGATATAAGGTTCCCAAGCATGTGTTGTTCCGTGAACAGCCTTTGCCTAAATCAACCGTGGGGAAGGTGCTGCGGCGGGTGATTAAAGAAGAAGTTGATTCTGTACGGTGACTCAGGACATTGACTGAGCATGAAGTCAAAAAGCACGATGCAGGTGGAAGAGACCGAATTGATGAATGCAAAACCAGGCGTGTAAAGAGGAGTGTCATGGACAGTAAATTTAAAACATTAGCCGCCGATGAAGATGAGAAACTTGTCGATGCGGTACGCTCTTCTGCGCAGCAAATATGGCAAGCCGGACTCGGGGCCTTTGCGATCGCCGAAGCGGAAGGTGGAAAAGTGTTTGCCAAGCTGGTCAAGGAGGGCGCCGAGATACAGAACCGGACTCGCAGGCTGGCCGAAATCAAGGTCGCCGGAATGACCGATTCGGTGTCGAAAATGGCAGACGATGTCGGCAGGCAGGCTAGCGGTTCCTGGAACAAGATCGAGCAGGTATTTGAAGACCGGGTGAGCAGTACCCTGGCGACGCTAGGAGTGCCTACCAGTAAAGAAATGCAAGCCCTGACCGAGCGTGTTAATCGGCTGTCCCAGATGGTCGCCGGATTGTCTGCGCAAACCGCAGCTGTCGCTGATCCGGTCAAGCGTATCGTTAAAAGGAAGAAGGCGTTAACGACAAGCGGCAAGATGAGTGCCAGATCAACATCTGGAGTAAAAAAGAGAGCAGTAAATGCATCTGAAGATGTGCCATCCGGAAAGCTTTCGGCTGGTTCCGCCGGGGCTCGGGAATCAGCTGCATCAGGTGTTTCAGTCGTCTCAGATGTACCAGATGATTCGGTGCAAGCCAAAGTAGCGCGAGTTCAGGCGGCACAAGCAAAATCCTTATCACGTTCACTGCCCCCTAGCGACGAGGCGTAACTTTATGCCGGTGACGTTTGCTGTACGAACGCAGGCCGCCAGATGTTTCGGTGGCTCGTCCGTCGTATGGCGTATCTTGTCTTTTGCCGGTTCATCAAAGTATGGATAAAGACAGGTTCATTGCCAATCTGCGACGCGATTTGCATACGGTGATGGCGGCGCGTCGCAACGCACTTGCGCACCCTGATCTGGCAGCTGCCCGGCACGCACTTCGTCTTTTTCAGTCAGAACGTCTGGCAAGTACGCATGTAGATTTAATGACCTCGAAGGAAACACGGACGGCAGCATTATTTTTTTTTGAAGAGTTATACGGTACCAAGGACTTTACCCAAAGAGACGCTGACCTTGAACGTATTATTCCGATGATGCAGCGTCTTTTGCCTGCATCGGCGCTACGTTATGTGGCGGAGGCAATTGAACTCGACGCCATGTCGGAAGTGCTGGATGCGAGCATGGCGAGCAAGCTAGGCGAGCATTTTACGGCCGGGCAGTATATAGAGGCCTATCGTTCTGTCGGCACTCGCAGCGAAAGGGAAAGGCAGATTGCGCTGGTCCATTCGGTTGGCCTTTCCTTATGTGAACTGGTTCGCATGCCGCTGATCGGTGCCAGTCTGGCCGCAATGCGCAGACCGGCAAAAATCATAAAATTAATAGATCTCCATCGTTTTCTCGAACGGGGCTACGGGGCGTTCAAGCAGATGGCGAAACCAGAAAATTTTGTCTTGACGATTATTACGCGTGAAACTCAAATTTTAAATAATATCTACTCAGGTAAAGCCGAACCGTTCAAGCTGAAATCAGGCTGAAAAAATGTGGCGGTTTCGCTCTATAAAAATACGGTGCCCGGACGGCTTTTTTATCGGCACGGTTTATGAGGTACCCAAGTCGTCACGCGCTTTTTGTACATCCAGTCGTTCCATGGCATCTTTTGCTTCGAATCTGACGGCCTGCTCGTAAAGTGATCTGGCCTCGCTCATTTTTTTCTTTCCCTCAAGCATGAGCAGACCATTGGCATACTCGATTCGGGCGATTGCCGACTCCGGGTTCAATGCCAGTGCGCGTTCAAACATGGTCAGCCCTTTATCTGCACTGGCGCCATAGGTCAGACCGCCGACCAGGCTGCCAACCTTGTCGATGATTTCGGCGTGGTAGACGCCTAAGGCGATATAAGCGTCCGCATGTTTTGGGGCAAGCTTGATGGTTACCTCAAGACTCTTTTTTACTTTACCGCCGATACCTTGCGAGAGTGCAGTAACGATGGAAATCCCTTGTGCATAGCGTCCCAGGGCATAGGCATGCCAGTAAAAACCCGAAGCGTCCTGTGGACGTTGCGCTTGCTGATTTTCGCAGCGTGTCGCGACTTGCTTAAAAAGATTGAGCTTGGTCTCATCGGATTTTTCAAGGTAATTGGCGTAGATGCAGGTCGCCTTGTGTGCAACCGAATAGCCATCGATACCTAGCTCCAGACCTCGCTGTGCTGCGCTCTCAAACTCGCCCGAGTGATAGTCGATCCACGCCTGCAGCAGGGCATCATTGTCTGGCATCGGCTCGCTGTCACCGGCATGCAAGCGGCTCCAGTTTTTTTTGATGCTGGTGCTGGTGTACGTGTAAGACGGGTCAGGATACGGAAATTTACTCCAGCTCATCGTGTTCTCCAGAGGAAGATTTTTGAATTATTCATGACGGCTCTGTGCCAGCGGGGTTTTCTGATCTTCATAAAAACGACCTGACTTGTCGCTATGTCAAGGGTGGCTGATCGCTAGCCTGCTAGTTTGTTAGTGCGCTTATTTACACAATCATTAACACAATCATATTAGTGGTAATTTTACTAATTGCAAGCTCATCTGCTCAACAGCATTGCACTGCCTGACAAGAACTTGTCAGGCAAGAAAAGACACGGGAATTGACGCAATTTTTCTGATTCACTGCAGAACTTTGACATATGCCAAAAAAACGATGCGTATGCGCTTGTTG
>CANIFC010000064.1 GCA_947466695.1 Oxalobacteraceae bacterium | reverse complement strand
TGCACTTCGAGTTTGAACTCGCGATTCTTAAAATGGGTGTCTTATTTAACTTATGACATTTGTGCGGTGCAGGAACTCCTCGTTACCAGCGATATTTCAACAACAATGATCTACCTACATCTATTGAACCGTGGCGGCAAGGGCGTGGTATCGCCTTTTGATCGACTGAAGTAAACGCACAAGTCATATCTTCGCACAGGGAGAGGATTCAATTAATTTTCGACTGGCTGTTAACGTCTCATTGCAGTCGGTAGAGCCGTATTGCTGATGATTCCAATTCTAAAATACGCAGCAAATTGCGGCAGAAACACCAGCCCGGACCGCTGGCCCGGTCGCACTCAAGGGTTGCCGGCAACTAGCGGCGTGAGGACACGACGATACCGCCGACGATCAGGGCAAACGCCACAATATGGTAGAGATGCGGTAACTCACCCAGGAAAGCGGACGACATCAGGGCTGCGAACAAAGGCGTCAGGTTGCTGAAAAAACCGGCAACGCTCGGCCCGGCGCGCTGCACCCCGGCGCCCCAGCAGCGAAAGGCAATGATGGCCGGCCCGATCGCGACAAAGACGATTGCTGCAACCAGTGTCCAGCTCCAGGTGATGACCGGATCAGTGATCGCCCACTCGCCTGCCGCAAAGGCACCCGACCAGACCACACCAAAACTGACCTGTGCCAGCAAGAAGGCCGCCCAGTTGCTGCGGATGCCCGCCGGGTCGTTGGGTTGGGTCAGCAGCCAGCTATAAAATGACCAGGCAATGGTGGCAAGGATCATGTAGATATCGCCGGCCACGAGCTCAAAGGCCAGCAATTGCTGCAACTGGCCGCGGCTCAGTACCAGCAGCACCCCGGCGATCGACAAGGCCGCTCCGGCAATCTGCTTGCCTTTTATCTTGAGACCAAAAAACAAATAACCGATCAGCAGCATCCAGACCGGCATGCCGGAAGCGACCAGCGTCACATTGATCGGACTCGAACTTTGCAAGGCCAGATACTGTAAAGCGTTATACAGGCCAACGCCAAGCAAACCGAGCAGGGCAAAACGGCGGCGATGCTGCCACAGGCCGCTGCCAGGGCGAAACAGCGAAGGCGCAAAGGGTAACAGGATCAGGAAGGCCAGTCCCCAGCGTATGAAGTTAAGGGTCACCGGTGGCACCATCTCATGAACCAGGCTGCCTACGATGGCGTTACCGGCCCACATCAGTGGTGCGATAGTGAGCAATAATACGGTGGATGGGGAGATTTTTTGCTTCATGAAGTCCTGTTGTGTTACCTGAACCGGCAAGCAGCTAAAACAGCTGGTGTCTACTCAGGATTACGAAAGTCATTCTCGATCCAGGCAGTGGCACTGGCCTTGCTCAGCTTGAAACCAGCTGAAACGCGCTGCTGCGCCAACTCGGCATTATCTGCATCGAACGCAGTAAGTGTGGCATAGGGATTGTCTTCATCCGGAACGATGTCGAGCATCACCTTGATGTCCGTCGTCGCCAGGTTCACGTAGACCGTCTTATGCAAGAGGGCATGGAGCGCCTGTTCATGCCGGCGCAAGACTTCCGAGGCGGTCTTGACGAGGGTTCGGAAGGCATTGCCGTCGAGCGGTTTGGGATTTTTTTTGTCGCGCCCCATGGTCCAGGGACCGACCAGCGCGGGCTCAGGTTCGCCATCTTTCATCATCGCCACCGCCCATCCTTCGTCGTCATCGTTTTTCATGACGCGCGCAGTCCAGCCTTTGTCTATCCACAAGCGGGGTTCGTGAACGGGTTGATCATCCGCATCCTCAGGAAAATCCTCAGGCGATTCTGTGTTGGGCTCGGTATTCACGGACATTACTGCTTTCAAAAAAGAGGATGGCCATGCCGGCCACCGTCGCTGATCACGACTACGACATTATAAGGGATGCCGCAAGGGGCTGTGATCCCGTTCGGGCCAGACCTGCGCGAGAGGCTTGTTAGTCGCCGTAAAAGACAAAAATCCGGACTTAAAAGAAGCCGGATGATCTGTTTGCGCTAGCGACGATACAAACA
Source organism: Oxalobacteraceae bacterium (assembly GCA_947466695.1). GTDB lineage: Bacteria > Pseudomonadota > Gammaproteobacteria > Burkholderiales > Burkholderiaceae_D > Undibacterium. Next base: position 10,241 of record CANIFC010000064.1, on the reverse strand, counting down.
CAGACACATACGCCGGATCACCAATTACCGGCACTGCCGATTCCTTCCACTGATTTGCTGATCGAACGGAACTTCACACTTTTTTAATCCCGCTTGACCCGGGCTTTAAAGGATCAGGGTTCATGCACCGTAAAAACAACGGCCGCAGACATGGCGATAGCGTTCATTGCCGCCGATGGCCACTTGCTCGCCGGCGGTCACACGCTTGCCATGCTCGTCCAGGCGGATATTCATGGTCGCTTTTTTGCCGCAGGTACAAATATTTTTCAGTTCTTCAATGTCATCGGCCAGCGCCAGCAAATAGGCTGACCCGGGAAACGGCTCACCCACGAAATCGCTGCGCAAGCCATAGCAGATCACCGGCGTACCGCGCACCTGTGCCAGCTGGTGCAACTGTTTCACTTGTGCTGCAGTTAAAAATTGCGCTTCGTCAACCAGCACGCAGTTGACGCGCGGCGCTTCCTGCAAAAAATCATAGTGGGTGTCGAAAATCTCCGCCTCGCGCTGGGGCCCCAGCCTTGACGTGACCACACCGCCGCCGTAGCGGTTATCGATGGCGGCAGTAAACAGGCGGACCGATTGTCCCTGCTCTTCGTAGTTATGCGCCACTTGCAACATCGCAGTGGATTTGCCGGCGTTCATCGCCGAATATCTGAAATACAGTTTTGCCACATCAGTTCCATGAGTAAAAAAACGCTTGCCTGGCAGGCTAAATACACTTTCATTGCGTCCGGTTTTGCGTCCGGCTTGTGTCTCCGGCGCGTCTATATCGGGACGACCCTGCGAAATTTCAAGATCTTGAAACCCTGCAGAAGCGTCCCATATTTGTATGAGCAGATGCTCAACCGAGGTCTGCAAATTGTAAAATTTTTTATATCGCTTCAACTTTCAAGGATATCACCATGCGCCATTTAGACTTTGCCCCATTGTACCGTTCCGCCATTGGTTTCGACCGTCTGGCACACCTGTTTAACGAGACCCAACGCGCCGAGGCCGCCCCTGGCTACCCGCCCTACAATATCGAGCTCGTCGCTGAAGACAAGTATCGCATCACCATGGCACTGGCCGGCTTTGAACGCTCGGAACTCGACATCGAGAGCGAGCGTGACGTCTTGAAAATTGTCGGCCGCAAACAAAAAGTGGCGGCAGCGGGAACCTTCCTGCACCGCGGTATCGCAGCACGCGATTTTGAGCATAGCTTCCGCCTGGCAGATCATGTCAAGGTCGTCGGTGCCAAGCTCGACAATGGCCTGCTCAATATTGACCTGGTCCGTGAAGTGCCGGAAGTGTACAAGCCACGCAAGATCGTCATTGACGGCAGCAATGACCAGGCCGCACCGGCCAGCCAAGAACTTCAGGCCGCTTAAACACTATTGAGATTGATATTGTTCAAGAGTGGAATCTGAATGAACAACAGGGGCGATTGAATGGTTCAATCGCCCCTGTTGCGTTGGTGAAAACCATCTGAACCGGGTACTGCCGCAGTCCGGATCCGCAGTTACCTGACCAGATTATTCGGACCCACTTCACGGATGTCTTTGGTGCCGGTTAGCGCCATGCTGACATCGAGTTCCTTCTGCAGGATCTCGAGCATTTTTGTGACGCCAGCTTCACCCATGGCACCGAGGCCATACAGAAATGCGCGGCCGACCAGGTTGCCTTTAGCACCCATCGCCGTCGCTTTCAGTATGTCTTGTCCGGTGCGGATACCACCGTCAAACCACACCTCGGTCTGATGGCCCACTGCGGCCACAATGGCCGGCAAGGCCTGAATCGACGACATGGCGCTATCCAGCTGGCGACCGCCATGGTTGCTGACCACAATCGCGTCCGCGCCAGCGGCAACCGCCAGTTTGGCGTCCTCAACATCGAGTATGCCTTTCAGGATCAGCTTGCCGCCCCATTCCTGCTTGATCCAGGCGACGTCATCCCAAGACAGAGTCGGATCAAACTGACTTGCCGTCCATTCGCTCAAGGTGACGATACCCTTGCCACCCTTGACGTGACCCGCAAGATTGCCAAACGTCTTGCGACCGGCCAGTGCTCGCAAGGCCCAGGCCGGTTTGCTGGCCAGGTCGATCAGGTTGGCGAGTGTCAATTTGGGTGGTACCGACATGCCGTTTTTCAAATCCTTGTGACGCTGCCCTAAAATCTGCAGGTCGAGCGTGAGCATCAGCGCAGAACATTTGGCAGCCTTGGCACGCTGGATCAACTCGCGCACGAAACCACGGTCGCGCATGACATACAGCTGAAACCAGAAAGGTTTGGTGGTAACACTCGCCACGTCTTCGATGGAGCAGATGCTCATGGTCGAAAGCGTAAAAGGCACGCCAAATTTTTCCGCGGCGATCGCCCCCAGCATTTCGCCATTGGCCCATTGCATGCCGGTCAGTCCGGTCGGTGCAATGGCGACCGGCATCGTGACGTCCTGCCCGATCATGGTGGTGCGGGTGCTGCGCTGGTCCACATTGATCGCCACGCGCTGGCGCAATTTAAGCGCAGCCAAATCGTTTCCATTGGCCCGGTAAGTACTCTCCGTGTAGGATCCGCTGTCGGCATAGTCATAAAACGCCTTGGGGACACGTTTTTTAGCAAGTAAGCGCAAATCTTCTACACAGGTGATGACAGGCATGGCGGCTGCTCCGTTGGATGAATTTTGATACGCAAAGTGTAGGGCAAAACTAAAATAGGATGGAGGAAATCGTTTCAGACTTTACGTGATTTATTTTCATAGTGATTCCTTGCTCTATTTTTGCTAGCGCCTGAACAAGAAATTAATTTCTTTCACTTCGCTACAGAGACGATGAGTTGTTAACTATAAATAAAGAAGTCATGTTAATACGCCCCCAGCGTTTCCATCGCTGTTTGCATTTTCTCTACCAGGACTGAATTGTCACGATGTGTCATCACGAGCGCATCGGTTGCCCGCGTCATGGCAACGTAGAGCAGCCTTGCTTCGTCCTCGAGTTTTTCATCCGGTTTCATGCCGGCACCGATGGACGGAATGCAGACTAGCGGAAACTCCAGCCCCTTGCTGCTATGCATGGTGATGATCTTGACGCTGTCGCTGTCAGGCTGAAATGAGCGCGATTTATCTTGCTGCCATTGATACGGAATGCCACGTTTTGCACATACTGCGGCAATCTCTTTACCCGTGGCGTAATGGCGATAGAGGATGGCCATGTCCCCCCAGGCCCGGCCGGTCTTGTTTTCTTCTGCCAGTTTATCGAGAATGAAGAAGGTTTCGGCCCTGAACGTTGGCAACTTGATTAACTGTGGCTTGGGGCCATGACGGCCGGTGCTCATCGGTTGCAAGGTCGGCGCCTGATCTTCCTCTCCGTCACGCGGCGACAGCAATTCGTCGGCAAAAGCACGCGCTAGCGCAAGAATTTCGGCAGTATTACGGTAATTCAACTTCAGGATGGTCGTGCGTCCCTGCGCCTGGATGCCGACACTGGAAAATGAGAATTTCAGTTTATTGATACCGCTATAAATTGATTGTGCATCGTCATACAGCACCAGCAAGGAATTGCTGTCCGGATGAATCATTTGCACCACCAGCTTGAACCACGCAGGTTGAAAGTCATGTCCCTCATCAATCAGGATGGCATCGTATTGGGCGCAAGGGATAATGCCGCGTTCAACCGAACGAATGACGCGCTCGACACAGGCTTCAAAATACTGTGTTAAATCTGCATTTTGCGGTGGCTTTCCGGCGTGATACGTCGTTAACTGACGTACACACCACGCATGAAAATTGACCACATTGACGCGCTCCGTCAAACCCTTTTTTTCAATGATGCCACTGAGTTTGGCGGCCAGCGTCTTGTTGTAGCATAAAACCAGAATCGGGCGGGTACAGAGCTTCGCCAGATGTTCTGCACGGTAGCCCAGTATCAGGGTTTTGCCCGACCCCGCCACACCATGAATGACGCGGTGGCCATCGCCCAGACTGCGTGCCAGCTGCTCTTGCTGGATATCCATGACGCGCAATATATCGGGCAACTCCAGGGGTGTCTGCGCGCTTTCTTCAAACAGATCATGCTGCAACGGAATCCGCACTTCGGGAAATAAATGCCAGCGGATCCGGTCGATTTGCGGCAAGGATAATTTCATGGTGAACTTGATCGGGAACATCTGCCAAAAACGCGCCTGAAATTGCTCCGCATCGACACTTTCTGTCATTTCGTCCTGACAGATCACCAGATGCGCCGGTAACACCTCACCTAAATCGGTCGACTCAAATTGTTTGCGCGAAATATTAGCCAGGACCACACCATGACCGTAGGGGAAAAAAGGTTTTCCTTTTAATGAACCCGAGGGCCACACCAGTTGCGGGTCTTTTTCAAGTTGATTGGTGACCGCATAGAGATACTGGCGCGCCTGCTCCAGCGGGTTGAGCACATGCTTGAGGCCCTGGGAAGTAAGAATCGCCGCATTTTGCTTGTCGATACTTTCAATGGTATCGAGTTTCCAGTCTTTTACCTCAAGCACCAGCAGACCGCGATGAGGATGAAACACGATGAAATCAGGATGCTGTGTGCGCGCGCCAATCGCCACATCGTACCAGCACAGATAATCTGCCTCAAGTTTCGCTTCAAGCCGGTAGGCGAAACGCTTTTCACCCGAGGTCATTCTGGAAATACATCCGCCTATCGCGGGAATCAGAGTTGCCATGCAAGCTTCATATTGGAGTTATTGAGTAACATCATTTATTACATCATGTATTGCATCATTGGCTGACATGATCGGCTGACAATGCGCGTGCAGCCGTTGAATCAGTATCCTGATTATATTTCTTTTGCCTGTACATTCGTTACTATTCGCTACTATTCGCCGCTATTGTGCAAAATGCTCTGCCACAAAATGACGCAGCCACTGGCTGCCTTCGTCGCGGTTGAAGCGGCGGTGCCAGAAAATATTGGTTTGCAGTGATGGCAGCTTGAGCGGTGGCTTGACGTAGTGCAGGTTAAAGGGCAGCGCGGCACTTTGCGCCAGTTTTTCCGGTACGATGACCAGCAAGTCGGTAGTACTGACGATATACGGAACGGCGACAAAATGCGGAACCGAAAAATGGGAGGCTGCCGTGATGCCGGCTTTTTCCAGCAGCACATTAATTTTATCGTAGGGACTTTCCATGCTCGCCACAATCAGGTGCTGTGCCGCCAAAAAGTCTTTGGCCTTGATGCCGCCTGCGGCAAGCGGATGCCCCTGGCGAAACATGCAGACGTAGTTTTGCTGGAACAGGCGGCGCTGGTAGAGTGCCTCGGAAACAGTCTCGAAGGCGCCGATCGCCAGGTCAATCCGGCCGGTTTCCATTTCTGTCTTGAGATCAATGCTGCTGGTGCGTACTGTCGACAACTGAATGTGCGGCGCACTCTGGCGACACAATTGCACCAGCCTGGGCATGAAATACACCTCACCGATATCGGTCATGGCGATCTTGAAATGGCGCTTGCTGGTACTGGCATCGAAGGTATCGTGCTGATTGAACGCCTGGGTGATGCTGGCCAGCGCAGTGGCAATGGGCTCGGCCAGTTGCAGTGCCAGCGGCGTTGGCTGCATGCCGCTGGCGCTGCGGACAAATAATTCATCATCGACACTCAGGCGCAGGCGCGCCAGCGCATTGCTCACGGCGGGCTGCGACAGGCCCAGCTTTTTTGCGACCGAGGATATCTGTCTGGCCTGAAACACTTCCTGAAATATGACCAGCAGGTTCAGGTCGATATCTTTTGGCTCTATCATGCGATTTTCTCTTTATTTGTCTTTATTTCTCTTTATTGGCACCGTTACCGGTACCGGCAATCATCCGTCATTCTGAAGACTATTCATATTATGAATGAAGTACATTTCTGTATTTATATCGCAAAACAGCGCAGATTGCACTACATTGGTGGGGCTAAACACGCCTCCACAGGAAAATCTCATGAGCGCCCACGATACGCTGCACTACCAGACCGGTTTCTCTAACGAATTTGCCAGCGAAGCCCTGCCCGGCGCATTGCCGGCACACCAGAACTCACCGCAACAATGCGCCTATGGCCTGTACGCCGAGCAGGTATCCGGAACCGCGTTCACCGCACCGCGTCACGCCAACCGGCGCAGCTGGCTGTATCGCATCCGCCCTGCTGCAATGCACCAGCCCTTTGTACAAATAGCCGATGGCGGCATGACCAACCAGTTTGACGCGCTGCCTTCGTCGCCGAACCAGTTGCGCTGGGACCCCTTGCCCATGGCGCAGCAGACGACCGATTTCATTGATGGCTGGCTGACCATGGCCGGTAACGGCTCGGCCGATAGCCAGAGCGGCTGCGCCATTCATCTGTACGCAGCAAACACGGACATGACAGAGCGTTTCTTTTATGATGCCGACGCCGAACTTTTGATCATCCCGCAAGAAGGACGCCTGCACATCAGGACCGAGCTGGGCCGGCTTGACATCGAGCCGCAGGAAATCGCCGTGATCCCCCGCGGCATCCGCTTTCAGGTCAGCCTGCCCGATGGTGAGGCACGCGGTTATATCTGTGAAAATTTCGGTGCCATGCTCAAGCTGCCCGACCTGGGCGTGATCGGTTCCAACGGACTGGCCAATCCGCGCGACTTTCTAATCCCGCACGCCTGGTACGAAGAACGCGAAGGTGAATTTGAACTGCTGGCCAAATTCAGCGGTCATTTGTGGCGTGCCAAAATCGACCATTCGCCGCTTGACGTTGTCGCCTGGCACGGTAATTTTGCGCCTTACAAATACGATCTGCGCCACTTCAATACGATAGGCTCAATCAGCTACGACCATCCCGATCCGTCCATCTTCCTGGTCTTGCAATCGGCCAGCAACACGCCCGGCGTCGACAGTATCGATTTCGTGATTTTTCCACCGCGCTGGCTGGCGGCGGAAAACACCTTCCGTCCGCCCTGGTTTCACCGTAATATCGCCAGCGAATTCATGGGCCTGATCCATGGTCAGTACGATGCCAAGTCAGCCGGGTTTCGCCCCGGCGGCGCCAGTCTGCATAACTGCATGAGCGGCCACGGACCGGATGCCGCGACGCATGAAAAAGCCAGCCAGAGCGATACGAGCAAACCGCAAAAAGTCGATAACACGATGGCCTTCATGATCGAGAGCTGTAACATCCTCAAACCTACCCGCGCCGCCATGGAGTCCGCGCAATTACAGGCTGACTATTACCAGTGCTGGCAGGGTATCAAGAAAAATTTTAATCCGGAGCAACGATAAATGAGCATTGAACTTAACGAAACCCACGATGCCGGCTTGCGTAGCTGGGTCGACTCGGCCAATACCGGCAGCACGGATTTCCCGATCCAGAATTTACCGTATGGTGTATTTCGCCGCATTGGCAGTCATGACGCGTTTCATCTTGGCGTGGCAATCGGTGACCAGATTCTTGACCTCAACGCCGCCCATGCCAGCGGTATTTTTTCCACCCATCAAGGCAAGCAGTTTGATCTTGCACTACTCAGCGACAAGCTCAATGGCCTGATGGATCTGGGCAGTGCAGCCTGGACGGCATTACGCCTGACCCTCTCACGCGCGCTGCGCGCAGGGGCCAGCCAGCAGACAACGCTGCAAGCCTGCCTGCTACCACAGGACCAGGCCGAATATGCACTGCCCGCACAGATCGGCGACTACACCGATTTTTATACCTCGATCTACCACGCCACTACGGTGGGCAAACTGTTTCGCCCTGATAATCCACTACTGCCCAATTACAAATGGGTACCGATTGGCTACCATGGCCGCTCTTCCTCAATCGGTGTTTCCGGCCAGCAGTTTCACCGTCCGGTCGGCCAGACCATGCCACCGGCCGCCACTGAACCGGTTTTTGGTCCGGCCAAGCGCATGGATTATGAAATGGAAGTCGGTATTTTTGTCGGTAACGGTAATGCCGCCGGCGAGCGCATCGCCATCGGACAATCGGAAGAACACGTATTTGGTCTGTGCCTGCTCAACGACTGGTCAGCACGTGATATGCAGGCCTGGGAATATCAGCCATTAGGCCCCTTCCTGGCGAAAAATTTTGCGACCACGATCTCACCCTGGGTCGTGACGCTAGAAGCGCTGGCACCCTACCGCAAGGCCTGGACGCGCGATCCGGCCGATCCGCAACCGCTGCCTTATCTGGAGTCAGAACAGCTGCGCCAGAGCGGCGCCTTTGATATCGAGCTCGAAGTCTTGCTGCAGACGGCCGCCATGCGCAAGGACGGCATTGCGCCGCAACGCCTGTCGTTGTCGAACTTCCGCCATTCGTACTGGACCGTCTCGCAGCTCATCACCCACCATACCGTCAATGGCTGCAAGCTGCGTGCCGGCGATTTGCTCGGTTCCGGCACCCAGTCCGGCCCCACTCCCGAAGAAGCGGGCTCGCTGCTGGAACTGAGCGCCGGCGGTAAAAAACCGCTGACACTGGCCAATGGCGAACAGCGCACCTTCATCGAAGACGGCGACTGTATCGTCATGCGTGGCCGGGCCCAAAAACCCGGTACAGCACGTATCGGTTTTGGTGAAGTCAGCGGCACGCTGTTACCGGCGCGTGCCTTGTCGTAGGATTGAGTACGCTTAATGGCAGACTGGTAAAAAAGGCTTGCGAGAAAAAATCGCAGGCCTTTTTTTCGCACTTGATTGCACACGATGATGCTGCAGGCAAGAAAAAATCAGAGCAAGCCAAACCATCCCAGCGCGGCGCCTGCCGCCAGCAGCCATAGCAGATGCAGTCGCGTCTGCCAGACGATGAGGGCGGAGACGGCGGTTAGCAGCCAGACCGGCCAGTCACGGCCCGGCATATGGTTGGCACCAGCCATGATCCAGCCGGTCGCCAGCAACAGGCCAATAACAACTGGTCCCATACCGAGTTTAAAGCTGCGTACCGAGCGCAGGTGGCGGTTTTGATGACCCCAGCGCGCCGTCACATACGTCAGCGTGGCACTGGGCAGCAAGATGCCGCCCATGGTGACCAGCACCCCCAGCAGACCAGCCCAGATACTGCCGGCATTGAGGCCGACATTCCAGCCCATGAGCGCCACGAACAGCACATTGGGCCCGGGCGCGGCCTGTGCGATTGCCACGGAAGAATTGAACTGGACTTCGGTCAGCCAGTTGCGCTCAATCACCAGATAGCGGTGCATGTCCGGCAAGGTAGAGATGGCGCCACCGACCGAGAGCAGCGAGAGCATCAGGTAGTGCGAGAGTAAATCGAGCCAGTCGTGCCAGTTTAGGCTGAGCTGCAGGGTTGTTTGTACGGCAGTGCTCATCTGGCGAGCTTGCGGTACACCAGCAGGCAGGAAGCGCCGCCCAGGCTGATCAGGACATAGCCTAGCGGCAGGCGTAACAAGGCGATTCCGATAAAACACAGCACGCAAAGCACCAGACACACGCGCCAGCCCAGCGGATGCGTTTTCAGCGCAGGTGCCAGGCGCAGGCCGGTGGCCATGATCATCCCGGCAGTCACGGCGCTCATGCCGCGCAATGCGCCCGCAACCTGCGGATGGTCAGCTACCTGCGCGTAGAGTATGGCGACCAGCAACACGATAATGAGCGGTGCCGTCAGCAGGCCGGCAAGGGCGGTCAGGGCACCAGCCAGGCCAAAATAGCGGCTGCCGATCATCATCGACAAATTCACCACGTTGGGGCCAGGCATGATCTGCGCGACGGCCCATTCCTCGATAAATTCCTCTTTAGTCAGCCATTGCTTTTTTTCGACCAGTTCACGCTGGACAATAGCCAGAACCCCGCCAAAGCCCTGCAGCGCCAGCAAGGTAAACGAGAAAAACAGGTCGGCCAGTGAGCTGGGACGGGGATGCGTAGTGGCAGGTAGGGTGGTCATGATGCGATCAGTCATGTCAACGTTCGAGGTTCAAGGATTTGATAAGGGAAAAGAGAAAAAATCAAGCGCCAGCACCGGTGTGTCGGGCGCACGGCGTCAACGACCGGCGGCTAGTCGTCGCTCTCGCCTTTATGGTGAATCCGGATGCGCGCGCGCCATTCACCCAGCGCCGTGATGGCACCCTGAAACTCCCGCTCGATCAGGTCGGCCTCGGCCATGGTAATGACGCCATCCATGAGCGCATCCGAGACCGCTTCGGCCACGCTGCCAACCTGGCTCATGACCCGGCAAACGGTCTGCGACAAATCGTCGTTACTGATCTGGTCCGGTTCGGGTACCCGGAACGCCGCCATGCCGTGACGCCCCAGCAAGGCATGCAAGGGCAGCAGTGCATCCTTGACT
>CANIFC010000063.1 GCA_947466695.1 Oxalobacteraceae bacterium | reverse complement strand
TTCCTGTAACGGCCAGCAAGCGCCGTCCGTGCAGGCGCTTTTCAAGAGATTTAAATACCGGCCAGGTCGAGATCACGATCATGGTCGCCCAGATTGCGGCAGCCAGAAATGGCCGCAAGATCCACAGCGAGGTAGCTATCAGCAAAAGGATGCAGAGTATCGCCAGCGTGGTGCGGGTTAAGTCTCCTTTGTTTTTCGTCATGAGCTATCTCGTTTGTCTAAAGTGAAAGGCGCCGGACTGGCGTCTGCGGGGCAAGAATCTACAGTGATGCGTCCGTTGCCGCCGGCGTGCCTGTGTGTTTGCTTATGGCAGGTATGCATTGCTTGTATCAACAGGGCGCATTATAGCTTGACATCATAGCAATTTGTGAAGGAAGGGGATTTTTTGGTCAGGCTACGTGATGGTAAAACCGGTCATGAAGAAGGTCTCGCTTGAACCTAAAAGACAAGGGAGACGAAGTTTTGATCTTGGTAACGATCTTGGTAACGATCTTGGTGATGAGATTGGTGCTGAAATTTGCGTGCCTATAAATATTACGATCAATATTGCGATCAATATGGCAATCAATGTAGAAAATGTAGCTGCCAAAATATGCATTAAACGCACATTGGACTAGCAGCACGCATCCACGTAAAATGCATCAACGCTTTTACGAAATTGCCATATCGTAAATATATTCTTTCACTACGTAAAAAGTATCTCACATGACGCCGACAAAAACACTCGATAAACAGCAGCAGTTAAGCACCATGAAGCGTTTCGCCACGGTGCTGCTGGTACTTGTTACCGCCTTATTTCTCTTTGCCCGCCTGCAGCAGAGTACGGGTATGTGGGCTTGGGTCGCGGCATTTGCCGAGGCGGCCATGATAGGTGCGCTGGCCGACTGGTTTGCCGTCGTTGCCCTGTTCAAGCATCCTTTGGGTTTGCCGATTCCGCACACTGCCATCATTCCGCGCAACAAAGTTCGTATTGCTGACAACCTGTCGGTTTTCGTGCGGGATAAATTTCTCGCCACAGAGACACTGGTCGAAAAAATTCGTGGTTTCGATCCTGCGCAAAAAATTGCCGGCTGGCTCAGCGTCGAAAAAAATGCGGATCTTTTTGCCTTCAAGATATTGGCGATGCTGGCCAATGGCCTTGATTTTATTGACGACGTACGGGTGCAGACTGCCTTACGCCATGCCATACAGCAAAATTTACAGCAATTGGATCTGGGGAAAACGGTCGGCAATCTGTTGGGTATCCTGACCGAAGACAACCGCCACCAAATGCTGCTGAACGAAGCCTTGCGCAAACTGGCGGTGGCACTCGACGACCCGGAGACGCAAAAAACGCTGGCAAGCATGATTTTGGAAGTGTCCGGTCGCGAGTATCCCAGCTTGCTGCAGATGTTGGGGATGGTCGCCAATACCGATGAATTCAGCCTCAAGATTGCCGGTTCGCTCGTGGCCAGCATCAATCGCTGGTTGCATGACATCGGCGACGATCCAGCACATCCACGTCGCAAGCAGTTTGATGAGCTTGTTGATGAATTTTTAGAGCGCATGAAAAACGATGCCAGTTTTCATCAGAAAATCAATGGATGGAAAGAGCAACTGCTGGCCTCGCCAGAAGCGGCGCACTATATCGACGGCCTGTGGGTGCAGTTGAAAAACTGGTTGAGAACGGACTTATCCAAGGATGACTCTGCCTTGCGCGAAAAAATTGCCAGCGCTGCAGGCAAGATGGGGCAGTGGCTGGTTGATAATCCGACTTTGCGTGATTCAATCAACGACCACATGGCCGACGCCGCCCGCGGTCTGGCCATCGACTTGCGCGATACCATCGCGCTACACATCGCCAATACGGTCAAGCAATGGGAAGACAAGGAATTGGTCCGTGAACTTGAACTCAGTGTCGGCAGCGACCTGCAATACATTCGTGTCAACGGCACAGTGGTGGGTGGGCTGATCGGACTGATCCTGCATGCCATCGTGTATCTGCCCGTGTTTTAAGGCGTTACCGGCGCAAGGCTGGAAGGCTTTTTCAAGCAGCATATTTTTTAAACATCGGGATCGTTTCAGCGACGTATTGCCAGAAAAGAAAAAAATATCGGTATCTGTTTTGGCTTTGATAACACTATGCGCCATAAACCTCATCTTGCCAGTGAGGTTTTTTTTCGCCTGTGCTGTGTTTGCCGACAGGTGCCTGTGGTGGCATCAGCATTGATCCGGTCTCGCGGTAACGGGTGTGCCATGCCAAGGCCTGCTTTAACGTATGTGGCGTGTGGCCGCCGCGCAGGGTGGCCTGTTCCACGTAATCGAGCAGCATGTGGCGATAAGCTTCTGCCATACAGTGGCGAATGATTACCTGTGAGTGTTCAATGGGTGAGAACTGTTAAATAAAAAATAATGCATCATAACAGGCGTCAATAAGTGGCGATAACTTGCCATAACTTGTAAACGCTAGCTTGTCGCGTTTACCGTAAAAAACGGCAATTAAATCAAGTCAGGCAATAATTAACAGGCATCAATGGAGACGGTAGGTGTTCGTCACGCAGAGACGCACGCAGATCAATGTCGATGGCGCGGCAAATCGCATCCAAAGGAAGGTCATTGGTTGCAAGACCGAATGGCTCTTCAATTTCATCCCCGAGTGCATCGAGACCAAAAAAAGTGTATGCCACTATCGCCACGACAAAAGGTGTCATGAAACCGATCGAATCGACCAGTCCGAACGGAAGTAAAAAGCAGTACAAATAAGCGGTGCGGTGCAGCAACAGCGTATAGGAAAAGGGAATCGGTGTATTTCTGATGCGCTCGCAAGAGGCCGCCGCTGCTGTCAGAGCCGACAAGGTGGCGTCTATGGCGGCGGCCAGACAGGGATCAATCCGGCCTTCTTTCACGCAGGCACCAAGATCCATGCCCATTTGATGCATCAGGAAATCGGGTTTATTGGGGTAGCCTTGCATGTGCTGCCATTCCGCGGCGAGCAGTAAAGTTTGGATTTCTTCACTTCTGTCCTGACGGCGCAAGAGGTCACGCAGGACATGAGAAAAAGCGATAGCACGAAAAATCATGCGTACGCGCGTGTCTGTCAGGCCTTCACTGGCCTGTGCAGGATGGGGGAAATCAATCAGGCTTTGGCACTGACGCGACAGGTTGCGGCACCTGAGCGCTATTTCGCCCCATAATTTTCTACCCTCCCAGAAGCGGTCATAGGCAGCGTTGTTGCGAAAACCGAGAAAAATCGCAATTGGTAAACCAATCAGGGTAAACGGGATGGTCGTGAGCGTGATCTTGAGTTTGAACAAGTCGCCATGGCTGAGGGTGACCAAAGTCGCGATGACGATATTGACGATCAGGGTCGGAAGAATCATTGGCAAGACGGAGCCGCGCAGGAGCAGAAATAATTTAAGCCCGGAGGGACGGTCTCTGACGATCATGAAATGAGGTCCTGATAGGTAAAGTACATCGTTCGATGGATAAGCTAGTGAATAGCAAATGAATAGCTCATGATCAATGTCCATTGCGGTGATACAAATACGGTGCTTGTCCGGTTTTTCATTGCAATCAATGACGCTTTGAGGATATTATATTTGCTAACTTTATTCACTAACATCTGAGCATTCTAATCACTAATATATGAGTGAGTCAAGTTGTATAACTTGAGCGAAGTTAGCCAGTTCCCGGTCAAGAATCAGCGAATGGAAGTCAGTCAGTCAGTCAGTCAGTCAGTCTGACCTGATCATCTGGCTGAATATCATCAGGAGGCGCACTTGGAACCAAAAATCATCTATCGTAATTTGCCGCAACTTTTTCTGAAGGCAAGAGAGGGACTGATGTCGCATTTTCGTCCAATCCTGATTCATTTCGGGCTCACTGAGCAGCAGTGGCGAATTTTACGCGCACTCGACGAGCGCATTGAGCTTGAACCGCGCGAACTTTGTCAGCTTTGCCAGATATCGAGTCCCAGCATGGCGGGTGTGCTGACCCGCATGGAAGCGACAGGACTGATCGGGCGCCGCCCGGTTTCAGGCGACCAGCGCCGGGTCATGGTGCGACTGGCCCAAAAAGGCAATGCTCTTATCGAGGATATTGCGCCATTAATTGACCAGCAATACCGGCATATTGAGCAAGCCTACGGGGCTCAGACAATTGATGACGTCTTTAATGCACTTGAAAACTTTATCCTGTCAGGCGAAAACCAAGTCGGGAAAGTAGCGTTGCCGGTTAAGCCGCTTTAGGTAAATCCGGCATTGGCATGTTCGCTGCGTGCAACGATGCGACCAAAAAGCGCTTGAATGCGGGCCTTGACCTCTGGATCGGCCGAATCGAGCTCCAGGCCGACTTTTTGAAATGCTTCTGTCGACAAACTAGTGACCTTGTTTTCGTGACGTCCGGTCAGATCCAGAGCGTTAGCCAGCACTTCAGCGACATGAATGAGCGGCACCATCGGTTCGTCGAGTGCAGCTTGAGGCGCATGATGGTAGCGTACCGCAGCGGTGATATCCACAGGTAAGCCCCAGTGTGCGGTGAGCCACGCGCCTATTACTGCATGGTCGACGCCAAAACGTTCACGCTGGACTTCGACGATGCCGATGTTATTGGTCAAGGCATGCTCCCATGCAGAGACATCGGCGTTTTGGTTGTAATGGCTGAGCCAGAGATGTCCGATATCATGTAAAAGGCCGGCGATCTGGGCACTGAGCGAGGGCAGTCCACTGTAACGGGCCAGCTCTTCGCAACACACGCCGACACTGACGCTGTGTTGCCAGTACAGCGAGGACGTGCAGTCAGGTAGCAGTTTGTCGGCAAACCCGGCCAGGCTGTTGAGTACCGTCAACTGGCGTACCCGGCTGGTGCCAATCATTGAACAGGCTGTAAAAATATTGGTGGTGGCAAAAGAAGACGTTTTGTTTGCCGAGCGGCTGGCAACCGATAGGATGCGTGCCGTAATCAGGGGATCTTGCCGGATATGCTCGACGAGCAGGTTCAGGTTGGCATCTTCATCTTCGAGCGTGTCGAGTATGCGGCAAATAATGGCGGGGAACGCCGGTATCGTTGCACAATAGTTAATGACGATGTCTTCGGTGATGACTTGCGAGGTATTCAAAACGCACTCCTGAAAGCCAGCACCTGGGTATAAAGTGCCGCCATAGTCGGTTCGGCCAGATCGGCTCCAGCGAAAATAGTCTTGACGCGGCCGGTAGCCTCGGCGGTGTCGGAGAGAATCTCCTCAGGGGAGCGGGTCTCGATCTCGGAAATGACTAAAAATTCAATTCTATGTGTCGCCAATTGCTTGAGATTTCCTTCCGTGAGACGGTGATTCGCAGGAAAAAAACACCGTTTTATACCATGAAAAAAAATACTCACGGAAGAATGTAACACCATGCCGGCGCATGCCTGGGCAAGAGTGACATGGCGGCAGCGCATGGTCATGGGAATTTATCCAGTCTGTGTATAAACGATTGCAGGTAAATCGTCGTAGGTAAGTCGTTATACGGTGCGCCGCAAGCCGGATCTGAGGTCAGCATTCAAACCATGCGCGTAGCTGCATATTGTCTGCGCTACAGGCCCAGAATGATATGGCAATTCCGGTAACATCTTTTTTTTAAAAAGTATTTCCTGGCGCACTTTTAAATGCCCTTTCCAGTGTACTTGCTTAACAAATATAATGTAGCGCAATGTAAATTATTTTATCGTACCTGCTGTTTACCTCAAACTGGCTGTCTGCGGCGAAAGAGGTTTCAGTCTAAAATGATCTATTTATCATTGATAACAGATAACACGACATGACATCGCCAGCCGGCCAAGCGCTGAAACGGATACTAAAACTGACGTGCTATTGCCTCTTTCCGCTGCATGAGGATGATTAGGCGGGTATCGATTCCATCAATGAGATGAGCATCAAATTTATGACACAGACAAAACAAATAGATAGCAGGGTGTTTCCATCGATCACTTCCCAGGCGGCAACGCCAAAACTTGCGGTACCTTTGCTGTCGCTAGCCGCGTTTGGCAGCGGCATCTCATTACGGGTAACCGATCCGCTGCTACCACAATTAGCACAGGAATTTGGTGTTTCACTGGGTAACGCCTCGCTGGTAATTACCGTCTTTTCAGTCGCCTACGGTCTGTCGCAATTGCTTTTTGGTCCGTTGGGCGACCGTTACGGAAAATATTTTGTTGTTGCCTGTGCCGCTTTTGCCTGTGCCGTCACGGCCAGTTTTTGTGCCATGGCGACTGGTTTTACCTCGCTGTTGGTAGCACGTCTGCTGGCGGGGGCGACTGCAGCGGCGATCATTCCTTTATCGATGGCATGGATAGGCGATGTCATTCCTTACGAGCAGCGCCAGCCCGTATTGGCACGTTTTTTAATTGGCCAGATTCTCGGTTTGTCTACCGGAGTGCTCATCGGCGGGCTGGCAGCAGACGCGCATCAATGGCGCTTGCCCTTTGTTTTTGTCGCGTTCATTTTTGTCATCGTTGGCACCAGCCTGATGTACCTGAACCGACGTCTGCCGCCCCACGCAAAAAGTATCCGTGAGGTAAAAGGCTCTGCCTTTGCGCATATGGTTGCCGAATTTCGGGAGATTGCGGTACTTCCCTGGGCCCGACTGGTATTACTGACCGTATTTCTCGAAGGCGCCTTTTTATATGGGGCCTTCGCCTTCATTGCCACACACCTGCACACCGTCTACCAGTTATCACTCACTTCGGCGGGTTCCATGCTGATGCTGTTTGGCTTCGGTGGTTTCGCTTTTGCCATTGGCTCAGCAAAACTGGTGCGTCGTCTGGGTGAGCCGGGATTAACCTTGTGGGGCGGCATTTTTCTGGCGGTCTCCTTCGTTGCCATCGGCCTTGCCCCTGTCTGGTGGTGGGCGATTCCGGGCTGCTTTATCGCCGGACTGGGATTTTATATGCTGCACAATACCCTGCAAATCAACGCCACCCAGATGGCCCCAGAACGGCGCGGTGCCGCAGTCTCGGCCTTTGCGTCCTGCTTTTTTCTCGGACAATCGGTGGGCGTTGGCATCGCAGGCCGGCTGATTGAATCTACCGGCACTACCAGCATCATGGTAATCGGCGCTGCGGGAGTATTGGCGGTGGCGCTCAGGTTCACCTTACGGTTAAGAGCGAAACATGCCACACTCTAGCTGGCTAAAAATAAATTACAACCTTATCCTGCTATAGTTTATTTTTGTACTTTCTTGTATAACCAGCCTTTACGGATCATCCATTTCTCCATTTCGACGATCATCAGGATACTCGCTGACAGTAGCAGGCAAATCCCCAGCTCTGCCACGGTGAGTGTGGCAGTGCTAAAAATCGGGTTGAGAAACGGTACATAGATCGTCGCCATTTGCAGCGCAAAGGTGATGATGACGGCATAGAGCATCGGCAAGTTGGAACGCAGGCCCAGTTTGAACAGCGAATCGCGCTCCGAACGGATTGCCAGAACATGGCCCATCTGCGCCAGGGTCAGCACAGTAAATACCATCGTTTGCCAATGGGCAGAGCCGTCATGAATGGCCCATGCCTGAATAAACAGCGATACCCCGGCTATTGCCAGACCAACCCAGACAATGTGCTGCCACATGCCGTGGGCAAAAATACTTTCCTGTGGCGGGCGCGGCGGACGTTGCATGATGCCTTTTTCTGCGGGTTCTGCCGCAAAGGCGAGACCTGGCAGACCATCGGTCATCAGGTTGATCCACAAGATGTGAATGGGTAACAGAGGAATGGGCAAGCCGAGAAACGGGGCGAGAAAAATCACCCAGATTTCAGCTGAGTTGCCCGTCATCGCATAGCGGATGAACTTGCGGATATTGTCGAAAATACGGCGACCTTCACGCACCGCATGCACGATACTGGCAAAATTATCATCCAACAGCACCAGGCTTGATGCCTCGCGCGCGACATCGGTGCCGCCTTTTCCCATCGCAATACCGATATCGGCCCGCTTGAGCGCCGGGGCGTCATTGACACCATCCCCGGTCATGGCGACAAATTCACCCTGTGCCTGCAAGGCTTCGACAATACGAATTTTCTGCGCCGGGTCGACCCGTGCATACACCCGGATACGCGCCATTTGTTCCTTCAATTGTGCATCGCTTAATACCGCCAGTGCCGGACCGGTCATGACGATATCGTCCCTGGTGGCAATGCCGAGCTGGCGTGCAATGGAGCCGGCCGTTGCCGCATGGTCACCGGTAATCATGACAGGCGTGATACCGGCGCTGACACATAGGGCGACCGCACTTTTTGCCTCGCGTCTTGGCGGGTCCATCAAGCCGATGAGTCCGATAAAAACAAGCGCACTTTCGATCTCGGCGGAGGTTGATCCTTCCGGCAAGGCAGGCCAGATGCGCTGCGCTACGGCAAGTACCCGCAAACCTTCTTCGGCCATGTGCTGCGCCTGCGCCAGAATCAGGTTTGGATCAAATGCCGGTTCTGGGCTGCTACCGGCATGAACTTCTTGAGTCAACAGCGCAATGCAGGCCGCAATCACGTTTTCCGGTGCGCCTTTGGTATAGGCAAGCAGTTCGCCGGACTGGTCGTGAAAGGTCGTCATGCATTTGCGCTGGGCGTCAAAAGGCAGTTCAAAGACCCTCGGGGCCTTTTTTTCCAGCGCTGTCTTGTCATAGCCGGCGTCAAGTGCCGCCTGATACAGGGCAGTTTCGGTCGGGTCTCCGGAAAGTTTGCCTTTGTGGCTGATGCTGGCGTCATTGGACAAGGCCATTGCGCGCAGTAAGCTCACCCAGGGTTCTTGTTCGGGTGCCGCCGTCAAGTCGGACAAGGTAGTACCCTGGCTGAAAAGTTGCTGCACCCGCATCTTGTTTTGCGTCAGCGTACCCGTTTTATCAGAGCAGATGTACGTCACTGAACCCAGCGTTTCCACTGCCGGCAAACGCCGTATCAAGGCATGTTGCTGCACCATCTTGCGCGCCCCTAGCGCCAGCGAGATGGTCACAATGGCCGGCAATGCTTCCGGGATCGCCGCCACTGCCAGACTGATTGCCGTAAGAAACATCAATAGGGCCGTTTCGCCACTCAAGATACCGACAGTAAAAACGATGAAGCAAATAGCCAGTACGGCAAAACTCAGAAGTTTGCCAAAGCTGCTCAGACGTTTTTGCAGCGGGGTCTTGAGGTCGTCGCTGCTGTCGAGTAGCGTGGCAATTTTACCGAGTTCAGTGTCCATGCCGGTCGCAACGACGACACCGGTGCCGCGGCCATGACTGAGTATGGTTCCTTTAAAAGCCATATTGAGACGGTCGCCCAAAGCGAGGTTTTTGTCTGTCAGCGCTTGAGCGTGTTTTTCAACCGTGGTAGCTTCGCCCGTTAAGGACGCTTCATCGATTTTCAATTGTACGGTCTCGATCAGGCGCAGATCGGCAGGTACCACGTTGCCCGCTTCGAGCAGGACGATATCACCAGCGACCAACTCTGGCGCCGGAATCGTCAGGCGCTCGCCGCTGCGTACGACAACGGTGCTGATCGCCGCCATTTGCCTCAGTGAGGCGATGGCGTTGCGGGCGCGTATCTCCTGGGTAAATCCGATCACGGCGTTGAGCAAGATGATGACGACGATCGCCAGGGTGTCCTTGATGTCACCGATCAGGCCGGAGACGACGGCCGCGACCAGCAACACCATAATCATAAAGTCGGTGAACTGATCCACAAACAGACGCCACACAGGAAGTGGCGGTTTTTCGATGAGCACATTTGCCCCATGGCGGGCCAGTCGCTGCGCCGCTTCTTGTAGTGACAGACCGGTGGATGAATTTACCTGAAGTTTTTTTGTGACATCGGCAACAGACATGGTTGCCCAGGAAGTAGCCGAAGAGGTCTGAGAGGTCTGGCCGGTGTGGTCACCGGTAGCTTGCAAGGCGTGAACTTTATTTGTCATGGCAATAAGGTGTGTAAAGAAGCAGGCGAACAGGCTAAAATTGGAAAAATACGCCAGGCTGGATAGTGCCGGTGAGACCGCGTTCACAGTATTCGCTTACTGCTGGATGCTGACTCATTGATATTGACTCATTAATATCGACTCATTAATACTTATTGATGCTTATTGTTGCTTATTGATGCTCATTGCAGGAATTATCACAAAATAAGGTCCACCGGACGCCCAGTCTCATCGCAATGCAAAGCACAGTCCGGTGGTCGCTTTACAAGCGCAGTCGTGTCTCATGGTAGATGTATGTGCGTATACCATGATATTAACTGATGGAAAAGTTATCTGATTGATACAGGTCAAGTGGCGTGACAGAGACTCAGTGAAATTGAAAAAAATCGTCTTACCCGACACTTGCCGCTAAATCAGGCATTTTGTGGTTCACTCAGGCGCAAGCGCTAATATGGTGCATGCCGGCATCGGACAGCAGTGGGACCCGTTGCACGATATGCATATCCTCACTGCGGCATGAACGCGCTCGTTGATGAACTGGTGTCATCTGGCCTCAAAACCTTCGTGGATCTCAAGCGTGGCATGCTTCATGGAGTCGACCAGCGTGAGAACACCGGTGACACGGCCGGCCCGCTCGAGTACCGGCAGGGTCTTGATCTTGTGGGTTCGTAGTACGCACATGCATCTTCCGGTGAAGCCAGGCTTTTACAGGCATTGATTGCAAGGAAGATTTAATCGCCATTAATGTAGTAATTACACATGGTGATGATGCCCGATAAATGCGCCACATCAGGCCGCTTTAGCAGGATGTCACGGGCTTCCGCGACTTGGGTCCGGCTAGGAATAATCTCTGTCGGACTTTGGCACATCCATCCGGTCAGTATTTTTGTAATTAAATGCGCTTCCAGATAAGCAACTTCATTACGCGTTGGTACATAACTGTGAGGGTGAGGGGAGACAGATTTTTTTGTTTTTTTTGCCGCAACCATGTTACTCACCGGGGTACCAAAATGCTCGTAATCAGTATTCATAACGGTCTATATTATCGACCCGATAGTCTGAATCGATCATTATTCCTGTGTATTGAAAAGTGATATTTATATTAAACCATTTTTCATTCATGACAGAGAGATAAAGTAGTAAATTAGAATTTTTTCTCTGGTAACAAAAAACCTGAAGGGACAGGAATGCGCTGATGTACAGTAAACATCGCTGTTAAGCCTGTTGTTGCACTAGCTTCGCTTTGGCGCACGCTGACCTGAGCGCATTGTTCAATACGAGCGGAAAACTTGTTGCGGTGATTTCCGGATTTCCTCCAAGCGCAAGAAGGGAAGAAAAAGTACCATTTTATTTTTCCTGAAAATGCGTACTTAATTATTCGTCATTGAATAGTCGTCATTGAATTGTCGTCATTAAATATCTGCTTTTGAATATCCGCTTTTAAATATCGAATAAATAATATCTTTTATGTTTTCATTTTATAAAATGCGATCTGGTCGGTGACCGGTTCAGCATTGTTGTCACCTGTCGTCAGGCGAAGGTGCACCGATAAAGTCATCACATAAGCACCGGCTGGTAAGTCGCCAACAGTGTAGCCAGTAGGGAAAGGGGGCGCTGGAAGGTTCAGGATTGCTGTGCCGTAGCGGTTTTGCTGACTCGATCCGTGATTGTCATTCATCAGAAAACCGTAGGGGCCACCCGGACCAGTCATCGCGAGAGTTATGGCACCAAGATGTGGATGGGCCGCCGTGTACAGCACATGCAAGGCATCACTAACGTCGTTACCCCCTGCGCCAAGTAGCTCGCGGGCATCGAGCATGGCGATTCCCGCTTGTCCGGCAAGCCGCTGCGGCGCCCATGAGCCACCCTTGCGTACATTGTCATAAGATGAATTGTCAATTGCCATCCGGTGACAAGTGCCGGCAAGATGTGCCGGCCTGCCGTCTGAGCGAACCCACATCCTGATCTGAAACTGGCGGTTGCGCGCCAAGGGCGGTGGTGTTGTGCTGTGACCGGCATGGTTGTCACTTTGATCAATTGGCTCCCAGCCGCCGATTGCCGCCGAGTTCAGTACAAGCAGCCCGGGCAGGCTCCCGGTATGCGGATAAAAGTGGGGATCTTGTGGTGCGTGTATCCAGCCATCCTTGCTCAGCGTCGCCGCCAGTTCTCCCGGGTCACCATTGACTGTCCAGTCGTCCGCTTTCACCGGATTGAGTGGATCGCCCGTCAAGACGATACGCTGTCCGATCACGGTACGGGCAATCTGCGCTTGCGTGACTGGCGAAGCCGGACCAAGAATATGCGTGACCGGATGATATTCGGCGATATCAAACCGGTATTGCACCGGTTCTCCGTTGAGCACTTTAGGGATGCTCC
>CANIFC010000062.1 GCA_947466695.1 Oxalobacteraceae bacterium | reverse complement strand
TGGTTTCGGCAAATTCCTCTTTGCCGGGAATCTGCATGGCGATATTGAATTGGCCACCGACCTTGTCGCTGCTGTCAAAGAGCGTGACCTCGTGACCGCACTCAGCCGCTACGCTCGCCGCTGACAAACCAGCTGGTCCGGCGCCGACGACGGCCACGCGTCTGGATTTTTTCGCCTTCCTGAAGACCAGTTCAGTTTCATGTGCCGCCCTGGGATTCACCAGGCAAGAGGCCCGTTTATTGGCGAAGGTATGGTCCAGGCAGGCTTGGTTGCAGGCGATACAGGTATTGATTTCATCTGTCCGTCCGGTAGCGGCCTTGTTGACGAATTCGGGATCGGCTAAAAATGGTCGTGCCATCGACACCATGTCGGCATCGCCCCTGGCAATAATGGCCTCCGCCTGATCCGGCATATTGATCCGGTTAGAGGCCACCACGGGAATCGAGACAGCCTGTTTCAAGCGCCCGGCGACGCTGGCAAATGCCGCACGCGGCACCGAAGTGACAATCGTCGGAACCCTGGCCTCATGCCAGCCTATGCCGGTATTGAGAATGGTGACCCCGGCTTGCTCCAGCGCCTGCGCCACTGCCACCACCTCTTCCCAGCTATTGCCGCCTTCGACCAGGTCAAGAATCGAGTGGCGGTACATGATGATGAAATTTTTCCCAACCGCAGCCCTCACGCGGCGCACGATCTCGACCGGCAAACGCATGCGGTTCTCGATCGTGCCACCCCAGCGATCCTGCCGCAGGTTAGTACGCGCGCAGAGAAACTGGTTCAGCAGGTATCCCTCACTACCCATGATTTCAACGCCGTCGTAACCGGCCTTTTGGGCCAGTCTGGCGCAACGCACGTAGTCGCGGATTGTCCCTTCAATGCCAGACTCGGTTAGTGCTTTTGGCTTGAACAGCGAGATAGGTGATTTTTTGGCTGAGGCGGATACGACAAACGGCTGGTAGCCGTAACGGCCAGAATGCAAAATCTGCATCACAATCTTGCCGCCTTCCTCATGGACCGCGCCAGTCACCTTGCGATGGTTCCATACATCACCCAGGCTATTCATGGTGCCACCAAGCGGCAACAGCCAGCCGCGCCGGTTCGGTGAAATTCCGCCGGTAACGATCAGGCCCACGCCACCACGCGCTCTTTCCCTGAAATACGCCGCCAGTTTCGGGTAGTGATAGAAGCGGTCTTCCAGTCCGGTGTGCATGGAACCCATGATGATCCGGTTACGCAATTGCGTGAACCCAAGGTCAAGTGGTGCCAGAAGGTGCGGGTAGTGTGGATTGGTCATGGTGATGTCGATCGCATTGAGATCGGCCAAGAATACACATAAGACGGGCGATAAGGAGAAATTAGCCTAGTGACATGACTCTAAATGTTTAAAAAATTAGCAAGGACCGTGCATTTATCTTTTCAATAGCATCTGGCAAAAAAGTGTGCGTTACCGTTCACGCGTTGTTGACGTAGACAGTTCTTTGGTCTTCTAAAGATATACAAAGCAGTGCTTAGGAAAAGGAAGGGCCCTATCTATGGTGAGACCCGTGTTTTGCCAGTGATACAAGCGGCGATGAATGGCGGAAAAAGGTGCGGGGGAGAGGGCTAAAGCTATTGTTGTTAAATGAGAGAATTTGTCACTAAAAATATTTAAAAATGAAAATATTTTCACGCACTAAAAAAGAGCAATTACTTTTACCAAGAGCAAATACTTTTTAAAAAAATAATAATCAGAAAAACAAATTTGTAAAGTGCTTATTGTTTAACATCATAACTCAGAAAACAAGCGCATATTAATTTTCAAAAGAAAATGGTCTGATATTTCGAATATTATTTCGATGAATAGCTATTTAATAGAATAAATAGATGATTTATGTACAACTTACATGATTTTTGTAAAATAAATTATTTATTAATTTAAGGATAATTTTTAGAAATAAAAAAATAAAAAGTGTTGTTTTTTAGTTTTTTCTAAAAATATTCCTTATTGACACTTAACTAGCCTGAATGTTTCTATGTGTTGCCGATATTATTTTTGACGTTTTAATTTACATAAATTATTAAATAAGTAAATTTTATTTACATTATTGAGTAAAAAATGAAGTTAGATGAATAAGAAAATTCTGGATAAATAATTTCAAAGAGAAACTTGGTCTGTGCAGGTGGATATCCATGTCCGATGAGTTTCAAAAATATTCAAATGTCAACGGTAACGCCTGAAACGAAACCGATTGCGCATCTCGACGTTAAGCATTTGAATTCATTCTATTTCTAAGGTGTGCAATGAAAAATCAACAATTTACGATGAAACGGCTAGGCCGCACGACGATGGCGGTGGCGGTCAGCATGTGTTTCGTTTCTATCGTCCAGGCGCAAGTCGAAGAGGCGCAACGCGTTGAAGTGACCGGCTCGCGCATACGCCAGGTGGATCGCGAAACTGCGCAACCTGTCCAGATCATGTCGCAGGAACAAATCCAGAAAACCGGCCTCGTTACCGTTGGTGATATTTTAAATAAGATGTCATCAGCTGGTACCCCTGCCTTCAGCAAGGGCTCGGTTCTGACGTCCAATAATGAGCAGGGCGGCCAGTATATTGACATGCGCAATCTGGGTTCTGAGCGGCTCTTGGTGCTGGTCGACGGCAAGCGCTGGACCCAAACGGTTGGCGGCTATACCGATATGTCGACGATTCCATCATCCATGATATCGCGCATTGAAATCTTGAAGGACGGCGCGTCATCCATTTATGGTTCAGATGCGATCGCAGGTGTTGTTAACGTTATCCTCAAGAAACGCATGGATGGCGGCGAAGTGAGCGCCTACGTTGGTCAAAACCAAAAAGGCGATGGCAAGACGGAAGATTACTCATTTTCTTACGGTGCTGGTAACGAAAAGGCATCGATCATGTTTGGTATTTCGCATAGCAAACAAGAAGCCGTATGGGCACGGGATCGCGAAATTACCGCTTACTCTTATGGTCCGAATCACTATGATGCTGGCTTTGGCGCAGGACCGTGGGGTCGTATCCGCCAGATCAACGGCTCCGGTGGTGCCTCTACAACCGGATTTGATCAGTTCCTTAATCATAGCGGAAGCTACAATGGTGCAGGTGTTGGCAGCAGTTCGCGCAATCCGGCGAACTACCATGAATTCACAGGCGCAAACGAAGACAGCTTTAATTCGTCTCAGCAAATGATGTTCCAGGCTCCTACTCAACTGTCGTCCATCTTTACCAAAGGTACCATCGAGTTACCAGCCGACATGCGTATTACCAGTACGGCCATGTACGCGACGCGCACCTCCAATCAGGGTATTGCCGGTTATCCGCTCAATAGCTTGTCGCAGCCTGACTATCCGGTTTATATTGACAAGGACAGTTACTACAATCCATACGGTAACCAGGTTGCCGGTGCTGGCGCAGGAAGCGATTTATTTTTTAATCGCCGCACGATCGAAGTGCCGCGCATGACGGAGAACCAGAACAACACCTTTCACATCGATGCGGCGCTTCAAGGAGATCTGTTAATCCGTGATATGCCATGGAACTGGAGCGTCGGAGTGAACCACAGCAGTTCCAGCGGCACTACAAGAAGTACTGGTAACCTAAATCTTCTGGCATTGAAAAGTGCACTCGGCCCCTCGTTCATGAATGCCAATCAGATAGTGCAGTGCGGCACTGCGGCAAACCCGATCGCGCTGGCGTCATGCACTCCTTTTGATATCCTCGGTGGTCCGTCTGCATCCAATGCCAACGCATTGGGTTATGTCATGTCAACAGGTCAGGCCACTTACGGCAGTACCATCAGCAGCCTGAATGCAGATATCGCCGGTGAAGTATATAAACTGCCAGCTGGTGCTATTGGTTTCGCCGCCGGAGTTGAAAAACGCGATGTCCGTGGCTACGATCGTCCTGGTCAGTTCGAACAGTCTGGTTATTCAACTGACCTTGCGGGAAACTCTACCGAAGGTAATTACAGCGTCAAGGAAGTCTATGCAGAGGTCAACATTCCTTTGCTCAAGGCAAAACCTTTCGCCGAACTGCTGACGGTCAATCTGGCATCACGTCATTCCGACTACAGTAATTTTGGTAAAACTACCAATAGTAAGGCCAGCTTTATGTGGAAGCCGGTTAAAGACCTGCTGACCCGCGGTACGATTGCAGAAGGTTTCCGTGCGCCAGCACTGGGTGATACTTTTGGCGGTGGTTCGCAGTCGTTTGACAGCTATATGGACCCTTGTGATACCGTCAACGGCGAAGCGGCAAGAAACCCAGCAGTACAGGCACGTTGTGCTGCTGCCGGTGTTCCCGGCGGATTTCGCCAGTTGAGTCAGGCTGGAACTGTAGTCCCTAGCACTGGCGGGCAATCTACCGTTCCGTTCTTGGCGGGTGCTGGTAACAATTCGCTGTTACCAGAAACTGCCAAAACCAAGACTCTGGGTCTGGTGTATAACCCCTCGTTCCTGCCAGGTTTGAGCACATCACTTGACTACTTTGATATCACTGTCAAAAATCGCATCACGGGTATTAGTGCCAGTTATGTAGCGAACGGATGTTATATCAATAATGTCCAGTCGTTCTGCGGTAGTCTTAAACGTGACCCGATTACAGGTGCCATCTCTAATCTGGCACGCGGTAACGCTAACTTGGGTGAACTCGCAACACGCGGTATCGATGTGGGTCTGAGTTATAAATTTGCCATGACGAAATACGGTCAGTTCAATCTCCGTACCGATACGACCTATGTCGATTCGTTCAAGGAAAAAAGCACTGCCTTGTCTGAATGGGTTGACTATGCTGGTGAGTTTGGCTACAACCGCGTCAAGTCAAACATCAGTGTTGACTGGAGTCAGGGTAACTGGAGCGCCACGTTGGGAACCCGTTACTACAGCGGAACCAAGACCCAATGCTGGGAATCGGACGTAGAGTGCAGCAATCCAGGTGGACAAGCTAGTTGGGGTACTGACTATGATCGTAAGGGCGCTCTGGTCTACAATGACTTAAGCATTGCCTACGATACGCCATGGAAGGGCAAGATTCTGGTAGGTGCCAATAACTTCTTGAACAAAAAGCCGCGTATTGTTTATGACGCGACAATTAATGGCCAATCATCGTCGTCTTCGGTAGATCCAGAAATGCCATTAGAGCGTTTTATTTATGTACGTTACAACCAGTCGTTCTAAGTAAGTTGTATTTGTAAAATAGTACGTTTTACAATGTTTAAAGCCCGCCAGACCTCGTCTGGCGGGCTTTTTATTTGTGCCAAAGGACTATATGAGATGATTACCGATTACCGACTAAATTCAAACTTAACGTCAAGTCTATTTAAGATAAATATGCCGTGAAAAATGACTTTTTACATTTGATAGAACGAAAAATATTCTCAAACAACTAACCGACAAACAGTTGCCATAATATACGCATCAAATGCGCGCAGCATCAAAGATCTTGTAATTAATTATGGATCTATTTATAGCCGGTTAGGCGGGAATCTGTTCCCAATTGATCTGCCTATGCCGAGACAGATTTATAGATTACGCTGTAAAGTAATTAGCGTAATTGAATCTATTTTAGGTTTTGGATTACGAGCGTTTGAGTTTTCATGCAATGTACTTTTCGGTTCAGAGAGTGCGAGTAGTACTTATATAAAGCCAACAAAGCTACTTTAGTATCCAGCTTATGGCTGCATCGACGTGAAAAAGTTACTATATTGCATTATATAACAGGCAATTGAATAGATTAAACAACTTCAAATTATTTGTGATGACTGAAATATGATCTATTAATTTAACATACTGAAAGCATCGGGCTTGTTGGTATAGTTGAACTAATAATAAAAAAAGGAGAAAGGCGTATTGCCTTTCTCCCTCTGATCAACCCGCGCTAATATTTCCTGCGCTGTTAATTGTTACTATCTTAGAACTTGTAGACCGCACCGATGTTGAAGGCACGGCCAATAACACCAGCTTGATGCAAGGTGCCGTTATATCCAAGAACATTGCCTGCGTTACCATAGGTAGCAACGTCGATTGGTGGCTGACGGTCAAATGCGTTCAATACTGCGCCATGTAAAGTCCAGTTTTTCCCCAGCTTGTAAGTACCGGTAATATTGGTCGACATGAACGAAGGAATGGTGCAATAACTTGCTGGTACTGTTGTTCCTTGGAAGTATCTTCTTCCTGCGACATCGAGTGCAACTGAATCACAGCTAGTGCCACCGACTGACGGATCTAGTGCTGAGAAACTGCTCACCCAGTTAAAGTTAGTTGTTACATTCAGCGGACCTTTATCGTAGCCAAAGGTCAGCTGTGCGCGGTTTTTAGGGTTACCCGTGTCACCACTGACACCAGACGGACCGTGTGTTCCTGCTAGTTCATATTGGCTATCGAGGAAAGAGAGCACATAGCTGATTTGATGAGAAAATTGTAAGCCGACTCTCATGTCACCATACTGACCCATCTTGAATTTATACGAGGTATCGAGATCAATTCCGCTGGTCTTTGTGCTACCAACGTTCGTGTAGCCCGATGTCGCGTAGGCAATTTGCCCGACTGATGGAATACCAGTGACTACTCCGCCATTACCATCGGCAATTTGTGTCTCGAGTGGAGTAGTACGGACATAAGTAGGAACAAAACTCGGCAAAAGCGATGTTGTATTAACCTGACCCTTGATTTCGACTTGATAATAATCGATTGTGGTTGCCCAGCCCCTGACCGGTTCCAGAATCAGGCCAAACGTAGCCGAGGTAGACTTTTCTGGCTGGAGATCCTTGGTTGTAGTCTGTACATAAGCTGGTGTGAAAGAACAAGCCGCTAACACATTACCTTTTGTCGTGGTTTTTCCATCTGCACATAAGATAGGGTCATTGATTCCTCCCGAGGAAAAGAATGAACCTGCAACGCCGTTTTCTGCCGAGTTCGGTGCGCGGAAACCTTTTGAATAGGTACCACGAACAGTAACCATTTCATGCGGAGTAAATTTGAAGCCCGCTTTCGGCGTGGTGGAATTGCCATAGGTGTCATAGTGATCGAAACGACCAGAAAGATCCAGTTCCAGATTTTTAAGCACTGGGGCAACAAATTCTACAAACGCTGCGGAGTTATTTTCTGTACCGAATGAATACGCTCCACCACTACCGACAATGCCATTCTGCAGCAGTAACGCTGATGGCGAGTTGATTACTTTATGAACAAAACTGACACCTGTGGACATACCAAGTGTGCCGCCAGGCAGAGCCATTAACTCGCGACCAAAACGCAATTCTGCGAAACTCAGTTCGGAAGTCGCCTGTTTAGAAAATCTTGGTGAGATCGCAGCCAGATCTTCGGCGCTGTTACCGCCGGTAATCATGAAGGGATTCGTAGGGCGTGTGAGCGCGCTATACAATGCTTGGCGGTTCACATAGCCGGAATAATCGATGTCAGTAACCACTTTGGTATAGCCCAACGAGGCATTGACATCCCATCCGGCTACGGAGCCATTTAAGTCACTGACAAATCGATAAGCCTTGGTGGTGATATCTTGAGTGGCACTTGGATCTAATCCTGGTATGTAGCCATAAATGCTAACAGCGCGGCCATACGGATTCCCAGGATAGCTTGCAGGAGCCAGAAAGCTCGGAATAATATTAACAATTTGAGGTGCTTGTCCTGGTACGAGAGATGTATTCCCGCCAAACGAAAGAGGTGAGAATGTGGCAGGCAAGCCGCGGTTATTCGTCACTCCGCTACTGAACATTGATCCCTTGAGGCTCAATTGCCAGTCGTCGCCTAGTTTTTTAGTCAAGCCGACCATCAGATTGATATTTTCAGTTTCTGGTTGTAAATTGGAAAATGTATCGCGTACTACACAGCCACCCGCAGTGTATTTTGCAAAATTACAGGTAGGATCAACGAAAGAAAAATTTGCTGGATTTGTTGCTTTACCCACTCCGGTTGAATTGTAGAAGTATGGTGTGTTGGTTGCTGTGAGACCCTTGTTTATGATGTTCGGTACGCCAGGGTTCAGATTATTACCTCCGCGCGATGTCCAGTCGCCGTTTGCCCACGTTTTGCCATCACGGTCTGATACCTTGATGGCGTCGGATTTGCGATATTCAACGCTACCGAAAACATTATAGCCATCGTTGTTCAGGTCACCCATACCATGGGTAAGTGTCATATGAACGTTTTTACCCCCGCCATGCTGTGTCGTACCACCCTCAGCGCTGACGGTTGTGCCATTAAATGTTTTTTTCAGGATAACGTTGACGACACCTGCGATCGCGTCGGAACCGTACATCGATGATGCACCATCTTTCAGCACTTCAATACGATCGACCATATCAAACGGAATGCTGGAAATATCGACAAACTGACGTTGCGCATCATCACCGATAGGAAATGGTGCCATGCGGTGACCATCGATCAATACCAGAGTAGCGCCTACAGTCAGACCGCGTAACGCAACACCGCTGGCTCCGCCTGCGAACGCACCCGCAAAGCCTTGAGCCAATGCACCGGCACCGTTCGAAGTAATGTTGCTCAGTACATCTGCGACTGTTGTGAAGCCCGATTTTACGAGATCTTCGGAAGTGAGAATTTGTACCGGGCTTGGTGTCTCTTTATTCGAACGACTAATCATGGATCCGGTGATAGTCACGCGCTGCGGCTCAGTGGCAACTGTTTCTTGTGCCATAACTGCTGGCACAGCAATTGCGGAAAGTGCGCCACTCGCGATGATCTGTGCGATGACCATCGGCAGTGATTTCATTTGATACTTCATTTTGACTCCTAGGGAATTTATTAGACTTGTTTTGTGTTGCTATTTTTCGGTTCTACCGCTTGGTCAATCAGTCAACAAAATCAATCTTCTATACTTAACAAACCTCTGATTGAAACGGTTCACAGACAATAATAACTAAAAATATAATGATTGAAATTTCAGCTAATTTTTAACAATATAAGTATTTTTGATGAATCTTATTGGTGTAAATATAAATTCAGAAAATATTTTTAAATAAGAAATTTCTTTCATGAAGTATCAAAACATTTTATAAATTCTCTGTCAATCAAGCATTATTTATTGTGATCAAAAAACAACATAACAATCAAATCAATACTTAAGTTCACCGACATTGAGATGAAAATAGACCACTTTAGAATAGTCCCGTTAAGGATTAAATCGAAAATTATAAATAAGGTTTGATATTGTTTAATGAATAATTTCATACGCTACAACTGCTCTTTTAATTCAGTTATAAACAATATAAATTGCACTAATATAGTGCAATTCTAAAACATCAACTTTATTGTTCGTTGGGGGCATCTGTATGAATGCATCTGAACAAGTATCGCACTGAAAATGTGCACTTATTTATCGGCCAAGTTTATATGTGGATTAAATTGAGCTTTGTTGCACATTGATCTTAAAATCTCCAAATCGTCCTAGCTTATTTGCATGATAATTTTAAAAAACAACAGGGACTCCAAGTATTTTGTTTTTAAAGAGAAAAATATTATTCAAAAGTTGACATGCAATTGTAATGAATGATTTCATGGCACTTGCCGCTACGTTCTTTTTTAGTAATTTCAAAAGTAGTGATCAAAAAAATAGTTGTTAATATAAAAAATCTTATCAAGGAATTACGATGATTGTTGAAAAAATATTATCTCGTTCGGTGCGCATGATGTTTGTTGGCGGCGTCGCCGTCAGTGCCAGTTTGCTAGCACAGCAAACAATCGCTCAGGAAGTCCAGCGCGTAGAAATTACCGGCTCCGCAATCAAGCGTATTGACGCCGAGACGTCGGTGCCTGTCACTGTGATCAAGGTCGATGATCTTAAAAAACAAGGTGTTACGACTATTGAACAAGTCATGTCTAGCCTCAGTGTTGTGCAGACACAGCAGGGGACAAGCCAAGTTGTAGGATTAGGAACTGGCGGAGCATCATTTGCTGATTTACGTGGTATTGGTGCCAACAAGACATTGGTACTACTGAACGGACGACGTCTGGCGAATAACGCGTTTGACAGTTCTGCGCCTGACTTGAATATGATTCCGTTTGCGGCCCTTGAACGGGTTGAAGTTTTACGTGATGGCGCTTCTGCGTTGTACGGTAGTGACGCTGTAGGCGGCGTTATTAACTTTATTACACGTAAAGATTTTCAAGGGGCGACAATTACTCTCGGTGCTGATTCACCACAGCACCCGAATGGTAAAAGTGCTAGTGTTAATTTTGGTGTTGGTTTTGGCGATCTGAACAAAGATGGTTTTAACGTGTTTGCCATGCTCGACCATCAGGTGCAACGTGCGATTGGTGGCACTGACCGTCCGTTTAATACACGCTATGCAGGAGGTCTTTCCCCCACTACCTTTCCGGCAAATTACTATCAGGATGACCTCACCGGTAACCCGACCGCACCGAGTTGCGCGACCGGTACCAATCTGATTCCAAATGCCACCGGAACCGGATGTCAGATGACGACGTCGAGTTTTGTGGATTATGTACCGAGAAGTGAGCGTACTACTGCTTTACTCAAGGGAACGATGAAGATTGGTGATAATCATGAACTTGGAATTGAATATCTTGCCAGTCGGAGCACGGTCAAGAGTCAGATTGCACCGGTACCTTATGGTGGTTTAAGACAAAACCGCGTAGCACCGGATGGCTCTCTTAATCCTTATTATCCAGGAAATCCTGGTGCCATTACACCAAATATTCCACTCAGCCCGACTTATACTGATGACGTAGCCCCTGCAAATGCTTTACCGGGGTTCATTAACGTCAAATGGCGTGATCTGCCAAACGGAGCGCGGGCCGATGAGAATATCAACGATCAGCAGCGTCTGATTGCTTCATTGACAGGTCTCGTTGCGGGCTGGGACTACGAGGCGGCTTTTTCCTACAACGAAAACAAAGTGAAGGAAAATTTGTCTGGCTATAGTGATGGAGGAATCATCACTGCGGGTGTACTTAATGGCATTATTAATCCGTTTGGGGCGCAAAGTGCGGCCGGGACCGCCCTCCTTAATTCTGCAGCATTAAGTGGGAACATCCAAAATGCTAAGGGAACTACAACCGGCGTTGACGTTCATGCTAGCCGTGAACTTGGTGACTGGTTCCATGCGGGGCGATCAACTGCAATCGCAATTGGTGCAGAGGCTGCTCGCCAAAAATTCTTAAGCGCAGCCAATTCATCCTTTGCAGAAAAAGTGATTGCCAGCACGGGTATCGATCCAAATACGGTGAATGAAGGCCAGCGCAACGTCTACGCGGTCTATGCTGAGTTAAACATGCCAATCATCAAGGATCTCGATATAACAGCTGCACTGCGTTACGATAAGTTCAGTGACTTTGGCAATACAACTAATCCGAAAGTTGGATTTCGCTACCAGCCAACCAAACAGGTGTTGTTCCGTGGTTCGTATTCGACAGGCTTTCGGGCACCTTCTTTATACGAAATCAATTCCTCGCAGACCTATAGTAATACGACCCAGCAAGATGATCCCATCAACTGTCCTGGCGGTGTACCGGTTGCCGGTAAGCCGGCAGCAGCAAATTGTGCACAGCAGTTTCAGGCCTTATCTGGGGGAAACAAGAATCTCGAACCTGAAACGTCAAAGAATGCAACCATTGGTGTGGTCTTTGAACCAGTCACAAATTTGACACTAGGTGTCGACTTTTGGTCTATTTCTCTGAAGCACGCTATTGGGTCGCTTAATCAGGACGATATTTTTGGTAATCCTGCTTTGTACGCTAGTGTATATCGTCGTACTGCGGCAGGTAATCTGGCAACTGACGGCTCACAATGCCCTAATCCAGTTACTTGCGGTTATGTTGATTTGCGTAACCAGAACTTGGGGGGTACCAACACAAGAGGTATTGACCTGAGCGGTAATTACAAGTTACGTACGGCGGATCTGGGTAACTATACATTTGTCGTAAATAGCACTTATGTGTCGAAATATGAATACCAAAATGCTGAAAATGGCGAATGGAAGCAAAATGTAGGTATTTATTCTGGAACTGGTGCCATATTCCGTTGGCAGACAACCGCGAACGTAAACTGGACTAGCGGCCCATTTGGAGCTGGTCTGGCAGCGCACTATAAGTCGGGCTATGCAGACGATCCTGCTGGTGACGTGTCTACCAACGTGGTTCCAAGTTACACCACATTTGACGGCTATGGCTCATGGACAATAGGTAAGGGATTTGCAGTCACTTTAGGTGTACGTAATTTGTTTGACCGTAATCCACCATTAAGTTATCAGACACAAACATTCCAGGCTGGCTA
>CANIFC010000061.1 GCA_947466695.1 Oxalobacteraceae bacterium | reverse complement strand
GATATAAAAATATTAAAAAATAATTTGGCTGCGTGGCCAGGTCAATCAGTCTTGCAAGGGAACTATGTATGGAAGAGCAGCGAAAAAAACCGAGAATCAATGTCCTCTGGCGCGCTGTCATCAAGCTGGGAGAGGGAAATATCGTCCCCGTGGAGATCACGAATATTTCAAAAAATGGCGTGCTGATGCAGAGCCCCGGCCCCGTTGAGCTCAACCAGGAATATCGCCTCATGATGGATGTTCCCAACATCAATCCGGCAGCGCAGGAAAGTTACCAGGTGCACTGCACGATGCTGGTTCTCAATAGCCAGCTGAGTGATGGCTTGTATCACGTCAATCTGAAATTTACCGAATTATCCGACTTGCATCGTTGCCTGTTTGAGGCATGGCTATCGTTTGTCAGCCGTTAAGATCAGTTGCCAAGACTAGCTGCCATGGCGGTAAAGTGTGCCTGTGATTTTTGGCCGATTTGCGCAAAGTGCAGGCAATTATGTCAGCGCCAGGCTTGCCGGACGCGTCGGTATTAATTGCAATACATCTTGCCGTAAGCTCGTCCAGCCTTTAAAATGACGTTGTTTTGGTGCTCGCAGACATGTTCATGTTTGCGGTTAAACGGGAAACACAATGCAGTAATTGTTGATTGCATACAGTGTGCTGCCCCCGCAACGGTGTACAAGCGCCGCGTAAAATAATCCTCTTTTTGAGCCTTAATGACGCGGTAAGCCATCCTTCATTACCACTGTGCAAAGTGCATGGGAAGGTCAGATGGTCACGCTTGACAGCCCGGATACCGGCCAGAATAAGTGGAATTGTCCAGCGATAGCTGGCTTTTTCGTTCAATCTGGCCTACGGGGACGTGGGCTGGTTGCCCTTATTTATTCGTCATCATGATTCCATCTATTTTCAAGCGTGCCAGCGTGCGCGCATCTTTTGTTCCACTGTCCATGAGTGTTGCGGTCATCGCTGCGTTTGCTCCTCAGGGCGCTCATGCCGAAGAGTCAAAAAATACCGTGTTGCCTGAAATTGTCGTGACCGGTTCGCGCTTTGCCAGCGCACCGGATCTGGCACCGATTGGTGCCACCGTCATCACTGACGTCGATATCCGTAATTCTGGCGTCAATAATGTCAACGCCGCGATCCGCAAGATTGGTGGCGTCTATGGTCGCGAAAGCTTCTATGGTACGCAGGATTTTGATCTTGACCTGCGCGGTTTTGGTACCAACAGCAGCCAGAATATGGTGGTGATGGTTGATGGTGTGCGTTTGTCGGAAAACGAATTAAGTGGTGCCTTGCTTTCCTCGATACCGATTGAATCGGTCGCGCGCATTGAAATCCTGCGCGGTGGCAGCAGCGTGTTGTACGGCGATGGTGCCACTGGCGGCGTCATCCAGATCACCACCAAGCGTGTCGGCAACAAGGTTTTTTCTGGCTCGGCTGTTGCCGAGTTTGGCCAGTTTGGCCACAAGGAATTTCGTACCTCGGTCGCGCAATCCTGGGGTGATGTCAGTGCCAACTTGAACCTCAGTGAGCAAAAGGCAGACAATTACCGCGCCAATAACGAGGTCGAGCAAAAAAACCTCAACGCCAGCGTGGCCTGGGCTTTTGGCGCGGGAAACCTCGGCCTGCGTATCGACTCGGCACGGCAGGATTCTCGCTTGCCGGGAGCGTTAAGTTTGGCGCAGTTTGAACAAGACCCAAGGCAAACCAACAGTCCGAAAGATTTTGGCGCAGTCGATACTGATCGCTATACTATTTTCTTTGACAGCCGTTTTGGTAACTGGGATCTCGCCACTGAATTGTCGCGTCGCAACAAGACGACCAGGGCATTTTACAGTTCTGTTGATTATGGTGACTCAGCCTCTACCTATCATAGCCAGCAAACGCAGTTTGCCCCGCGCCTGCGCAATATCAGCGCGATCAATGGCATGACCAATGAACTGGTG
The DNA here is from genome assembly GCA_947466695.1 of Oxalobacteraceae bacterium. GTDB lineage: Bacteria > Pseudomonadota > Gammaproteobacteria > Burkholderiales > Burkholderiaceae_D > Undibacterium. The sequence continues at coordinate 10,611 of CANIFC010000061.1, read as the reverse complement.
CTTGGTGTCGATCTCATCCATTGGGATCGCCAGACTGATTCATTGTATTCTCAGGCCGACGCCAGTCAGAAGTCGAAAGCCGTGTACGTGCGCGATGAAATCAAGTTTGGCCAGGCACGTCTGGCGCTCGGTGGACGGCACGAGGTGTTTGATAAATTTTCCTTCGATCCGGCGCCCTACACCAATGCCAATTACACCAGTTCACAGGGCTTGAATGCCTGGGAGCTGCAAGGCAGTTACGCGATCACGCCACAACTCAATGTGTTTGCCAAAACCGGGCAAAGCTACCGCGTTGCCAATTCGGATGAAAACGCCCTGACGCCGCTAGCCAATAGTGCGTTAAATGCGCAAACGTCGCATGACGTCGAAGTGGGCGTAGCGTTTAGTAACGCCGTCCAACAAGTGACGGCGCGCGTGTTTCGCAACAATCTGAAAAATGAGATTTTTTACGATCCGACCATGTTTTCCAATGTCAACCTCGACCCGACCAGACGCCAGGGTGTTGAGCTCGAAGCGGCTACGCGCTTGAATCAGGACTTCACATTAAGCGCAAAATGGCAGCATCTGCTGGCCAGTTTTACTGAAGGCGTGAATGCCGGCAAGGAGATGGTCATGGTGCCAAAAAATTTGGTATCGGCCAGCATTAATTGGCGGCCAGATAACGGACAAAGCGCCAACCTTGGTCTGCAATGGGTCGATCAGCAGCGTTATGGCAGTGATTTTGCCAACGACTGTTCCGCTAAAATGCCTGCTTACGCCACGGTTGACGCGCGTTACGCCAAGACCTTTGGTGCACTCGAGCTGGCGCTGACGGGAACCAACCTTGCCGACAAACAGTATTTCAGTAACGCGTATGGCTGTCAGTTTGGAATCTACCCGAGCAGCGGCCGGCAGTTGAAAATTTCGGCACGTTATGATTTTTAACGATATTTCCAACTGTAGTCGTTGTTGACACAAGGGGCCGTACCGATGACTCAACATCACACTGGCCGGCGAGCTTCGCGCATTATATTGCTGCTGGCACTCGGTGCGCTGGCAAGCGTGCTGCTGGCGTGCTGTATCGGTTCGGTATCGTTGTCCGCTACCGAGTTGTTGCACGCCTTGCTGGAACTGGCGCAGGGTAAGCCGACGACGCTTGCCGGCACCTTGCTGGAGCTGCGTCTGGGACGGGCCTCATCGGGTTTCGTTACCGGCGCAACGCTGGCATTGGCCGGCGTGATGATGCAGGCGCTGTTACGCAATCCGCTTGCGGACCCGTATGTACTGGGTATTTCCGGCGGCGCCTCGGTCGGTGCCCTCTCGATGATCTTGTTCGCCGGTGCCGCCTGGCTGGTAGACCTGTCCGCTTTTGGTGGTGCCATCACGGTGGCAGCCTTGCTGTTTGGCCTGGCTTACCGGGATTTTCGTGGCAGTGGCAGCTCTGAAGGCAGCGCGCCCTTGTTGCTGCTGACCGGCGTCATCGTCGCTTCCGGTTGCGGTGCCATCATCACCTTACTGCTCTCGATCGCACCAGATAGCCGCCTGCGCGGCATGGTGTTCTGGATGATCGGCGATTTATCCAATACCGAAGTGCGTTACCTGCCCTGGCTGATCCTGCTTCTGGCCGGTACCTTTGCAGTCAGGAATGCGCGTGCCATCAATATTGGCGCCATGCATGCCGACCATGCCAGCGCGCTGGGCATTCATATCGGCCGCTTGCGCCAGGCCCTGTTTTTTTGTGCGGCGCTGCTCACGGCCAGCGCCGTCAGTAGTGCCGGCAGTATCGGTTTTGTCGGCTTGATTATTCCGCACGCCTGCCGCTTTGCACTCGGTTCTGATCACCGTTTGCTGATTCCGGCGGCCAGTCTCGCCGGTGGTGGTTTTCTGGTTTTGGCCGATGCCCTGGCGCGTACCGTGATGGCACCACAACAGTTACCAGTGGGCGTGATCACGGCATTGATCGGTGTGCCGGTATTTTTACTGCAGTTGCATCAACTGAGGAGACGCTGATGCCCGCCCTGATGCAGACGCTAAAAATAAATTTACAGATCCGGGAAAGGGTTTTGCTGAGCGGCCTCGACTGGCAGATACATGCCGGCCAGTGCTGGTGTGTGATTGGCCGCAATGGTGCCGGGAAAAGTACGCTGTTGCGTACCTTGGTCGGAATGCGCAAGCTGGAATCGGGCCAGATATTCGTTGGCGGTAAAGACCTCGGATCCTGGTCCTTGCCGGAACTGGCCCGGCAGCGTGCCTTCTTGCCGCAGGGCAGGGCAGACGCCTTTGCCTACAGCGCCATCGAAACCGTGCTGAGCGCCCGTCACCCCTATCATGATGCGCACTATTGGGAGTCGGCCGATGATATCGCGATGGCCCGTGCGGCCTTGCGCGAACTCGATGTGATTGATCTGGCGCAGCGCGACGTACGCAGCCTGTCCGGTGGCGAGCGGCAGCGGGTGGCGATCGCCGCTTTACTGGCACAGGATGCACCGCTCATGCTGCTTGATGAACCTGCCAATTCTCTCGATCTGGCCCATCAGGTGAGCGTCATGCAGCTGTTTGCCCGCCTGTGCCGCGAGGCGGACAAGGCGGTGGTCATGGTCAGCCATGATTTGAATTTAACCCATCGCATCGCCACCCACGCGCTGTTGCTGATGGGCGATGGCAGTTGGCTGGCCGGTGAAAAAGAAGCGGTCATGACGGCAGATCAATTGAGCCTGTGTCTGGGGCACCCGATAGAGCGATTTGAACACGGCACGCAAACCCTGTTTCTTCCTGCCGGCTGATGCCAGGTTTGTGTAATTGATGCTTTTCTCGGCAGCAAATTTTCAGCCGCCCCTCTCAAACAGAAATATCTACACGAGTATCCTTGATGACACGTACATTGATCTTCGGTGGCGCCCGTTCGGGCAAAAGTGCCTACGCCGAACAGCTGGCGACTGCCACCAAAAAACCGGTGATTTATCTGGCTACGGCAGAGGCGGGTGATGCCGAAATGCAGGCGCGCATTGTGCATCACCGTGAGCGCCGGCCAGCTCACTGGCGCACGGTGGAATGCACGCTCGATCTGGCCAGCGCAGTCGCTGAACTGAGTACTGCAGATAATCTCATCGTGCTCGACTGCCTCACTCTCTGGTTGTCCAATTGCTTGTTTTCCGACGCCACCGAGTATCCTGACATCGGCCCGCTTATTGCGCCGCTACAGTACGCACGTGAACGCGATGCTTTTTTGCTGGCGCTGGATTGCCTGCCGGGTGACATCGTGATGGTGTCCAATGAAGTGGGTATGGGAATTGTCCCGCAGGGTGCGCTTTCGCGCTGGTTTGCCGATGAATCTGGTTGGCTCAACCAGGCCGTGGCGGCGCGTTGTGACAAGGTGATCTTGGTTGCGGCAGGGCTGCCCTTGCACCTCAAAGGCGGCTAGAGCGGATTATCCCGTTGTTCACCTTTTTTCGGGCTATTTTTTTTACGTTCTATTTGAGGTGAAAAATGCAGCAAAAGTCGCGCTCAAGAGATGCTTTCCCAGTCTTTTGACGTGGCTTTTTAAGGTGGGAAATAGCGTGTACCGATCAAGCCGGTGACCTGCTCATTTGTCCGTGTGCTTGACATCTACTATCAAATGCACCACCCTAACTGTAAGAGGTTCTGAAATTTCTTCCCGCAACTGAGCGCTTAAAGGTGATAAGCCATGTTTTTTATGAGGCAGAAAGTACTACCAGAGTGCGTTGCATCAAGCAGTTTTTCGGGCCAGGCAGAACATCATCGCCAGCACCCGGACCAGCATCTATACCCGCATTTAAACTGATACTGATACTGATACCGATACCGATATAGATACCGATACCTAAACCCGCGGAACTTCCTTGGATTTCAGCTCCCCAAGGCCCGCGCAAGGAGACATTACATGTCACATAGCCACATGCTTATAGAAGCGCTCGCAGCGCCCGCTGTCTTACGTTCCGAAGCGGCGCGCTGGCAGCGTGAGGCAAGCGCCATTCGCAGCCAGGTTGCCGCACGTCCTACAACCGTTCTGGTCGGACGCGGCAGTTCCGGGAATGTCTGCTCGTTTGTCTCCTACTTATTTGCCTTGAAAACGGGGCGCCAGCCAATTGAATTTCGGCCCTGGCTGACCACGCAGGAGCTGCCGCAGTCGGACTGGAGCGACAGTGTCGCCTATGCCTTTTCCTTTTCCGGTAATTCAACCGATGTTGCCGCCAGTGCCGAATGGCTGCGTGAGCGGGGCGCACTGGTGGTTGCGGTCACGGAAGCTGAAACGCCCGAAGCGCATTTGCTCAAGCCTGCGCACCACGTCATGCGTTTGGGTTGCGGACGCGAACTTGCCGTGCCTGCGACGAAAAGCGTGATCGCGCAATTATTTACCGGTGCGGCGCTGGCCGGTTATGACGTTGAGCTGGCCGCCAAGCAGACTGCAGACTGCATGGTGCAGATCGCCGCTGAAGGTGTGGCGGGCCAGCTGGCCACTTTTCTGGAAGGCGCCCGCACAGTGACCTGGCTGGCGCGCGGACCCTCGTTTGGCGGCGCGCTCGATGCGGCACTCAAGATGCAGGAAAGTGTCGGAATCCCTGCTTTTGGCTACTCGACAGCCGAATTTTTGCATGGCCCTATTGCTGCGGCCAGTCCTGAAGACAGGGTAATTTTTTTCTCGGCAGCAGATGAACTGATGGAGAGCAAGCAGGCGGTGGCCGCAGCACTGCTGGCGCGCGGCGTACCGTTTCTGACGCTAGGCCGGGACGAGACGCCTGAAGCGCAATTGCCATTACCTTTCCCGGATGCGCGCTGGGCCCGTACTGCGTTACTGGCCTATATCGCCCAATTGACCTGCGCCGAACTGGCCATGCGCTATGGCATCAATCCCGATGAGCATCCATCACTGCGCAAGGTCACCAAGACGCGCTGAGGTGTCCGCGCCGGCACCGGTACCATTGACCGCCCCGGCGCGACCATCTAACCGACCATAAAAAAGAGAGACGTCATGCCCTGACGCCAAGACTACAATCTGTCGTGCCACCACAAACCATGTTGCTTGCCACTGACCTTGACGGCACTTTTCTTGCCGGCAATGTGACCAAGCGCAAGCAACTCTATCGCATGGTTGAACCCCAACCCTATATCAGCCTTGCATGGGTTGCCGGCTGCAAGTGCTGTGCCGCGCCATTGCTAGCCTCAATGGCGTCTTGCTGATACCTGTCATCGGTAATATTGTTAAAATCACGTGCGCTGCAACGCTGATGGCGTCGTAGTGACGGGTTTTTTCGCGTCTTTCAAGCCAGCCGCTACGACTGTCCTGTCAAAAAATATCGCTTAAAAACATCAAGAACATCAAAAAAATCAAGAACACATGCACAACTCCCGTTTTATGGCATTTTTATGTGCCCTCTCTTTCACCGCCCCGGCGGCGTACTCCGCGATCACTGTCAAGGATGACGCTGGTAACATCGTTACGCTGCAAGCGCCGGCCAAACGCATCATCAGCCTTTCACCGCATGTAACTGAACTTATTTTTGCCGCCGGTGCCGGTGACAAAATTATTGCAACTGTCAGCTACAGCGACTATCCCGCCGCAGCCAGGGAGATTCCCCGCATCGGTGATAATCTGCAGCTTGATGTGGAACGCATCCTCGCGCTCAAGCCCGATTTAGTGGTGGCCTGGATGCATGGCGGTTTTGAGCGGCAGCTGGAGCCTTTGCGTCATTCGGGAATTCCCTTTTTCTTGAGTGATCCGCCGACGCTCGATCATATTCCCGTCACCTTGTTGAAGTTCGGCACCTTGTTTGGTACGGAAAAGCAGGCGGACGATGTGGCACAGGAGTTTCGTCAGAAGCTGGCGCAGCTGAGTAAGCGCTATCAGCGTAAAAGTCTGGTGCGTACTTTTTATCAGGTATGGGGCAAGCCTTTGTATACGCTTAACGACCGTAACATCGCCAGCGATGTGATCCGTACCTGCGGTGGTGAAAATATTTTTGGCCGGCTCGCCGCCGATGTGTTTGTTGTCAGTACCGAAGCGGTTTTGCTGGAAAATCCCGAGCTCATTCTCGGCAGTGACATGCAGCAGGGCGAGAGTGGCGTGGGACAATGGAAAACTTTCACGAGTCTGCTGGCGGTCAGAAACCAGAATCTGGTGACGCTCAATGATGATCAGTTAAACCGTGCCGGGCCACGCATTATTGAGGGTGCCAGAGTCGTGTGCGAGGCGATGGAACTGGCTCGTAACAAACGCCTGCCGTTAGTTGGGGCACATCAATGATCCCTTCCAGTGGTATTCCGGCAGACCAGGCAGAATTCAATCTGGTTTTCGCTGCGCCAGCCAAGGTGAACTCACACTACCGGCGGATTGCCTGCCTGAGCACTGAATCAGTCGAGGTCATGTACGCACTCGGTGCCGAGGATCTGGTGGCCGGGATTTCCGGCTATACCACCCGGCCGGCAAGAGCGCGTCACGAAAAGCCAAAAATCAGCGGATTTTCAACCGCCAATCTGGAGCGTATCTTTGCGGTCGAGCCCGATCTGGTGCTGGCCTACTCGGACATGCAGGCTGACATGAGCCGCGACCTGATCCGTGCCGGACTCGAAGTGCATACTTTTAATCAGCGCGATGTCGCTGGCATCCTGCGCATGATCGCTGTCCTTGCCAGCCTGGTTGGCAAGCCCGAGCAGGGTGCCGCGTTGATCGGCAGCCTGCAGCGACAAATCGCGCTTGCCACAGCGGTGGCGGTACAGTGGCCGCGCAAACCCAGCGTCTATTTTGAGGAGTGGGACAGTCCCATGATGAGCTGCATCGGCTGGGTCTCCGAACTCATCGGGATTGCTGGTGGCATTGATGCCTTTGGCGATCTGGCGCAACATCATAGTGCCAGAGAGCGCATCATCGCCGATCCCGCCGAGGTGGTGGCGCGGGCGCCCGACATCATTATCGGTTCCTGGTGCGGTAAAAAATTTCGCCCCGAAAAAATGGCGCAGCGACCCGGCTGGCAGCAGATTCCGGCGCTAAAAAACGGCCAGGTGTTTGAGATTAAATCGGCCGACATCCTCTCTCCGGGACCATCGGCAATCACCCATGGCTTGCCGCAATTACAGCACCTCATCAGCCAGTGGCAGTTGGCGAATGCCTGATAATATTGACCCTGAAAACTGGCTGGATCATGCGTTCGTTAGCGCCAGCCAGGTTCTGTTTTTACCCCATAAAATAAAGAATACGATGCAATGAAAATTTCTACGCTGATGGTGCAGGGCACGACTTCTGATGCAGGCAAGACGACGGTCGTGGCCGCCTTGTGCCGTCTGCTATACCGGCAAGGCGTCAGGGTAGCGCCGATGAAGCCGCAAAATATGGCGCTCAATAGCGCTGTGACGATTGACGGCGGCGAGATTGGCCGCGCGCAGGCCTTGCAGGCAATGGCAGCCGGGTTACCCGCACACACCGACATGAACCCGGTGCTGATCAAGCCGTCTTCCGATACCGGTGCGCAGATCATCATTCACGGCAAGGTCCGCGCCGACATGGATGCGCGCGACTACGATCAATACAAGAGCGTTGCCATGCCAGCGGTACTTGACTCTTACCGCCGCCTGCAGCAGCAATATGACGCCATCATCGTGGAAGGTGCCGGCAGCCCGGCCGAGGTGAATTTGCGTGAACGCGACATTGCCAATATGGGCTTTGCCGAAGCGGTCGATTGCCCGGTGATCCTGGTGGCCGATATTGACCGGGGCGGGGTGTTTGCGCATTTTATCGGGACGCTGGCCTGCCTGTCTGAATCGGAGCAAAAGCGCATCGTGGGCTTCGTCATCAATCGCTTTCGCGGCGATATCAGCCTGCTCGAACCCGGCCTTGACTGGCTGGAGAAAAAGACCGGCAAGCCGGTGCTGGCTGTACTGCCGTATCTGCATGGCTTGATGCTTGATGCCGAAGACGCGATCCAGACCAGCCAGGTCAGCCCGACCGGGAGCGGAAAATTTCGCGTCATCGTACCGGCGATTCCGCGTATTTCCAATCACACCGATTTTGATGCCTTGCGCTTTCATCCCGAGGTGGATCTGCAATTCATCGGCCCCGGCATGGCGATCCCTGCCGCCGACCTGATCATCCTGCCGGGTAGCAAGAATACCCGTGATGATCTGGCTTTTTTGCTGCAGCAAGGCTGGCAGGCTGTCCTGCAAAAGCACTTGCGCTATGGCGGTAAAGTCATCGGCATTTGTGGCGGTTACCAGATGCTGGGACAGATCATCAGCGATCCACAGGGAGTGGAAGGCACTCCTGGTGATTCCGATGGCCTCGGCCTGCTCGACATCACCACCGAACTCACCAACGAGAAACGCCTGCAACAAGTAAGCGGTACCTGTACTTTTGCCGCTGATCCGGCGGCAAAAGTGGAAGGCTATGAGATACATATGGGGCTGACCTACGCCAGCAGCGATACTTTGCCTGCCTTCATGATTGCCGGCGAAGAAGAGGGTACCCGTTCACCCGACGATCTCCTTCTCGGTTCTTACCTGCATGGCTTGTTCGATCATCCCGAAGCCTGTGCCGCATTGCTGGAGTGGGCCGGCTTGAAAACCGAGCAGCGGGTTGATCTGGCCAGCTTGCGCGAGCAAAGCCTGAACCGCGTGGCTGATGCCTGCGTGCCTTTACTGGCGGCGTTGCAGGCTCTTTGATTTACCGGGACAAATTTTGTATTCTGGTGATGATCTGAATGGATAGCCATCGTTTTCCTGAGCGCGCTCTGCTACTGTATTTTGTCTGACGAGCGCTGAACTTAATGGCTTTTTCAATATCGTAAGAGTATCTTTTTTAATCTCTTTTTTAATCTCTTTTTTAATCTCTTTTTTTAATCTCATTAAGTTCACTCCATGCGCTCTGTCCCTTTCGCTTTTCGTCTTGCCAATCTGCCTTTTTTCGTGTTGCTGGCCTCGGTCCAACCCGCTTACGCCCAGCAAGGCGCGATGGAGTCGCCAGACACAGTGTCTCCGGTGACGCCCAGACCTGTCGTTGAAAAAGTGCAAAATGTCGAGGTAAAGGCGGCCAGGGCTTACGACGAGCGGCGTCAGGATACGGCCAGCAAGATTGTGGTGACACAGGAAGAGATCGTGCGCTATGGCGATACCACGATTGGTGACGTGCTCAAGCGTCTGCCTGGCGTGACCATCGGTGGTGTGCAAGGGCGTGGTGGCGATATCCGCATGCGTGGTCTCGGTGCCGGCTATACCCAGATTTTGTTGAATGGTGAACCGAGCCCGCCGGGCTTTTCGTTGGACGCGATTTCTCCCGACCTCATTGAGCGCATTGAAGTCATCCGTGCCGGTACTGCCGAACTGAGCACCCAGGCGATCGCCGGCTCGATCAATATCGTCCTGAAAAAAGCGATCCAGACCTCGCAGCGCGAAATCAAGCTCGGTATGCAACGAGACAACGGCAAGTATGGTGCAAACCTCACGGCACTGGTGGCAGACAAGGCCGGGCGGTTGTCGTATTCCTTGTCGGGAACGCTCAACGAAGGGCAATATCAGCGCCCGTCCTATAGCGATGAAATTGGTACCGATGCTGCCGGGAACACCACCTTGATCCGTCATACTGATGACACAAGCCGGGGAACCTACCAGAGCATCGGGCTGGCGCCGCGCGTGAACTGGAGTCTGGCTAATGGCGACACCCTCACGTCGCAAAGTTTCGTCAATGGCAGCCGGTTTTCCGGTAATAGCAGTGAAATGTCACAGACCACGCTGGGTGCCTTACCCCAATATGTCAGCGATACGTCGCAAATTCGCTCTCAGTCCGCCATGGTCCGCAGTAATCTCAACTGGATACATCAACTGGCCGATAGTGCCAAGCTCGATGTCAAACTGGGCGGCAATTATAACCAGCGTCGTTCCGATGTCGATTTTTTGGGTTATGACGTGGCGGGCGTGCAAAGCATAGACCGGCTGGTCAATACCGGTGCCAGCGACAAGGGCCTGACCATGAGCGGCAAATATACGGCACCCTTCGTAGAGAACCATTCTCTGGCGGCCGGCTGGGATGGTGCCTTCAGCAAACGCAGCGAAAATCGCGACCAGCATGACGTGACTTACAATGGCGCCAGCCCTGTTAACCTCAATGAAGACTTCAATGCCTCGGTGTCACGGCTGGCGCTGTTCGTGCAGGACGAGTGGAATATCACCAAACGCTGGTCCATGTATGCCGGCCTGCGCTGGGAAGGGCTGGACACCACCAGCGTGGGCTCGACCTATGCTGAGGTGCATAATAAATCGAACGTCTGGAGCCCTATCCTGCAGACTCTATGGAAACTGCCGGACAGCAAGAACGATCAGGTCCGTCTCGGTCTGACCCGTACATATAAGGCACCGGACACCAGTCGCCTGATTCCGCGCCGCTACCTCTCCAACAACAATAGCGCCACCAATCCCGACAGCATGGGCAACCCTCAGCTCAAGCCCGAGCTGGCCTGGGGACTGGATGCCGCCTTTGAACATTATCTGCCGGAGGGCGGGATACTCAGCGCCAGTGTTTTCATGCGCCGTATCGATGACATTACGCGCAACCAGCTATCCAATATCAACGGTACCTGGGTCCGGATGCCGGTCAACGACGGTCTTGCAACTACGCGCGGGCTTGAGCTG
>CANIFC010000060.1 GCA_947466695.1 Oxalobacteraceae bacterium | reverse complement strand
TGGTCTTCAAGCCTTTGATGGCCTCAACGGCCACCTTGGCTTTTTGCACACCAGTAAAAATCTTGCGCTTACTTTCACTCATGTCCTGCCTCTTTCCTCGTCGACAGGCACTAGCTTAAACTGTTGTCCGGATTTGTGGATCCACTATAGGGGAACGGCCATCTTTTCGAGCGCGACGCGAATTCTCTGATCGGCATTCTCCACGGAACCTCCAATATGCTGCTCGATACGTCGAAAAACCAATTCAATTGCGTCGTGCAGGGACTGATACTGCCGAACAGTTTCGTTCTTGACTTGAATAAGAGTGTTCTTCGTATGGCGATCCCACTCGGCAGCGAATACTTCGTCGATGTGCTTCCGGCGTTCCTGAAGTCTCTGCTCCCGGCGCTGTTTCGAGGCGTCTTTGCCGCCGGCTACCCATCCTAACTTTTCGTCCATCCAGTCAATAGCGTTGTCGAACAAGTCGCCTAGTACAAACTGGAAATGCGGGATTTCGATTGAGATGGCAGCCGCTCTAGACTCTGGTGCAATGGAAAACATGCTGCCGGACATCTTGCCGTCCGCGTCGAATGCTGGAAGGCGGTATTCTGTGGTTAACCTCGACTGAGCAGCTACATTCACTATTAGAACCTTGTCGATTTGGCTCCGGACGAACGACGACAGACGCGCTACTTCCGTGCTGTGATCCAGTTTCCGGTCTACTTCCGATCGCTCGTCGCGAAATTCGATTGACCCGATTCTGCTGCGAATGTCGCGGCCTACACTGTTACCAGTGTATGTGATGGCGTCGCTGACCGTTTTCCAATCTTTTTCCAGCGAACAGATGACACGCGCCTTATCGGAGTCGTATTTTTGGCGAAGCTCGCAGTAAACTACCGACAACGCCCTTAACACTAGGCGAAACTGACTCTCAGTTTGCCGGAGGCCGGAATAGCGTGACATGTTCCGAACCTTGATGCCTTCCACCTCGCAGATATCGCCGAGGACGTGGACTAGATCGCCGAATCCACTTTCGGCCAGCATGCTTTCATCCTCCCCAGAAATTCCGTTCCAGGCGGCAAGCCCGTTGACCGGAATGATCCGGTTGGAATATATTCCGTATTTTTTTGTGGCAGCCTCGATAAGGCGCGCCCTTTCGCCCTCATTTCGGGCAATGTCTACGTTTGTCAGGGCGATGACGATTTTCTTTGCATATCCGGAGAAGTAGCGCAGAGATGCCACGGTGGATGCGCTCCCGATCCGCTTTGCGTTGACGCACCAGAGGACAGCGTCGCACCGTCGGAATTGCCATTCGAGATGCTTGCCCCGGGGCGAATTGTTCATCCATTGAATGAAACGTTCCGCAGTGGTGTCGTCGCCCATTCTCTGGGTCGAGTTCCTCAATTCATCAGGGAAAAGCTGGTCCAGACCCTGAGTGTCTACTACCCGTATAGGATTTCTAAAAGCCGTGTGCTGGAAGCGCCCGACCTCTCTCTCGATTTCGTAGATGGCAGGCTCATAGCCACCCCGGTCAAGCCGCTCGATCTCACCTTCCAGAAGTTCCTGGGCTGTTCTGATGTCAACCCTATATTCGAGCATCTCGAAAAGTTCCTTCACAGGAACTCCTTTACCTACTCTTTCGAGAATCCAGTCGTGCATACCTCTCTTCGCGCGCAGAAAAATCCGCGCCTCGTCGGTAGGGCGGTTGCACACCACGTACCTGAGAAAGCAACGCGTTTCGGGAAGGCCGCGAACCTTAGACTGCTCCTTACCCAAGAGACAGTTAACGATTGTAGATTTGCCGAACTTCCCTTCTCCAACAACAAAAAGCTCGAACGGCTTCGGAGTCCCTCCATCATCGAATGAATTGACAGCGGACTTGAACTGGTCGGTGAGACGGATGTCAGCATAGCGTTCCTGGCAGTCGCGGACGCCATCCCGGAGCCATTCAGGAACGGCCAGACCGCCTGGTGCAAATAAAGCACGTTCCAGATTTTTGTAGTGGCTCTCGACGTTCTTCATCAAAAGCGATTAGCCAATTCGAATGCAGCGAGCCCGGCCACGCCAACGATCAAGCAAATCGCCATGTTCCTGAGCGTTGAAATCTCCTTTTGCAACTTCCGGATCAATTTGGCATGCCCCTCGGCCAGCGAACCGGCGGTATCAAAAACGGCCTTAGTGATGGTCGCCTCAATCCTGATTGTCTGCTTCACTTGCTCATGGCCTGTAGCCTCGAACCTCTCAGCAACTGCGGACTTGAGGGCTGCGAATTGCTCTTTATAACGGTCTGTTATGCCGTTTCCAATAGTTTCGATTGCATCTCTGGCCCGTCTGTCGATCTGTTCGGAAATTTCCTTGCTCAGAGATTCCTGGCAAGCGGCAATCTGCTTTTCGGCCGCCGTCCGGTATTTGGAGAAATCCTCAAGCAGCTGGAGCCGCGTTTCCTCATGCTCCGCTACCAAGCTACCCATTGAAAGCTTCAGATCGTCGGCGATTGTTCCCAATTCGAAAAGAAGTCTGTATGTGGCCTCGTCAAGACTCTTCCTGTGGGCTGTGAACGTCGCGTCGAGAGTACCTTTGGCTTCAGCGACGATCTGTGCCGTGCCATCCTTATTCTCGTTGACCAGCTTTTGCAGGGATTCGTGGTGCTCGGCTATCGCTCGGCGTGTATCTTCATTCAACACGGCGATCAGCTGTGCAGTGGTACCTGCGTCGTCGGAAACAGCTTTCAACTCGGCTAGGATGTGCTGTTGGGACGTATCCAGGAGCAACTGCCGCGATGAATGCATTCGCTCAAGTTTCGCCTCGGACTCCTTGACGATCTGCTCGACCTGTTCACGAGCCAAGTCCAGAAATTTCCGTTGCTTTCCGAAATCTGCTTCTACCTGGGCGCGCGCATCTGCTATCTTCGAAAGCATCCTCTCCACGTCGGCCTGGTGCCTGACGACGTTCGCTTCTATCGGATTTACAATCTCCCGCGAAACGCTGGCCAAGTAATCCGAAAATTCCTTCGCAAGTGCCTTTTCCGCACCGTCCATCTGTTCTGTCTGCATGTCTATTGCCGCTCTCTTCGTGCTTGTCAGAGGACTGGGGCGACTTCCATCGCCTCGCCGTCGCTTCCCAATCCTTCCCAAAGGGAGGCAAAATTGCGCTGCGCCGCCATCCGTCCCTGTCCATAGGTCTCAAATCGGATCTCGCGGTCCGCCAACCTACGAAGCGACCCACCCGTGACAAGAGCCTCCTCGGAGGTGATGATTATCGTCCTCGTTACGGTCGGCGCATCTCCAGACGTTCGCGTAATCGAACGCACCCGCTTTTTTCCTGCCCAATCGCCGAAGGCCCGATCTACCTCGTCTGCGAGGCTGGACAGAGCGTTTCGATCGCTCGCAACGAGTACGCGAATCTCAGTTTCGGGTGGAAGCAATACTAGCAGCGGAGAAAGCGAGAAGGAAATTTCTGGCAGATATATGTCGAGGTGCGAACCGGGGTTCTCTAACATGGCCAGAACCTCTGCACAGGACCACTCGCTTCGCGAGACGTAACCTGAAGAGACGTCGAGCGCGTTGGCCATCAGCATAAGGCGGTTCTCAAGTTCCCGGGCCTCTTGTACATCCCGAGCGCCGGTTATCTCTAAAGTACGATTATCAAGACTACGGCCGATTTCGCCTTCAATAGCGGACTCTATTGCTCCTTTGATTTGCCTTTCCAGTGTCGAGATGAACTGCTCCTTCATGGTGGCAAGTAACTTTGACACCTGCACCCCAAAACCGTCGGGAGTAGGGCCGTTTTTTTTCTGTTCTTTCCAGGCTGCGAGCGCTCCAATGGGAATAGCGACAAGAATTGCCGGCCAAGTTACAAGGCTGGATGCTATAGCCAAAGTTCCCGCTACGGCCGCCGACATGCCTCCGATGTAGACACCCTCTTCGATGGCATTTTTAGAGAGTTGGGTTTCCGATCCGGCGTCCCAAGAGACGCTGAACCCCGATAGTGCGTTGGATGGAAGCGATACCGCCGCCAGTGAAAGGCTTAAGGCATCGTCGGTGAGCGTTGACCAGCGGTGGTTCAACCTCTGCATTGCGGCTCCCGTCACCGTCCCCGTCATCGCTGAGAGTCTGCCTTCATCTTTCAGGCAGGCGATTACTTTGTCGACTGGAATGGCGGTGTCTTTTTGATCTTGCCTTGCTGCATCGACTAGCGCCCAAACGTCGGCCTCGAGTTTTGCGAATGCCTTGTCGCTTTCTTCAACTAGCACTTGGGGCAGAGTAATAAGTAGTTGTTCGCCAGCAGCTCTGAGGTTGAAGTGCATATGGTCGACCAACCCTATTCGATCCTGAAGATCCCTTTTCAACGCAATCACGGCCCTTCCCACCTCCTTGGCAGCAGCCGTTGCAGTTCCCTTCAAGCGGGTTTCTTCTCCCTGCGCCTCATCGCTCCCCATGACCGCCAGGACCTGCCGCCAGAGTCCGTCGAGTTCTGTACTCGGCTGGCCGGAGGTCTTGGCAATGAACGACGCATAGGCAGAAATTGGAACAATGGCAAAAAACAGGCCTGGATAGCTGCGCTCAATGAACTGAATGATTTCTGACGGATCTCCTTGGTACTCATCGATTCGGTTCACGACGCCGATCACTGGCTTTCCGAACGACTTTAGTTGGCTCAGCGGGCCAGCGATGGAAGCCTTGCCGACAAGATTCGCGTCCATCACCCAAAGTGCTCCGCCCAGCCTCTCGATGAAGCGGTTCGCCACTCGCTCGTTTCCCTCACTCCCTCCAATGCCAGGGGCATCCCATAAGTCGAAGGATTTTAGGCATTCGGCGTTTACGGAATACTCCACATGGTCCAGGGATTCGAGCCATGCTGTGTTTTCTCGCTGGTCCGATAAGAGTGCGTTGGCATGCTCGACGTCGAAATCCTCGGGCTCTTTATCTGTATAGAAAAAACGCACGCCAACCGATTCGCCTAGCCGAAATCTACATTCGCAGGCGGTCGCCTCGACGATGTCCGTGAAAGCGATTTCCTGGCCGAGGAGAGCGTTTATTAGGGTGGACTTTCCGACCCTGAATTCGCCGATTATCCCTAGCCTGAAAGGCTCCTTGGTAGCCTCGATTTTCCGCCTTGCGACCGACAGGCTTTCCTCGATGCGCGCCGGATCCGCCCCTATCGCCAAGGCGGCCTCCCTTGCCATAGACCCAACCTTTTCGATCCGCTCCTCTATGGCAAGGCCGTTCAGATAGTATTCAAGGGCGTCCAGAGAGGCGCTCAGTTTTGGTGTGTCCTTATTCAATTTTCTGTATTCCTTGTTTTCCTGTCGGTAATGGCTCCGGCTGGAGTCGACCTGTTGGGCTTCTTGCGTTTCGGACGGCAGGCCTTCCCGCAGGCGCCCCGCGCCGTACACCCCTTCAGCCAAAGAGTTCATTCCCATGAGAAATTCGTGGGCTCCCATCGGGAGTGAAATTGGCAAATCCTTGTATGGGGTGAAGCCGTCTATGACCGTATCTATCCCGAGATGCGAGGCAATGCCCAAACTTGCTCCTGTGACAAAGGGGTTTCCGGCGGCTTCGCCGTATCTGAGCAAGTCGTCCCAAAATACGGAATGGCCGTCGGGAAGGTTTCGGTGCACAGTCTTGTTCAAATCGATCAGAGAAAGGACTGCAGTCTCGACGAAGGCCCCTGCAATGATTGAATGTGTAAAGATTGAGCGGTGGTATCCGATTCCGCCGAAAGTCAGATCCAAATCGGGAATTCCGCCGTCCCCGAAACCGTCCTTTCCATGGCCGATCCCGAGATAGAATCCGAGCACACTTGAAAGCAGGCCGACAGCGGCCTCCTCTGGCTTCTCTCTAAATAAAGCCGCGCAATCTTTGAAAGTGGCTTCGATTCCTTGGGTAGTCCTATGGGCAGAGTCGGAGATTACAGTAGCCCTGCCGCCAAAGTGCGCCCCGGCTCTACGATTGGCGACCGCTCCGATGGCGCCGACGAGTTCGTCAGCGGTGCCGGCGGTTAACCTCGATAAAAATGAACCGAAATTGGTGACGCGCTTTAAACTGACGGAGACGAACCTTTTAGCGATTCGCTTTCCCCAATCGGACACTTCTTGACGCGGGGTCGCGTTTAGCGCAAATATGAGCTCCTCTTTAAGTCGAGCGTGTTGATTAAAGTTGTTTAGCGATCCTTCTTGCACAATCACTTACAATTCCTTTTCTTGATTGTTGCCCATTCGTAACCGGCTCTCCGCCGGCGAGGGGACGCCGCCCGACAAGATCGCGCTAGTCGAACCGAAAAGGGGGGGGTGGCGAACATCTACTTCCAGATGCGCCACGTGAGCTGATCCACATCGACGAAGTAGTCGTACGGGTTGATATCATGTAGGCAACGGGTGGCCAGCAGGCCTTGCACGATGCCGACTGTCATTCAATAATTCTGTGCAAGAAGAACGCATAGGTCGAACTTCATAACGCCCCCCGTTTCTCAGATAAACTCCGCTAGCTGCCATTTTACGCTATAAAATTCACAATACTCTAGGTAACTTTGAATTGTTATCTGTACGCCCGATGGCCAAACAATACATGTGACGTCGCCACCTTAACAAATGCTTCGATCAGCGATGAAGGCTCGAGTGCCGCTCCCCTGACTGCGCATAAAAAATTGGAAAAACTCTAAAGCTCATAATGAATTTCATCAAAAAAACACAATCCGCATTTTTCCATTTTTTGTAACATTCAGCGTCATGAAAATATTTTACGATTTGGATACGACGTGGCCATCGTCGATATAACTGAAAAACGTGCTTACTGATGCGTGGCAAAAGACTGTCGCTGTTTGACATGAGAGTTTGGTGTGAGCCAATGAACTAATTTTCTAGCCGGTGTAGCGTGACAACGCATTGTCACACCTTTTAATAGCGAACCGAACACGTCAGAGTTAATGTGTTTGAATTTCGATCCATACAAGCCTGACCTTTTTTAAGTTACTACGTCTATGTCTTTGACAGCCACTTGCTGTCGACAAAAAGGCATACCATGATGACTAGTATTCAACCCAACAAGGTTACTGACGATTTTCTTCGGTTCCCATTTTTTTATCACATGACGCACAAGGATAATCTTGTTGGAATACTTCAACATGGCATTCTGTCTCATACCGATGTTTTTGCCCGCGACGATATTTTAGTGCACGATATCTCAGACCCTAGCGTACAGAGATGGAGAGACAGGGAAGAACCTGTCTACCATCACATCATTCACGACTACGCACCGCTGTACATTAATCCGAAGAACCCGATGTTATTTGTGCGGCGCGACCTTCAAAGTGAAATTGTTATTCTGAAGATATCATCGGATGTACTTGAAGACGGCCAGCATGTGTTTTCCGATGGCAATGCGGCTAGTCGTGATACTCAATTCTCGTCTAACCCAAACGTAGTCACAGACTCTGTAGACGTCCTCAATGCGAAGGTCTGGAAAGACTACGTTGATGGGAAGAGACGTCGCTGTGCCGAGTTACTCGTGTATCCAAACGTGCATCCGGTCCATATTCTTAGCGTCATGTGCAGCAACAACGCTCTTGCCAAGGAAATCTCATTAAAAACAGATCTTCACATCGAAGTTAATACTTCGATGTTCTTTTAAGGAAATAAATAATGTCTGAATTACGAATCATCAGCGGTAATATTTTTACAACTAAGTGCCAGACGATCGTGAACACGGTCAACTGTGTTGGTGTGATGGGAGCTGGCATCGCGCTTGAATGCCGATTGCGATATCCTGCAATGTATCAACAATATTCAGAACTCTGTAAAGAGAACAAGATTGATATCGGTACCCTGTGGATTTACAAATCGACAGATCGGTGGATACTAAATTTTCCTACAAAACAACACTGGAAGTATCCAACAAAAGAAGAATATCTTCATGCAGGGCTCAAAAAATTCATGGCGACCTATGAATCTAGGGGCATTGAATCTGTCGCCTTTCCGGTTCTAGGTGCACAAAATGGTGGCTTAGCACCCGACCGGTCGATCGAAATAATGGAATCCTATTTACAGCAATGCCCGATAAGAGTCGAAATATACCAATATGATCCTTTGGCGTTAGACGATGTATTTGATAAGTTCAAAGAGCGAATGCTGACACTAGGGCTTGAGGACTTGAAAAGCGCCACTGGCCTAAGATCTGACTATATTGAACGTATCCGTGATGCACTTCAAAACCCAAATATGCGCCAGTTAAACCAGCTGGCAAAAGTCAATGGAATTGGGGACAAAACACTTGAAAAGGCATTTGCCTTCGTGCGCAATGAGGCGAGTGGATCCGGTAATTTGTATCAGCAAGGGCTTAACTTTTAAAGATTCGCTCACTTGTCATCACTGCCAATTTCCCATCAAAATAAACGGTGCCCAGTAAAACGGGTGCGCATAGTTGTTTTGCGCCAGTAGCGACAGTTGTGCCTGGCGCAGGGCTTCAATTTTGGTCAGGCTCTGCGCCTGCCTGCGGCGATACATCTCAGCCATCAACATGGCTGTACTTTTGTCAGCCACTGGCCACAGCGTGGCCAATACGGCCTTGGCCCCTTGTTGCTGCGCAATCACCCCGAAGCCTTCAATCTCGCGTCCCTGAGCATCGCGGCCACCGCCTAATGCTGTATCACAGGCGGACAGCGTGAGCAGGTCTACGTTGTCAAAGCGGTAGTTTTGCGTACGAATATCACCCAGGGTGAGTTGCTGGCCGTCGCCCAGCAGCAGGAACGAATTGACCTCGGTACCGGGGCTGAATCGGAAGTGGCTGGCAACATGCAACAGTTGGAAAGGACGCTGGCTCACGTCTTTGAAACGCTGGGCGGTAAAAGCCTCATCCAGATAGACCTCGCCTGGCAGTACCCCACCACCAGGCGCTTTGATGATGCTGCGCATTTCGGTTTTCACGGCAGGTAGTGCTGCAAAATCACCGAGCGCCCGCGTTACGCCTAAGCCCGCCGCCTGCCACTGTGGGGTAGCGGCATCACGCAGTCTATTTCTTGTCACACTCGTGTACAGGGGTAAGTTCCAGCGCTGCATCAGGTAGCGCTTACCATCATGTAATGCGGCAAATGGCAGGTAACGCAATGCGCCATCGAGCGACAGCATTACGGTTTTGGCCCCGGCCTGTTCCAGGTCTTGCGCCACCGGTGCCACCAGCAGCTGGTACAGTGCCTGGGACGCCTTCATCGCGTCAGACTTGGGGTCACGCAATAACCGGCGAAATGCCGCAATCTGGCGATTGAGATCCTTGGCACTCACATTGGTGCTACGCGCCAGCTGCACACCCGGTGTGGTCAACAGCATGCCTACCTTTTCATCCGTGACGTAATACTGCAGCAGTACCGCGTCGTGACCTATCCCTTTGAGCAATCCTTGCAATTCATCTAATGCTGTGAGACTAGTCTCGCTCGCCTCGACAGCTCTGGCCGGACCTTGACGGGCGAAACTCTCTCGCATTTCCTTCAGAAACGATTCAAACGCGGTTTGTGCCACGTGCAGGTCTGAGGCCAGCCCCTGTTGGCGCTGCTTTTGCTCAGCACTTAGTCCGAGTTTGGCTTGCTTTTGAAGTGCCTGCTCTTCTGTTCCCAGCGTAACCAGACGGTCGGCAATCTGGCGGTAACGGGTCATCCAGATTTGTTCGGTGCTGTTGTAGCCAATGCGGGTGCGGCGCGGGTCAGAATTAGTGCTGCGTCGGATGAATTCAAATTGCTCATTTTCCTTCAGCATGTCGAGCACCAACTGGGCATCGGGTAATCGGCCTTGCTCGATTAACAGGTTTGCAAGGGATTGATACTTGACAGTAACTGATTCCGTGTAGCTGAGTAACGCGGATGCATCAATCCGTGAGACCTGCTCGCGCTGATTTTGGTAGATATTAACTGCAGACTTCAAAAACGCAATCGCCAAATCAGGTTGGTCCATCCGAATGAAGGTGAAGGCGAGGTTGTATAGAATTACAGCTGTGTCCGGGTGTTCTGGGCCGAGGACTTTTTCGCGAATGGCCAATGCGCGTTGAAGCAGTGGTAGCTCCTTGTCAGTCTGGGCAAGCTGGCCATAAGTTAATGCCAAGTTGTTCAAACTCGTCGCGGTGTCCGGATGCTCGGGTCCAAGTGTGCGCTCACGGATGGCCAACGTGCGTTGCTGAAGAGGAAGCGCCTTGTCAGGCTGGGCGAGCTTGCCGTAGGTTAAGGCCAGATTGCTTAAACTCCAAGCTGTGGCTGAGTTCTCGGGGCCGAAGGCTTTCTCATTGATAGTTAATACACGTAGCTGAAGTGGCAGCGCCTTGTCATGTTGCGCGAGCTTACCGTAGGTGAACGCCAGATTGTTCAAACACCTAGCAGTGTTCGGGTGCTCGGGACCAAAGCTTTTTTCAACGATAGCTAATGTACGTTGCTGCAATGGTAGCGCCTTGTCATACTGGGCAAGCTTGGAGTAGATTAAAGCTAAGTTATTCAGATTTTTAGCGGTCTCAGGGTGCTCGGGACCGAGGACTTTTTCACGAATGGCCAACGCGCGTTGCAGAAGCCTCAGCGCCTTGTCAAACTGTGCTAGTTCACCGTAGGTTAAGGCTAGATTGTTCAGACCCAAAGCGGTGCCGAGGTGCTCTGGACCGAGTGTTTTCTCATAGATGAACAACGCGCTCTGTTGAAGCGACAACGCCTTTTCGTACAGCCCAAGTTCGACGTAAGTTAAGGCTAAGTTATTACGGCTTGTATTTGTCTCCGGATGTTCAGGGCCTAGAATTTTTTCATGGATGGTCAGTGCGCGTTGCTGCAGTGGTACTGCCTTGTCATAATGGGCGAGATCGACGTAAGTTGAAGCCAGATTGTTCAGACTCGTTGCAGTACGGGGGTGTTCGGAGCCGAGGACTTTTTCACGAATCGCTAACGCGCGTTGGTGAAGTGGCAGCGCACTGTCATACTGGGAGAGATACCTGTAGGTTTCGGCCAGATTGTTCAGGCTACCGGCGGTGCCCGGATGCTCGGCGCCTAACATTTTTTCATGGATAGTCAACGCGCGTTGCTGCAATGGCAGCGCCTTGTCGTACTGAGCCAAATTATCATAAGTGAGTGCAAGATTGTCCAGACTCGAAGCGGTGTTGAGGTGTTCAGAGCCGAGGGAGCTCTCAGAAATGGCCAACGCGCGTTGCTGAAGCAGCAGCGCCTTATCATACTGGGCCAGATTTGCGTAAATTTCAGCCAGATTGCTCAGACTCGCAGCGGTACTCGGGTGTTCAGGGCCCATGGATTTCTCACGAATGGCCAATGCGCGCTGCGACAAGGTCAGCGCCTTGCCATACTCGGCGATGCTGCTGTAGGTGTGGGCTAAATTGTTCAAACTCAAAGCGGTGAGTGAGTGCTCGGGACCAAGCACTTTTTCACGGATAGCCAGCGCGCGTTGCTGAAGTGGTAGCGCTTTATCATACTGGGCGAGATCGCCATAAGTATCAGCCAGATTGTCCAGACTCGAAGCGGTGAGTGGGTGTTCGGGACCAAACACTTTTTCACGGATGGCCATCGCTCGTTGCTGAAGTGGCAGCGCCTTGTCATACTGGGCTAAATTACGGTAGGTGTAGGCCAAGTTGTTTAGCGTTAATGCTGTGCTTGGGTGCTCGGGGCCGAGGATTTTCTCATTGATAGCCAACGCGCGCTGCTGAAGCGGAAGGGCCTTATCATACTGGGCGAGATTGCCATAAGTATCAGCCAGATTGTTTAAACTTGCAGCGGTGTTCGGGTGCTCGGGACCAAGGCTCTTCTCATAAATGACCAATGCGCGCTGGTGAAGTAACACCGCCTTGTCATACTCGGCGAGTTCATCATAGATACTGGCCAGATTACTTAGGCTATTAGCGGTGTCCAGATGCTCCTGCCCTAAATTTTTCTCAGATATGGTCAACGCGCGCTGCTGAAGCGGTAGAGCTTTGTCATAAAGAGCGAGATTGAGGTAAGTGACAGCCAGATTATTCAGCATCGTAGACGTATTTGGGTGCTCGGGACCGAAGGCTTTCTCACAGATCGCCAGAGCACGTTGCCGAAGGGGAAGCGACTTGTCGTATTGGGCTAGATTGTCATAGGTTTGAGCAAGGTTATTCAGGCTCGCAGCATTGTTAGGATGATCTGATCCGAAAGTTTTCTCATCGATCGCTAACAAGCGTTGCTGAAGCGGCAACGCGTTACTGTACTCGGAGAGAGCTCCATAACTCGAAGCTAATTTACTCAAGACAATCGCAGTGTACGAATGCTCGGGCCCAAAATTTTTCTCAATAACGGTCAAGGCGTGTTGTAGTGGAGGTAATGCCTTGTCGTACCGGGCGAGATTCTGATATGTGGATCCCAGTAATAACAAAATAATCCCCACATTTTCATGATTCTCACCTAATTCGGATTCAGCCAACGCCAGCGCTTGGTGAGCCACTTCAAGAGCACGCTCGCTCTGGCCCTGCTTCATTAGAACAGTATGTTCATCTATCAGGGCTTGCCAACTCTTACCCTGAGCCTGTGCATATTCAGATACTGCACATATACAAAGCAACATGGCCAAAGCCATAATCCGGGTACATCTAGGGA
>CANIFC010000059.1 GCA_947466695.1 Oxalobacteraceae bacterium | reverse complement strand
GTAGTTGGCAATGACATTACGTTCGCGGGTGATCAGGTTCTGCACGTATACCACGGGCTTCTTGGCT
Source organism: Oxalobacteraceae bacterium (assembly GCA_947466695.1). Taxonomy (GTDB): domain Bacteria; phylum Pseudomonadota; class Gammaproteobacteria; order Burkholderiales; family Burkholderiaceae_D; genus Undibacterium. The sequence goes on along the minus strand of CANIFC010000059.1, from coordinate 12,604 downwards.
TCAAAGGACACATACGCGACCTTGGTACCATCCGGCGACCAGGCCGGAGAAATGATAGGCTCATTTGAGCGCAAGGCAACCTGTACGCCTTCACCATCGGCATCAGCTATTTCCAGCCGGTATTCTTTACCCGCTTTAGTCACATAAGCGATACGCGTGGCAAAGGCACCGCGGACACCAATCAGCTTTTCGTAAATATCGTCGGCAATGCGATGGGCAGTAAGACGCATGTTGGCCGGTGGTGTGGCCAGCGCAAAACCTGACAAGGTAGAAGACTTGAGCGTATCGAGCAATTTGTAGCGCACATCAAAACGTCCGTCACTGAGGCGCTGGACGCTGCCGACCGCCAGCGCTTGTGCGCCGCGATCTTTCCATTCGTCAAAATTGACCGCAGTGGTTTCAGAGATCGCAGCAGGCACGCTGACCATACGGAAATAACCGCTGCGGGTCAGATCATCTTTAATGATGGTGCTTATTTGTTGCGTCGCCAGGCCTTCATCCACAAACGGCGCTACGGCGATCGGTAACTGGGTCGATCCGACACCAGAAACCTGTACCCGTAGCTGTGCCTGCGCCGGAGCGGCCACGACTGCTACGGCAAGCAAGGCGGTCACACCGCTGATGGAAAAGGCTTTAAACAAGGGGACTATTTTCATGTGTGCTTATTCTTTCATTTTGTGAATATACAAAATACTGGATGGGACATTACCCGTTTTATCGCGGGGAAATGGCAAAGATTTTTCGATCGCATTTTCAACCGCCTGGTCAAAAGCGGGAACACCGGAAGATTTTTGCTTGCGCACCGGACCACGCAAGGATCCATCCGGTAACAAGTCTATGCGATATTCTACGGTAGGATTGCCGCCGGAACCAGCGTCGCCACTAAACACCGTGTTGCTGCGCACCCTTGCCGCTATCAAGGCAACGTAGCTAGGATCACCGCGATTATTACCCGTTGACTTGGCGGCATCACCGTTACCGCCACTGCCGGTCTTGCTGGCCTGGCCGGTTAACCTGCGCATATTATCGTCATACACCTTATCACGGGCCAATTGCTCTTTAGCCTGCTGTTTCTTTAATTGATCCTGCTTTTTCTTGTCAGCTTCATCCTGTTCAGCCTTCTCGGCTTTCTTTTTCTGCTCTGCAAGTTTTTCGCGTTCCTTCTCTTTCTCTTTTGCCTTGTCTTTCGCTTTTTCGAGTTCTTTCTCTTTTTCCTGCTCCAGTTTTAACGCCTTTTCACGTTCAAGCTTGAGCTCTTCTTCCTGTTTGGCTTTTTCAAGACGCTTGCGTTTCTTTTCCTGCGCCAAAGCTATTTCAGGATCTTCCAGCGGCTCAAGCTTGGGAACCGGCTTGACAGGCGCAACGACCGGAGGCGTTATTTTTTCTGGCTCTGGCAAGGCCGTGACCGGTTCAGGCTCCGGTGGCGGTACTGACTTTGGTGCAGCCTCGCGGGTTGTCATATCCCATATCTCGGCCTCTACTGCGGTCGATTCCTTGCTCTGCCATTGCACGCCTACCCATAAAAAAACCAGCAGCAGCACGTGAACCAGAGCGGCCAGTGCAATAGGCCCCCATTGACGGTTTTGATGCCCTGCCGTTGGCGGCAGCTTGTGTGAAGAAATTTCTTTCATGACTTTATTGACGTTGCTCAACTTAACTTAATTTAACTCAACTTAACTCAATTCAACCTCATCCGGCGATGCACTGAGCGCCACCGGATAGCCGTTTCAAGACGAAGACTGAAGCAACTGTATTTACCTATTTTTGACTGCAAAAAAATTATAAGCTGATTTCTTGAACGAAAAAATCAGTGAAAAGAGAACGTGTAGTACGCGTCGACCGAGGCGTCAGTCCCGGAGCGTCCGATGATGCTGATACGACGGGTCAATTGCCAACTCAACCTCACTGCGCCGCTGGCATCGGTCAAGCCTCGCTCGACCGAGAGCACGAGGCCGGGAGCGAGACGTTTGCCAACACTGACAACCTGATTGGCGGTGGTTGATGCATTGACAGATGTCGCACCGGCGACGGTCTGTCCGGGCAACCTGGAGCTTCCGGCAACATCTGCAGCACCTACTGAAAACTCATCAAAACCCAGTCCCTGGACGATGTCACGCGGTATGTTACGGCTGCCATCACCACCAAAAATCGCTCCTGCCGCTGACATCAGAAGACTGGCATCGGCACCGGCAATCTGATTGGAGCCCCGCCCCAGCACCAGCCAGGAAAGCTTCTCGGCATCCGGCACGCCAGGTTCGGAAACCAGCCGTACCTGCGGTGCAGAGACTGTACCAAATACCTCGACCCCCGCTTCCACCTCAAGCCCGGTTCTGAGCGCCCGGATATTCAAGGCCGGATTACCCGGCGCACCCTGAAAATTAAGGATGCCACGTTCAATCGCCAGCTGCTGGCCATAGCCCTCGTAAGCGCCACCGACGGTCTGGATTGATCCGGTCGCGTGCAGCGGTGCACCATCATTACTGCGCAAGCGTATGCTGCCAGCCAGGCCGGTATCGATACCGCTACCGACAAACACAAAGGTCGGCCCCATGTCAAAGCTGATATCAAGACGGGTTTTCAGGCCTTTTTTCGCCTCATCTGCAGGCGCGCCGGCCGGTCCGTTTTTATCACTGCCGCGCAGAACAATCACATCACTGGATAAAGCCGGTGGCGGCAATTTCGGTAACCTGAAGTAAGCGCCATCAGCGTTGATTTTACCGGACAGCGCCCATGTGTCGCTGTCTTGCACGATGCTGGTCTGACCGCTGACTACCAACCAGCGATCCTTGCGCTGCAGCAGGGGAAACTTTTGAAAATTAACAGCGATACTGCCGCTTTGCTGACGAAAATCAATTTCGCCCGTCGCATTCAATTCGCCCTTTTGCCCTACCCAGTTAATTTCACGGAACTTCGCGTGGCGCGGCATGGTCGCCACCTTATTGCTAAACTGCAGCTGCGTGACCTTGAGACTCTTTTCATTTAACCGGGCGCTGAGCGTGCCGTTAGGCAGCAACAGCCCTTCCGAAGCAAATGCCGCTTCCAGTTCGCGCCCCTCAATCCTGGCCTCATAGCGCGGCGCCTTTATTATACCGCCAAGGCTTGCATCGACTTTTAATTTGCCCTTCAATGCCAGCCCGGGATTGAGCCACGGCCCCAGCCATTGCAGGTCCGGAACATCAGCATGGGCCTCGCCTTCCATCGGAGCCTCGGGCGAAAGCGTCCATTGGCCGGCTGTTCTCGCCAGCTCCGTGCGCACATCAAGCGCCCATTTTCCCAGCCGGGCGCCGGAACTTGTCATCTTCACGGCAATCCGTCCGGCACCTGTTCCAGCGCCCGTGCCACCCAATGCCACATTGAGCTTGAAGTCATTCATCTCCAGCGGCAAAGGCCTGGCCGTACCGTCTGTGTCTTTAATCCGCAGATCACCGCTTTCACGCAGTATGCGCAACTGGCCGCTGACATTGTCGGTCAATTGCACATCCCAGTCCGCGCCGATCTGCAAATCACCGGCCACCAAAGCCTGGGGACTGATCAGATTGAGCAGATCCATGATCTTGACGTGGCTCATCTTGCCGCGCGATTTGATGCTGTCGGGCATCCATTCAAACTGCTCTATGGTGAGCTGTCCGGCCGCGCCAGTTAATTGCGCCGGTCCGATACGCACTTCCTGTTGCCCGATCTGCAGTAAAGCTGGCGCAAGAAGCTTCAGGCCGGGTTGCCCGGCCAAGTCCAGACTACCAAGCTGCCCTACCCATTGTGGCGCCTTGCCAGCAGCGATTTTCAAGCCGCCCGCAGCAGTGAGCCTGAGACGGCGCGCCGTATTAAAACGGGTATCGAGATCAATCTGATGCGCGTCACGCCGGCCCTTTATCGTCAGGTCGAGTTGCTCGGCGAGCAGAGTCAGCCTGGACGTTTTTTTCCGCAATGCTGCATCGGGCAGCACTGCCGGCTGCGCTTGTGTCGTCAGTTGCAGCTTCGTGCCAGATTGTGCCGCCAGTTCAGGCGCGCCGCGGTTGACTCGCAGTTCCTGTGCAGAAAGGTCGACACTGACCTCACCCTGCGGGCCGTTCGCCAGAGTGATATCGGCGTTGAACTTGCCCAGGCTAAATTGCTCCTCGATTCCGGCGCCTTGTGCTGACACCGTCAGCTTCCCGGCGAGTTCGGAGAATTTTCCGTGCAATTGCGCTTCGGCCTGGACATTGCCAGTCAGTCCAAGACCAATGAGCGGCGACAAGACCGACAGATCAGGGACATCAAGCTTGAGCTGTAAATTGTCTTTCGCGCTGCCCCAGGCACCTTGCGCATTGAGCGTGTTCTTACCCCACAAGAGGTCGGCTTTTTGCACCAGCAAGACGCCCCCACCCTGCCAGTCCAGGGCGACCTGCCCGCTCAATTCCTGTCCGGCATAGCGGCCTTGCAGACGTGGCATCGCAATGGCCAGTTGCAATGCGGGCTGCAATTGCCCCTTGAATGAGAGATCGGCATCAATACTGCCCTTGGGGCCCTTTAGCCAGCGCGCGGGATCAAATTGGAGTAATTTTCCTTGAAAATTAAAAGCTTGAGTGTCTGCAAGATCAATTTCGCCTTGCCCTTGTACGCGCGAATTGGCAGCAAGCAATTCGAACCGGACCAGCTTGAGCACGCCCGCGGCGCTGGCGCCGCGCATTTCATAGCTGGCCTCTGCCTTCAAGCTGGCACGCGGATCTTTCAATTGCGCCTGCATTGTCAACAGTGTGGTGCTGCCAGCATTGGCCACCGCCTTTGTGACTTGCGGATCTTGCGGATCTTGCGGATCTTGCGCATTTTGCTGAAGATTCTCAATCGACGTTTGTGCGTCCACGGTGCCCGATATCTGTGTTGGCTGCAGCCGCTGATCGATGATGGCCAGATCAATTGCCGACAGCACAAAATGGGAATCAAGCAAAGGCACCCCGGTCACCGGTAACCGGATATTTGCGGCACCGCTGATTTTCCCCTTGCCTGGCAATTGTATCTGCGTGGCCGTAAGCTGTACCAGGTCCGTTGCCAATCGCACGTCGGAACGCAAGGACAGCACAGGCAGACTACGCTGGTCTAGTCGTCCGGCACTGGCGTTGCTGATCTCGACGCTGCCAGCGAGCACCATGCCGGAATCCGGTGATTTTTCCGCGGTCGGCTTATTCACATCGGGGATGGCTAAGTTTGCCTTTACCGTCAGGTCTGCCTGCGGTGCTGCAACGGCGAAATCCGCCGGATTCAAGCCGGTGATATTTGCCTGCAAGGCGCGCAAGGGTTGGGCTGAAAAAATGCTCAGTAGCAGATCAAATCCGCCCTGCAAAGGCTTTGCTTGCGCTTCTGCTTTCACTTGCCTGGTGCGAGATACCTGCCCTGGCTGCTTTGTGTTGGTTGCCGGCCGCTCCGGTGGCGCGGACCTTATTGACGTTGCAGATGACAATGGATGTAAAGAACCGGCCGCTTGAGTCAGCGCTGGCACAGCCTCCGGGGTCATGGCGCTCGCCGTAATCCTTAACGCTTCCAGCGACCCCGCAAGACTACCGCGCATGCCAAGCAACGGAATCGATGGATTCGCCTGACCGAGATAACTAAATTGTCCTGTGACAGAAAACGGTCGCGCGCTCGCGATCGCCGTTTGCAATTCCAGCCGACCCCAGGGCGAGACCAGCGCACCCTGGATCTGATGCTGTGACCGGGTAGAATCAAGACTGGCAGTCACCTCACTGAGCTCAACCACTGGTGAGGCACTGCCATCGGCGTTCAGGGTCGCTACCGTGAGACGACCGACCGATGCTTTTTTTACCTGTATGCTCAGTGGCACGTATAAATCCAGCGGTAGCTGCGCGGGAGCGCGGTTGGGCACATTGGCCAGGCGCAGTGCAGAGATCGCCAATTGATCGATCTCGAGCTTGCCTCCAAGTAGTGAACGTGGACGCCATGTCAGGCTCACACCGCTCGCCAGCACCTGGCTGGTTTTACTTTTATACGAGAGCTCATCAAATTGCAGCTCGTCAGCGAGCCGGCCGCGCAGCCCGGTCAGCTTGAAAGAACCGGCACTCACATACTGCGCCACCTGCAGCATCATGCTCGTTCCCGATTGTGTCCAGTAGGTCCAGCTCGCCGTGAGCAGCAAAATACTGATTACGGCAAGCAACGAGACCAGCGTCACCAGCGTTACCGATTTCATGATGCTGCGGACAGTACGCGCAGCGCGCACTTGCGCCACTGCGCTAGCCGCTTCAGATGTCACGCCTGCCTTGCCGGGCTCGTCAGGTTTATCGGGATTATCAGGTTGTTCTGGCAAACTCATCGTATCTTGTCTGTCTTAAAATGCGATCGCAATGGAAAAATCCAGTGCAAACTTCTTGGTTTGATTACCGTAGGCCAGATCCAGCGCAATCGGTCCGGCCGGGGTGCGGTATCGCGCTCCGGCACCGTAGGACTGCTTGATCCTGAAATCACGCCAGGACTCCGCCGCATCACCGGCATCAACAAACACCGCGCTACCCCAGGTGCGGTCAAACCAGTGTACGTACTCTGCGCTTGCTGCCGCCATCACGCGTCCGCCAGTGACACCGCCCGGATGTGGCACCCCCAGGCTCTGGTAAGGATAGCCGCGCACCGTACTGCTGCCGCCGGTACGAAACAGGTAATTCTCGGGGATACCTTCCGCACTGGCAGAAAAAACTTGTCCCGCTTCTGCACGCAAGATAAAGTAATCGCGTTGCCCGGAAGGAATCCAGCGTTGATATTTACTGTAAGCCCTGATAAACCGCTGATCTGAAATAAGCGTCTTTTCGGAGACTGCCAGATCAAATTGGGCAATCTGGCCCTTTCTGGGAAAAAAGTTATCATCGACGTCGCGCCAGGTCCAGCCTATCGATGCCACCAGTGCCTTGCTACTTTGTTTGGCTTCACCGTCGAGCTGACTTTGCTCATTGGACAGGTTCAGTCCCAGTCTTTGCTCAAGCCGCTCCCGGGTACTAGTACGCTTGATACCAATGGCAGAACGGTTGGTCACCAAGCCGGCCAGATCGGTATAGTCACTGAGTACTCCAAAGGAATCGAGCTGATCAGTTTCCCGCGGAGGCAGATAGATATCGGCGTAGGCAAGTTGCCTTTTCTGCTCAATCCGGACAGCGCTGCGCAAGTCCCAGGCCTTATCAAAAAAATTACGATCGCGGTAAGTCAGTTCAGTGCGAAGTCCGGTATTGGTGCTGTAACCGGCACCAATACCCAGATCGCGCGCGCGCCGCTCGACGACCGCGACTTCGACCGGTACGGCATCCGCCTTGGCCGGATCGGGATCAACACTGACTGACACGGTAGAAAAGTACGCCGAATTTTGTAATGCGCGCTGATACTCAAGCAAGCGGGCTCTCGAATACAACTCGCCTTTTTTTGGCGGGTTAAACCGGTCCAGCAACCATGGAGGATAGCGTTCCAGGCCACTCACCCCAATTTCACCCAAGGTAAAAGGCGGACCACTGACAATATCGAGTGCCAGTACGGCACTGTGCTGGTCGGCATCCACCGTGGCGCTGCTGTCACTGATTCTTCCGGAGGCATAAGTTTCTGCACGCAAATTTTCCACCAACTGGGCTTTCGCCCTGACCCAGCGACCGTCCTGAAATGCCGAACCCACCGGTAGTGACCAGTTGATAGTAAGCCTGTCACGCAGACCTGTCGCCAGCGGCTGGCCAGCGCGTACGGCATCGGCGAGAGCTCCGGAAAATGTCATGTTGACGGCAGCGATGGAGCTACGCAGACCGGCATCAATATTGACCCGGATCACGCTGGCAGTTTCTGCCTGTTTTTCAAACTGGATGACAGGCGAAAAATAACCTTCCGTCGACAAGATCGAGGCGATATTCGTGCGCAGCCTTTTCAATACTCCCGGGCTCAAACTCTGTGGCTCGGCGCTTGCAGACAACTCCGGGATATGCAGCTCTAGCAAACTGAGCCAGTCGCCGTCAGCCTGGCCAATTTGAAAGCGGATGAGCGCCGCATTAGCCCTGAGTAACTCTTCCTGTTTGCGTTCCAGCTCATCCTGATCCGGCGCACCAGCCGGGTCTTGCGCCGGAAACGGCTCCGGGCTGATAGCCGGGCTCAATTTTTCCTCTGCAACAACAACGCCCTGCGCCAGGCTGGCTGCACTAAACGACAATGGCAGCAGCGTCAGCAGCAGCATGATGAGAAAAAAAAAGCGCATCTGTTTCACTTCGTTGCCAGCCCTACCCGGTTGATGCCAAGCCTCTTGGCCTCGGAAATGACCTGGATCACTTCATCGTATTTACTTTCCTTGTCGGCCGACACCAGCACCGATAATTCCGGCTTGGCTTCGTGGTATTCGCGCAGTTTTTCCATCAGTTGCGTGCGATTCGCGGCAGTTTCCTTTGCCTCTTGCTTACCGTTACCGTTGGCACTGCCGCGGCTGTTGATACTGATCGTCGACGATGCGTCCGGACTCAGGGCAATCTCGATATAGTCCGAGGGCGGCTGTGTCGACTGACCGGCGGTCGGCAGGTTAATCACGCTGGGATTGGTCATTGGCGCCGCCACCATGAAAATCACCAGCAATACCAGCATCACGTCGATGTACGGTACGACATTGATTTCGGCTTTAAATTTGCGTTTACGTTCGCCACGCAGGGTACTCATGCAGATTATTCGTCCTTGATTTCGTCTTTATTTGGTCTTCATTTTTAGTCGGTATTGGCTATTTACCGGGCGCTCGCTTAACGCGATTGCCTTTGCAAAATATTCGAAAACTCTTCGATAAACGTTTCAAAATGAATCGCCAGGCGGTCGATTTCGTGGGTATAGCGATTGTAAGCAAGCACCGCAGGAATCGCGGCAAACAAGCCGATCGCCGTCGCAATCAGGGCTTCAGCGATTCCGGGCGCTACCGCCGCGAGTGTCGCCTGCTGCACATTGGCCAAACCGCGAAAGGCATTCATGATGCCCCAGACCGTACCGAACAAGCCGATATACGGCGACACCGAGCCGACCGAGGCCAGAAACGACAAGTGTGTTTCCAGCGAGTCCATCTCGCGCTGGTAGGCCGCCCGCATGGCGCGGCGGGCGCCGTCGAGCATGGCACCGGGATCCATGGTGGTTTTTGTGACGGCTTTCACCTTGTGGTATTCGCTCATGCCAGCTTCAAAAATACGTTCCAGCGCGCCGGTTTTATCTCCGGTGACTCGGCGGTTATCGGCCGCAAGCTGGTAAAGCTCGACCAGGCTGCCGCCAGACCAGAATTTACGTTCAAACTGCTCGGTCTGGATGCGGGCTTTTTTAACCGCGAACATCTTGCTGAAAATATAGGTCCAGCTGGTCAGTGAAACCCCTAACAGCAATAACATCACGAGCTGAACCAGCAGCGAGGCGTTAGCGATGAGGGTGATAAACGAAAGGTCTTGAGTAACGGTCATGGCGAGCTTATCTTTTACTTAAAAATCATTAAATACACGGGAAATACACGGAAAAATACACGGGAAATTCATGCAGCAATCAAATGCAGAATCACTGCGGGGATGGCACTTGGACGCAGGCTGAGTGCGTCAACACAGCCTACTTTAATGTTGCAGCTGGCAAGTAAAAGCGCACCGCACCAGGCTTGCTGGGTGAACTGTACGGAAGCACGCCCGAGCCTTTCGACCACGACAGTCACGATTAGTTCATCATCGAGCCGGGCTGGTGCATGATAGTCGAGCGCAGTCGATTTCACGACAAAAATTGCCTGGTGTTCTGCATGCATCTGCTGCTGGCTGATTCCGGCAGCGCGCAGCCATTCAGTTCTGGCGCGTTCAAAAAATTTCAAATAGTTGGCATAGTAGACAATGCCACCCGCATCAGTATCTTCGTAATACACCCGTACTGCCCATCTGAAATCTTGCCGCATCATGAAGTGAAGTCTCTCAAAAATAGGAATAAAAAAATGAAAATTTGCCTGAAACCGGAGAAGCTGGGCTATTTTTAAAAAAATTTTATAAATTTAATTAAAAAAAATTACACCGAGGATCAAATCAATCGTCGCTTTAATTTTGACCGCTCAGACTCTCCGTATTTCGCCTGCGTTTAAACCGCTCAAACCGGATTACGCTTGACCGTCAAGGGACCATAGCCCTGGCAGGTCGGCATCATCTCGATATAATTGATATTAACGTGCGGCGGTAAGGTGGCGATCCAGTAAGCTGTCTCGGCAATATCCACCGCGGTCAGCGGCTCGGTTCCTTCGTACACCTTGGCAGCGGCATCGTCATTGCCGCGAAAGCGCACGTTGGAAAATTCAGTACCGCCACATAAACCCGGAGCGATATTGGTCGTACGCACGCCGGTACCGGCCATGTCGGCACGTAAATTTTTCGTAAACTGATCAACGAATGCCTTGGTGGCGCCATATACGTTTCCACCCGGATAAGCGGTTGATCCGGCAATTGATCCAATGTTGATGATCATGCCGCTGTTACGCGCCACCATGTCAGGCAGGACAGCGCGGGTCACCGTCACCAGACCCTTGGTATTGGTATCGATCATGGTTTCCCATTCATCCAGCGAGGCCAGATGCGCCGGCTCGGTACCCAACGCCAGACCAGCATTGTTGATCAGGACATCAATGGCTTTCCAGTCTGCAGGCAAGCCGGCTAAAGCGCTGGCGATGGACGCCTTGTCGGTCACATCCATGGTCACCGGCAACAGGGCCGCACCCAATTCAAGGGACAGGTCGGCCAGGCGCTCGGCGCGTCTGGCGGCAGCGATCACCTTGTGACCATGACGAACGAATTTCCGCGCCATTTCCTCACCAAAACCTGAACTTGCTCCTGTAATCAAGATGATCATCGTAATTTCCTAAATAATTGAATGAGTGAATAAGTGAATAAATGAATAAATGCGAAAAATAGAAGAAGTGCGGAGCCGAAACAGGCCATAGCTGGAATATAACGTAAAAAAAGCATGGCCAAATACAAGAAAAATCAAGTTCGGGCGGCTTATTCTAAGTTGTTTTCACCCTATCAGCTGACGCAAGGCAAAACTGCTTGCCGGAGTGGCAACTCAAGGAGCGAGGCTCCAATGACTGAAACACCATGAGGACGCGCTACCACATCACTCCTTCTGCCTGCGCTAACTGTTTCCATGACTTCTGAAATAGGCGATCAGGCCTGCCGTCGAGGCATCGAGATCGATATCGTAGGCCGGATCGCCCTGAATGGCCGGCAACAGGCGGTTGGCCAGTTGCTTGCCAAGCTCGACACCCCATTGGTCAAATGAATTCAAGCCCCAGATCACGCCCTGGACAAAGACCTTGTGTTCATACATCGCCAGCAGCATGCCCAGTTGAAAGGGCTCCAGTCCCGGCATCAGGATCGTGGTTGACGGCTGATTCCCGGCAAACACCTTATGTGGCAGCAGCCTGGCGATACTCGCTTCATCCAGGCCTGATGCAGCCAGTTCAGCACGCGCTTGCGCCGCTGTCTTGCCAAAGGCGAGCGCACCACTTTGCGCCAGGCAATTGGCCAGCAATGGTGCCTGATGGCCTGGCAGCGGATGGTCACTCGCGGCAGTTACCACAAAATCGCAGGGGATCATCCAGCCACCCTGATGCAGCAACTGAAAAAATGCATGCTGGCCATTCACGCCGATTTCACCCCAGACAATGGGATTGGCACGGCAAACCAGCGGCTCCCCATCACGGCTCACTGTTTTACCATTCGATTCCATTTCCAGCTGTTGCAGGAAGGCCGGGAAGTGACGCATGGATTCATTGTAAGGCAGCACCGCCGACGTTTCCGCACCCAGAAAATTGGTGTTCCATATCGAAATGACGGCTAGTAATACCGGTAGATTTTTTTCCAGCGGAGCGGCGCAGAAATGTTTATCCATGGCTTCGGCACCTTCCAGCAGACGCTCAAAACTCGTCATCCCGACGGCCAGCGCAACCGACAAACCAACCGCTGACCAGAGCGAATAGCGCCCGCCTACCCAATCCCATATCTCCAGGATATTCGCCGGAGGTATACCAAATTCATGCGCTTTTTCAGGGCTGGAAGTGACCGCAATAAAATGCTTGGCAATGGCCCATTCTTCCATGGCAGCAGCCATCAGCCAGCTACGCGCAGTCTGTGCATTGATGCTTGTCTCTTGCGTGGTGAATGTTTTTGACGCCACGATGAACAAGGTTGTACGCGGATCGAGCTTTTCCAGTAACGGCGCCAGATGGGCGCTGTCGAGATTGGAAACATAATAAAAATCGAGATTGGGATGCTGCAAGGCAGACAGCGCGCGGGTCACCAGCTTGGGACCAAGGTCAGACCCTCCGATACCGATATTGACCACGCTTTGTATGGCGTCACCCTTGAAGCCGCGCCACAGGCCGCTACGCACCCGTTCAACGATGTCGCGCATATGCCGGCGTACCGCACGCACTTGTGGCATGACATCGTCCTGCGCATTCGGAAATGGCGTGAAATCGGTATGGCGCAAGGCAGTATGAAGTACCGCCCGGTCTTCGCTGACATTGATTTTTTCACCTGCAAACATGCGATCACGCCAGCCGGCGACATTGGTTTTGCGCGCCAGTGCCAATAGGCTGGTCAGGGCGGCAGCATCG
>CANIFC010000058.1 GCA_947466695.1 Oxalobacteraceae bacterium | reverse complement strand
GCACATAGTTTTGGCTTAAGCCGTAATGGTAACAGCCTGACAGTGACGCTACTGGCGGCTAACGTGGCGTCAACCCCGGTTCAAAACACCAGAACCATTGTTACACCGACCGGAACAGTCGGTTACCTGACCTTCAATGATCATAATGCCGTTTCCGAGCTGCAACTGGTCAATGCCATTACCCAGCTAAAAGCTGCCGGAGTGACCGATCTGGTACTCGACGTTCGTTACAATGGTGGCGGATTGCTGTATGTCGCCAGCGAGTTGGCATACATGATCGCCGGACCGGTTGCCAGTAACGGTAAAATATTTGAGCAAGCGCGATTTAATGATAAATATCCGCCTGAAGCACCCACTGGGTTCATTGCCAACGCATTTGGTTTCTCTGCGCCGCAAAACTCGCCCTTACCCTATCTGGGACTGCGCAAGCTCAGCATCCTCACTAGCGCAGGTACGTGTTCGGCCAGTGAAGCGATCATCAATGGCCTGCAGGGGATCGATATTGACGTCACACTGATAGGCGGCCAGACCTGCGGCAAGCCCTATGGTTTCTATCCGGCACCCAACTGTGGCACAACGTATTTCGCGATCCAGTTTCAAGGTGTCAATAACAAGGGCTATGGTGACTACGCGGACGGGATTCCCGCCACCTGTAATGTAGCTGATGACTTTACGCATGCCTTGGGTGACCCGGCAGAGGCGCAATTGGCCGCAGCCCTGAGTTACCGCAGCAGTCAGACCTGTCCTGTCGCCAGCGCTGGCGTGACGCTGCAAACAGGATATGCCCCGCATAATCTGCAACTGGTGCGTCCCGCCATCAAGGAAATCGCTATCTACAACAGGCCAAATGGCCGGATCAAATGAACGGGCAACGCAGTATTTTATGGTTGATACTGTGTGGCACCAGCTCCCTGGCCGCTTGCCAGACGGGGCGGGAGCCGGCTGTTGCCGCCCGCTTGCTGGCGCCAGGTCCCGAGGCGCGGCAAGAGCTCAATGCAGCGACTGCCACACTTCTTGGCGTCAGCAGTGTCGATCTGGCAGAAAATACCTTGATTGACAGCAGCCAGTTTGCCTACGCCCGCACGCCTCGCCGCGACGCTTCCGGCCAGTTGTTGCAAGGCCGGGTAGTGGAGATGCCGCATGGTTTCAGGCTAGAGATGCGTGCTCAGGAGTGTTGGCTGGTATCGCAGAAAACCGCTCAGGAAGTGCTGCTCAGGCAGGCAAAATGTGTCGCGTACCCAGAAAGCCCCGATAAATAGCTAACTGCAATGTTGGCGCCGCAATGAAAAGCTGCGGAGCCGTTTGGGCGCTTATTCTGGTGGGGCAGGTAGTCTGCTGATCTGGATGTGGTTGCGTCACTTTCTATCAATACAATGCACAAAGCGAAAAGCACAAAGCGCACCGGTCTCGTGCGCTTTGTATTTCGTAATCCCTGTGCATCTTGGCAGTAGTTCTGCTACCAGGATTCCGGTTTTGTTTTATCGCCTAGATGACGATAGTCTGATGTTCGTCACCGGCACGGGCACGGATACTGCCGATGTTAAATACCGTTTCGCCTGCCGCGGTAAGCTGCGCCATGGCGGCCTCGGCGATTTCAGGTGCGACAATCACGACCATGCCGATACCGCAGTTAAACACGCGGTGCATTTCTGCATCGGCGACACCACCGTGCTGCTGCAACCAGGTGAACAGCGGTGGCATGACCCAGGCGCTGCTGTCGAGCACGGCAGTAAGTTTGTCACCCAGGACGCGTGGGACATTCTCGACCAGGCCGCCGCCGGTGATGTGCGCCATGCCCTTGACTTCCATGCTCGCCATTAAGGCCAGCAAGGGTTTGACATAGATACGGGTCGGTGCAATCAAGGCGTCGGCCAGGCTGCGGCCGTTGAAATCGGCATTAAGGTCAGGTTGCGCTACGTCAATGATCTTGCGTACCAGCGAGAAACCGTTGGAGTGAATGCCGGAAGAGGCCAGTCCCAGGATAACGTCACCCGGAGTGATCTTGCTGCCATCGATAATTTTTGATTTTTCCACTGCACCGACTGCAAAACCGGCCAGATCATATTCACCTTCAGGATACATGGAGGGCATTTCGGCAGTTTCGCCACCGATCAATGCGCAGCCGGCTTGTTCGCAGCCGAAAGCGACACCCTTGATGACATCCGTCGCGGTGGCAACATCGAGTTTTCCGCAGGCAAAGTAGTCAAGGAAAAACAAGGGTTCTGCACCCTGGACCAAAATATCGTTAACACTCATGGCAACGAGGTCAATACCGACCGTATCGTGGCGATTGAGGTGAAACGCCAGTTTGAGCTTGGTACCGACGCCATCGGTACCGGAGACCAGTACCGGTTCCTTGTATTTTTTGCTTATTTCAAACATGGCACCAAAGCCGCCAATGCCTGCCATGACACCTTCACGCATGGTGCGCTTGGCATACGGCTTGATGGCTTCAACCAGCGCATCGCCAGCGACCATGTCGACGCCGGCATCGGCATAAGAAAGAGAGACGGGCGGGGATACAGGCATAGAGGTCGGAGTAGAAGTGCTCATGATTTTCGTCAGTAGGGGGCGTGAGGCGGTAAAATAGCAGGATTGCCAGAAAATGAACGGGCAAAAGCGCTATTTTAACAAAATGACTCAGGATTTACCGAGTTTTTAGGTATTTCCCTGTTTTTATAACGTGCCGGTGTGATCACCGGTGTCTGCACCTGCCGTTGATCAAGGCTCGCTACCGGTGACTTTGCCTTTGTATCGCTTGTTTTTCCGGGCGATCAATAAGGTATTTGGAACAAGGTGTTTGAAACAGGGTATTTGCGTTGGGAATAAATAGGGATGAATTTCAGGTTATTTTTTGACTGGCCGAGGTGGTCAGTCCCGTGGCCGCAGTCAACTAACTGCGTTTGGCGTGTGGTTTTACATGTATGTAGTGCTCTTTTTTATAGTCAGTCATGAGACAAATGCTATTGGATTTGGATGCGGATCAACCGCCATCCCTTGAGCTCTTCGTCGTTGGACAAAATACCGAACTGGCGCAATTGCTGAGTTTGTTTTATACACGCACCAGCAGCCAGTATGGCGAACGGTTTGTCTACCTGTGGGGTGCCGCGGGCGCCGGGAAAACGCACCTGTTGCATGCCCTGGCGGAAAGTGGCAACGCACGTTATATCGCGGCAGGCGCGCCAGAAAGCGCGTATCTCTACAACGACGGCATCAGTTTATATTTGTTTGATGATTGTGAAAAGCTGTCACCGGCAGAGCAAATTGATGCCTTCGCCTTGTTTAATGAAATTCGTGCACATGGCGGATTCCTGGTGGCGGCGGGTAACCATCCGCCGATGATCCTGAATGTGCGGGAAGATTTACGCACCCGTTTCGGCTGGGGCCTGGTTTATCAGGTGCATGAGCTGACCGACGAGGATAAAATTGACGCTCTGGAGCGTTCGGCGCAAGCGCGCGGTATAAGTATTTCCAGTGGCGTGTTACCCTATCTGATTACCCACTATCGACGCGATATGAGTTCGCTGACTCAGATGCTGGATCAGCTGGACCAATATTCCCTGGAAACCAAGCGGCCCATTACCCTGCCGCTACTGCGCGAAGTGCTCAATGAGCTTGATCAGCAGCAAAAGCAGCAGGAGCAGCAGCAAAAATAGCAGCAATAATCCCGGTAGTTTCAGTAATTTTTTATCCATAAAATAGATTGAATTAAATATATGCGCAATATTGCCCTGTTTGATCTCGATCACACCCTGATCCCCATCGACTCTGATTTCGAATGGGGTCAGTTCCTGATGCGTACCGGCGTTGTTGACGTCGAATTGTTTGCTCTGCGCAACAGGAATTTTTATGCCCAGTACCAGGACGGCACGCTCGATCCGGTCGAATATCTGGAATTCGCACTTGGTACGCTGGCACAGTTTTCCCCAGAACAACTGGTCCTGTGGCATGGCCAATTCATGCAGGAAGTCATCGCACCGGCCTTGTTACCGGCAGCGCGTGAGCTGATTCAACGCCATCAGGAGCAGGGTGACCTGATCGTGATCATTACGGCGACCAACCGTTTCGTTACCGCCCCGATTGCGGCCGCGCTTGGCGTGGAACACCTGATCGCGGCTGAGCCCGAGCGTGATGCCAGCGGTAAAATTACCGGAAAATTAGTGGGTCAGCCCACTTCCGGTGCCGGCAAGGTACTACATTTGCATGCCTGGCTGGCCGCTCAGGGCAAGCAATTGAGTGATTTTCCTGTCAGTTATTTTTATAGTGACTCGCAAAATGACATTCCCTTGCTGTCGGTCGTGACCCATCCCGTAGCGACCAATCCCAATGCTCTGCTGAGCGCCCATGCGCACACAGCCGGTTGGCCTATCCTTCACCTGTTTGACGTGCAATGATTAAAAAATTTATTCGCAAGATGCTTGGCGTTAAACCCCAGGCCAATATCGATGGCAGCAATAGCCATCCCAAGGTCCTGAGCGCCATGGAACACGGCATCGATCCGCGCCTTTTGTCGTCCAATGCCATCCGTGTGACGCAGACGCTACAGGAAAATGGCTACAAGGCTTTTGTCGTCGGCGGTGCCGTACGCGACCTGCTGCTTGGCGTCAAACCAAAAGATTTTGACATCGCCACCAATGCAACGCCGGAGCAGGTAAAGCGCCTGTTTCGCCGTGCCTTCATTATTGGCCGGCGTTTCCAGATTGTGCACGTCATGTTTGGCCAGGATCTGCTGGAGGTCACCACCTTCCGCGGCGCGGCCGGTGATGCCTCACCCAAGGATGAGCACGGCCGGGTCCTGCGTGACAATACCTTCGGTGAGCAGCATGAAGATGCCGTCCGGCGTGACTTCACCATCAATGCCATGTATTACGACCCTGCCAGCCAGACAGTGCTTGATTATCATGGCGGCATGGCAGACATCCGCAAGAAAATTTTGCGCATCATCGGTGTTCCGGAAGCGCGCTACCGCGAAGATCCGGTGCGTATGCTGCGCGTGGTGCGTTTCGCCGCCAAGCTGCAATTTACCATCGACGCTGCGACCAGTGCACCGATTTCCGTCATGGCGCCACTGATCAATAATGTTCCCAATGCACGTGTGTTTGATGAAATGCTCAAGCTGCTCATGAGTGGTCACGCCATGGCCTGTCTGCAGCAGTTGCGCAAGGAAGGCTTGCATCATGGTCTGATGCCACTGCTCGACGTGGTGCTGGAGCAACCAAAGGGCGAAAAATTCGTTGCACTGGCGCTGGCCAATACCGATGAGCGGATACAGCTAGGCAAGACGGTGTCACCGAGCTTTTTATTCGCTTCGCTCTTGTGGCATCAGGTTGTTGAAAAATGGGATGCCTACAAGGCTGCAGGCGAATTCTCGATTCCCGCTTTGCATCTGGCGGCAGACGATGTGCTCAATACGCAGACTGATGCGCTGGCGCTGCAACGCAAGATCGGTGCCGACATGCGCGACATCTGGGCGATGCAGCCGCGCTTTGAAAAACGGGTCGGCAAGACGCCTTATAAATTACTGGAAAACACCCGCTTGCGTGCCTCTTATGATTTCTTGCTGCTGCGTTGCGCCTCCGGTGAAATCGATGCCGAAATCGGCGAGTGGTGGACCGCCTTCATTGAAGGTGATGAGCTTGAGCGTGAGCAGTTACTCATCGCCAAGCCGAAATCACCGGGTGCCGCTCCGGTCGCCAAAAAACGCCGTGCGCGCCGTAGTCCTGCGCATAAATCCAGCCCGGCCGAAGCCGGTGGCGAGTAAGACGGCCATCCGATGAAAAACACGGGAGTCATGGCGTTTGTCGGTCTCGGCGCCAATCTGGGTGATGCACAAGGCACGGTGCTGCAGGCCATAGCGCGTCTGGGGCAGTTTGACCAGACCACCCTGGTGGCACAGTCATCGCTATTCCTGACTGCACCGGTGGATGCGGCCGGCGACGACTATGTCAACGCGGTCGTGCAATTGCGAACTTTTTTGTCTGCCGATGTCTTGTTGCACGCATTGCAGGCGCTGGAACTGGCTTTTGGCCGCGAGCGGCCGTATCGCAACGCGCCGCGTACGCTTGATCTCGACTTGCTCTTGTATGGTAGCGAGCAGATTGCCTCTGCTCAGTTGACGGTGCCGCACCCGCGCATGACCGAACGCGCATTCGTTTTGTTACCCTTGTTGCAGATTGATCCTTTTATCCTGATTCCGGGAAAAGCTGCAGCGCATCAGTTTGCCCCTTTGGTGGCGCAGCAGGTAATCCGCAAGCTGGTCTGATACACCATTGGATGACATGGCCGTCTATTGTCGATTTTTTCGCGACCACGGCATCTTTTTAATTTTGGAGAATACGCATGGCTGAATATTTGCAAGATCGCAAGGCAGTAACAATCCCCGGTTTAATTGAGCAACGTCGGCAGGGAAGCAAAATCACCATGCTCACTTGCTACGACGCGAGCTTTGCCGCGCTGCTGGACCGCTGTGGGGTCGAAGTGATGCTCATTGGCGATTCTCTGGGTATGGTTTGCCAGGGACATAACTCAACCTTGCCGGTGACAGTGACCGATATCGCTTACCACACCGCCAATGTGGCGCGCGGTAACAAGTCGGCATTGCTGGTGGCAGACATGCCGTTCGGCAGTTACGCCACGCCGGAAATGGCCTTTCAAAACGCTGTGCAGCTGATCCAGGCCGGTGCCCAGATGGTCAAGCTTGAAGGTGGTGCATGGCTCGCTTCCACCGTACAATTTTTGACTGAACGTGCCATTCCGGTGTGTGCCCATCTTGGCCTGACGCCCCAATCGGTGCATCAGCTTGGTGGTTACAAGGTGCAGGGAAAAACACACGAAGCGGCGGAATTAATCAAGAATGATGCCCTTGCGCTGCAAGCTGCCGGTGCGACGATGCTGGTGCTGGAAGCGATTCCTGCCATCATCGGTAAAGAGGTCACCGAGTTGCTGATGATTCCGACAATCGGTATCGGTGCCGGTCCCGATTGTTCCGGCCAGGTTCTGGTCCTGCACGATTTACTCGGGGTGTTCCCCGGACGCAAGGCGCGCTTCGTCAAAAACTTCATGCAAGGGCAGGTCAGTATCGACGCCGCAGTGCTAGCCTATATCTCCGCTGTGAAAGACCAGTCTTTCCCCGCCGCTGAACACTGCTTCTGAAAGTTGCCATTATCTTGAAAGCTGTACCTAAGGCGTTTAATAAGTGTGATGAGTGCCATGACGATCACTGAGGCGACCCGTGAGGCTTTCGTACTGCTGCTCTCGGGTAATGCAGACCTGTGGCAAATTATCTGGGTCTCACTCAAGACTTCGTTGCTCGGGCTCGCCCTGGCGACCGTGCCGGCGGTTGTTGCCGGCTATCTGATCGCAACCAGCCGTTTTCGCGGCCGGCGCGTCTTGATCTGGCTGGCGCAAGCGGCGCTGGCGCTGCCAACGGTCTTGATTGGATTGTTGCTGTATCTGCTGCTGAGCCGGCAAGGTGTACTCGGTCCGCTGCAATGGCTGTTTTCCCAGTCAGGTGTCATCGCAGGCCAGGCACTGATCGCTATTCCTGTCCTGATTGCCTTTACCTTGAGTTCAGTGCAGGCGGCCGATCCGCGACTGGCAGAAACGGCCATTACGCTCGGTGCGAACCGCTGGCAAGTAATGCTGACGGTTTTGCATGAGGTACGTTTTGGGGTCATGGCGGCGCTCATTTATGGCTTTGGCCGGGTACTCTCGGAGGTTGGCTGCGCCATGATGGTTGGTGGCAATATTGCCGGCGTCACCCGGACTATCACGACCGCGATCGCGCTGGAAACCAGCAAGGGCGAGTTTGCTCAGGGCATTGCCCTTGGCATCGTGCTGATCACGCTGGCACTGGTACTCAATGCCGCCCTGATGCTGCTGCAAGGTGACGCCAAACCGGCAGGTTACCATCGATGAACACACTGCTGACCCTGCACGGGATACAAAAAAGTTTTACCAAAAAATCGGCTCAGCCTTCTCTGCTTGATATCAAGACCCTCACCATCGACAGGGCGAGCGCTTACGTACTGACCGGCATCAACGGTGCCGGCAAGACGACGCTGCTGCGCATACTGAGTGGTCTCGATTCTGCCACGGTCACTCAGGCCAGCTTTTTAGGCCACGAAATTGCCTGGACCCCGTATCCGCGGTTGTTGCGCGACGCCATCGTGTATGTGCACCAGCACCCCATCATGTTTGCTGGTACCGTAAGCGCGAATATTGTCTATGGCCTGAAAGTGCGTGGTATGGCACCTGCAGAGCAGCAAGCGGAGCTGCAACAGGCCTTGCAATGGGCTGGACTTGGCCATCTGTCGGAACGGCAGGCAAGCAGTTTGTCTGGCGGCGAAAAGCAACGGGTCGCCCTTGCCCGGGCGAAAGTGCTGCGGCCGCAATTATTATTACTCGACGAGCCGACCTCGAATCTGGACGGGGAAGCGCGTGAACAGGTCATTAAGCTGATTCCCCAATTGGTCAGTGACGGCAGCAGCGTCATTATGGTGTGCCATGACAGGGACCTGATTGCCTTGCCCGGTGTGCACCGCCTGAAGCTGCGCGACGGACGGCTGGAAAATCGCTAAGCAGCCCGGTACACCGTCGAATGACAAGAGCAGCGCTCAGTGATCCTGATAGCGTGCAAGGCTGCGTTCCAGATGTGGCGCCAGCATCTCGGGTGATTGTATCGACATTCCCAGCTCACTCAGCAAGCCATCCTGCAGACCGTAAATCCAGCCGTGCACGGTCAGTTCCTGCCCGCGCTCCCAGGCATCCTGCACGATCGTGGTCTGTGACAGGTTCACCACCTGCTCAATGACATTGAGCTCGCACAGACGGTCCGAACGCTCCCTGATTGGCAAGACCTCGCCCATGTAGCGTTCGTATTTTTGATGGACGTCCTGTACATGACGCAGCCAGTTATCGGCCAGTCCTACGCGCCGCCCCGTCAGCGCGGCATGCACGCCTGAACAGCCATAGTGACCGCAGACAATGATATGTTTGACGTGCAGGACATCGATGGCAAATTGCAGCACCGAGAGGCAATTGAGGTCGGAATGCACCACCACATTAGCGATGTTCCTGTGGACAAATAATTCACCGGGTAACAAGCCCAGTAATTCATTGGCCGGAACGCGGCTGTCTGAGCAGCCTATCCATAAATATTCCGGACTTTGCTGTGACGCGAGTTTTTTAAAAAAACCGGCGTCTTTAGCGCTGATCGCTGCGGCCCATTTCCGGTTATTGTCGAATAATTGCTGAGGTGTCACACCGGTGGTTTCTTGTGTCGTCATGGCCTATTTCCCCTGGTAAATCAATAGGCGTGATTCTAACCGGTCTTCCCTCAGCGGGCTGCATAATTATCAATGGCCGATTCAACCCCGAAGCGCAAAGCCAGGTTGATGATCAGCGCTTTTCAGATGAAGGTCATCGCAAACGAGATTTTTTAGCCCTGCCCGAAGGCTGTTTTTTTCTTTTCCTTCATGGCGGCTATTCAGTGCATTTCATTTATCTGAAACTATTTTTTTGATCGTCCTCATGGCAGGTCACCCTGGTTTCGTCTTGTAGAAAAAAAAGCGACATCCGGGAAACCCTAAGCCCCGCATCCTGCGCAATCGTGATGATTGAGTTCAACGGCCGGTACGTAAGCTATCCACGCAAGAAATGATTCACGTAGCCAAACCTGCGCCGTGGCAGGACTGTTCTTGCGTAAGCAGCGCTTTTTTGGTGAATGCTGGCACGAAGGACGCCGATCTAATCCCTAAAAGAGTGCGTAAAAATGACGGCAAAGAGCGTTAATCCGCTGATTCGCCTGAAAAAAGGGATAAAAAGAGTGGAAAAAATGGTGGCATCAATATTGCTAAGTATTGTGGTGCAGTGGGCTTTTTTACTTTTTTGCTGGCGAATTATTTTTACCTTGTGGTCATATTTTTGTCATTTTATTGTCATTTATCTTTCTTTTATTTCTGGAGAACTTATGTCACGTCGCATGATCTTGAAAGCTGGCGCAATTGGCGCCATGACCCTGGCTGCAAACGTCTGGATGTCGCAGGCTATGGCCGCAGAAACGATCAAGGTAGGTATCTTGCATTCCTTGTCTGGCACCATGGCAATTTCAGAAACTTCCCTGAAAGACGTTGCCCTGATGACGATCGCCGAGATCAATGCCAAGGGGGGTGTGATGGGTAAGATGCTTGAACCGGTGATTGTTGATCCGGCGTCCAACTGGCCCCTGTTTGCTGAAAAAGCGCGTCAGCTTATTTCGCAGGATAAGGTCGCCGTGGTATTCGGTTGCTGGACTTCGGTTTCGCGTAAATCAACCTTGCCAGTGTTCAAGGAACTCAATAGCCTGCTGTTCTACCCGGTCCAGTATGAAGGTGAAGAGCTGGAAAAAAATGTGTTCTACACCGGTGCAGCACCGAACCAGCAAGCGATTCCGGCCACAGAATACCTGATGAGCAAAGAAGGTGGCGGCGCCAAACGCTTCGTCCTGCTGGGTACCGATTACGTTTATCCGCGCACGACCAACAAGATCTTGCGCGCATTCCTTAAATCAAAAGGTGTGAAGGAATCCGATATCGACGAGGTGTACACGCCTTTTGGTCATTCCGATTACCAGACCATCGTTGGCAATATCAAGAAGTTTTCTGCCGGCGGCAAGACAGCGGTTATTTCAACCATCAATGGTGATTCCAATGTCCCTTTTTACAAGGAACTGGGTAATGCAGGCCTGAAAGCGACCGACGTTCCTGTCGTTGCTTTTTCAGTCGGTGAAGAGGAATTGCGTGGTGTCGATACCAAGCCTTTGCTGGGACATCTGGCGGCCTGGAATTATTTTGAGTCAGTCAAGAATCCGGTCAACGACGCTTTTATCAAAAAATGGAAAGCCTATGCAGTAGCGCAGAAATTACCAAATGCGGCAACAGTAGTGACCAACGATCCGATGGAAGCGACCTATGTCGGTATCAATATGTGGAAGCAGGCCGTGGAAAAAGCCAAGTCGACCGATACCGATAAAGTGATTGCCGCCATGGCCGGGCAAACCTTCAAGGCACCATCCGGCTATACCTTGACGATGGACCCGACCAATCATCATTTGCACAAGCCTGTCATGATCGGTGAAATCAAGGGCGACGGCCAATTTAATGTCGTCTACAAAACCAAGACAGCGATTCGCGCGCAACCATGGAGCCCGTATATCGCGGGTAATGAAGCGAAGCAAAAACTGTAGTAGCTGTAGTAGCTGTAGTCGCTGCTGTGGATGTACGGCCTATTTTTACCGTCCAGCCACAGCAGCCACAGCAGCTATATCAGCTATATCAGCTATATCAGCCGCTAAAAATCGCTGCCGTCGTGTGATCCCGGTGCCTGTCATACGCCAGAACATAGGATGGTTTGATTTTGTTTGATTGCCCGGTAATTCCGGGCTTCCTGCAGCGTTTGCCGGGATTGCGGCAAACGCTGCAGGTATTGCGCAGTATCCAGATCTCAGTTTTCCATCGCAACCGACATGATCATGCCAAGTATAAAAAAAATTCTCCTCGCTGCCGGTCTCGCTGTCCAGATTGGCGCAGCCTTCGGCGCTATTGACGCTGCGCTGCTTAAGCCGCTGACGGGTGATGACCCCGACGCGCGTATCGAGGCGGTCGAAAAAATTACCGCGCTGGCTAATCCCCAAGCGCGCAGGGTGCTTGTCGCCTTGAAGAGCGATACCGCTTACAGTACGTCCGACGGCGACTTTTTGATCGTCGAAGACGACAAGGCATTTAACCCGCTCAATGACAAGACCACAGCGGTGCCTGACGGCATTGACGGCGTGATTGTCAATAACCGTTTGCGTGGCGTCGTCGAAGGCGCTTTGCTCGGTTTCAAGCTCTTTTCCAATCAGCGTCCGGTACGGCTGGCAGCGGCGCTCGAGCTGGAAAAAAGTGCTGAAATTGAACAGATTCCCCTGATCAGGGCAGCTCTCGCGAAAGAGGCTGATCCAGAAATTCAAGCGATCTTGCGCAGGGTGATGGCAACCGCCAATCTGCGCTCACCGGATGCCATGGTGCGCAAGGAGGCGGCCCATGCACTGGCTGGAACGACCAACGTCAATCTGAAGGCGGTGCTGGAAAATATGCTTGAGCGTGCCCCCGACGGCTCGCATGTCGAGCCTGACGAGACGGTGCGGCGCGAAGTGGAAGTCACTTTGCGTGCGCTCAAGCGCCATCTGGCACTGACCGAGTTTGTCGGTAATCTGGCCTACGGTATTTCGCTCGGCAGCGTTTTGCTGCTTGCCGCGCTTGGTCTGGCAATCACCTTTGGTCTCATGGGCATCATCAATATGGCGCATGGCGAACTGCTGATGATCGGTGCCTACACGACCTACGTGGTGCAGAACCTGTTTCGCAGTTATTGGCCCGATGCGCTGGATGCCTATCTGCTCGTCGCCCTGCCGGCTGCCTTTGTTGTGACCGCTGCGGTGGGTGTGGCGCTGGAACGCAGTGTTATCCGCTGGCTGCACGGCCGTCCGCTGGAAACTTTGCTGGCAACCTGGGGCATCAGCCTGATGCTGATGCAAACCGTACGCACTATTTTTGGCGCGCAGAATGTCGAGGTCGCCAACCCCTCGTGGATGTCGGGTGGTGTGACGGTGATGGGTTCGCTGGTCTTGTCGTATAACCGTATTGTGATCTTCTTTTTTTCCTTGTTTGTGGT
>CANIFC010000057.1 GCA_947466695.1 Oxalobacteraceae bacterium | reverse complement strand
TGGCGCGCTTGGCTCGCAAATCGGTGGCGGTCATGGCAGTACTGCTGCTGCCGTGGTCGGTACGCTGATCGGTGCCAGTATTGGTGGCAATGTCGGCCGCTCGATGGATCAGCAGGATCAAATGAGGCTGGTGAGCTCACTGGAAACAGGCCGGACCGGTGTGCCAACCCAGTGGCGCAATCCCGATACCGGTAACCAATATACGGTCGTTCCCAATAAAACCTATGAAACGCAAGGCCGGCCTTGCCGTGAATATACGGTGGATGGTGTGGTAGGTGGACGCAAGGAGAAAATTTATGGCACAGCCTGCCGTAACACGGACGGTAGCTGGGAAAGTATCAAATAAGGATGTTGTTGGTACTTTTTAAATTAATGATGATTGTCAACGGGCTCCATTTTTCACCGCAGTTCGATACAGGTCTCTTCTTTAGTTTTTTTTAGTTTCATTTTTTTGCCTGTTGTGTCCGTTCCGCCATCTTGACCTGACAGCTTAAGGTTGCGGCTTTGCGCTAGTTTGCTTGTCTGCGTTGATGACCGGAGGTCTATCGTGCTGTGGGAAAAAAAACTGGAACAGTGGGCAAATACTATCCGTAGCAGCACTGCCGTCCCGCTCAGGATAGAGCTCTGGAACGGGCAACAGGTTAATTTTGGTCATGACTTGCCACAGGTGATTATCCGGGTGCCGCATGTTTCCGCCCTGTCTTGTCTGCTCACGCCCTCGATGTCCAATCTTGGCAAGGCCTATGTGGACGGCATGATTGAGGTGGAGGGTGAACCTGGGGCCATGATTTCTGTGGGTAATCTGCTGGCCCGGCACACCCTGAAACTGGAAGGGAAATTTTCCCGCATCACCCGCAAACTTTCTCGCAGCAAGACAAAAGATCTGGCGGCAGTGCAGTCGCATTACGATGTGTCCAATGATTTTTATCGCTTGTGGCTTGATGAACACATGGTGTATTCCTGTGCCTATTTTGAGAAAGGTAACGAAGATCTCGCGACTGCACAACTCAAGAAAATTGATCACATCCTGCTTAAAATCGGCCTCAAGCCTGGTGATACCCTGCTCGATATTGGTTGCGGCTGGGGCGCCCTGGTGATCCGGGCCGCACAAAAATATGGTGCCCGATGTGTCGGTATCACATTGTCTGAAAATCAGGAGAAGCTGGCCAGGGAGCGGGTTGCTGCAGCCGGTGTGAGTGAACAAGTGGAGATTCGCCTGCAAGACTATCGCGATGTCTCGGGGTGTTTTGACAAGATTACCAGCATCGGCATGTTCGAACATGTCGGTATCGAGAACCTCCCGGCGTATTTTGCCAAAATGGCGTCCTTGCTGGCAGATGATGGCGTCGCGATGAATCACGGTATCACGTCAACCGATGCCGACAATGGTGAAACGCCCTACGGTAATGGCGAATTCATTGAACGTTATGTGTTTCCTCATGGCGAGCTGCCGCATCTCGGGCGGGCCTTGAAATCGATACAGGAAGGCGGGCTCGAAGTGGTTGATGTAGAAAATCTGCGGCGTCACTATGCCCGGACCTGTGCCATCTGGACCGATAATTTCGAGCGGAATGCCACTGAGATACGCCGGCTGGCCGGCGACCGGCGGTACCGGATCTGGCGCGTCTATCTGGCTGGCTGCGCCTATGCGTTCGATCAGGATTGGATTTCGCTGTATCAGGTCGTTTGCATCAAGGCGGGGAAAAATCCTTCCCGGCTCGCCTGGTCGCGCCACTACATGTACGACAAAGCGGTCTCAGTCAGTGGTCTTGCAGAGGCAAATTTGAGTCAATAAGGGCAGGGGGCTTGCCGCACTTCAACTTCAGTATGGCCGGCACCGACGAGTGCGGTCATTCAGTCAACATCATTTTTTAACCGGGGATGCCGTGTGACGCCTATGCAAAATTTTGGCATTAGTCCTGTTTTAGGTCTTGCCCGCGCTGATGCCCATGTTGGTGCCGGTGCTACCGGGCAGATATCTTCTGGTTTTACGGCAGCACTCGACTACTGGACCGATTCCTGGCAACGTTCCGTGCTGTTCTGGGACGTGCTGCGCGAGCGCGGAAACGAGTATCTGGAGCATGAAACCTCGGGTAAGCCTCCGGTGCTGGCGTTTGACTACGAAGTCATCGTTGACGCCAGAAAGCTGGAACGTCCCGCCAACTACGCCTTGGCACTGATTACGCCACCGCAGGGTTGCCCTGCCACTGATCCGGCCAAGCGGCCATTTGTGGTCATTGATCCGCGTGCCGGTCACGGGCCGGGGATAGGCGGCTCAAAGATCGACAGTGAAATCGGCATTGCCTTGAAGCAGGGCCATCCCTGTTATTTCGTGATGTTTTTTCCGCAGCCGGTACCGGGCCAGACCATCGCCTGCGTGACGCGCGCCGAGCGGGTATTTCTCGATACGGTCAAGCGGCGTCATCCGGATGCCGCGAGTAAGCCGTTTGTTATCGGTAATTGTCAGGGTGGCTGGGCCCTGATGATTCTGGCGGCCCTGGCGCCGGACTCGATAGGACCGATTCTGCTGGCCGGATCACCCATCTCTTACTGGTCCGGTGTCAAGGGAAAAAATCCCATGCGCTATGCCGGAGGATTGTCTGGCGGCACCTGGAGTGCTTCGTTTGCCGGTGATCTGGGTAACGGTAAATTCGACGGAGCCAGTCTGGTCAACCATTTTGAGCAGCTCGATCCTGCCAATACTTACTGGAAAAAGCTCTATCATTTGTATGCCTCGGTCGATACCGAACGGGAGCGGTTTCTTGAGTTTGAACGCTGGTGGGGCGGCCATTTTCTGCTCAATAAAGAGGAAATGGAATGGATTACGCAAAATCTGTTCGTCGGGAACCGGCTCACGGCAGGAACGATCTTTAACGAGGATCATGTTCAGGTCAATTTGCGTAACATCCGTTCCCCTATCATTGTCTTTGGCTCGTGGGGCGACAATATTACGCCACCGCAGCAGGCGCTCAACTGGATTCCCGACCTCTACGATAACGCCGGGCAGATCCGTGAAAACGAACAAACCATTATTTATGTTCTGCACGAAAAAATTGGCCACCTGGGGATTTTTGTTTCGTCGGGAGTCGCCACCCGTGAACACAGCGAGCTGGCCAGCGCACTCGATCTCATCGACATCTTGCCTCCGGGCCTGTATGAGGCGGTCATTATCGACAGTCATCCTGATATGCCGGGACTGGAGTATGTCGAGGGCCGCTACGTCATCCGCTTCGAGCCGCGTGAGGTGGGTGATATCCTGGCCATTGATGATGGCCGCGAAGATGAACGTGCCTTTGAAGTGGTGCGCCGCGTCTCTCAGGTGAATCAGGCTCTCTATGATTATTTTGTTTCACCCTGGGTGATTGCCTGTACCACAGAACAGACGGCAACCGCCGGTCGCGACCTCAATTGGGCCAGGCTTGAGCGGCAATTGTTTTCCGATGAAAATTTCTCGCTCAAGCTCTTGCAGCCACTGGCAGAGTCTATCCGCCGGCAACGCAAGATCGTGGCGGATGATAATCCTTTTCTCTCTGTCGAAAAATTGCTCAGCGCTTTCATCGGTAGCGCCTGGGATACCTACCGGGATGTGCGTGACATGGCCAGTGAACAGCTTTTCCTGGCAATCTATGACGCGCCCCTGGCCAAGGCACTGGCCGGTTTTCCAGTCGGCTCGTCCCATCTCGCTCAAGCACGGGGGCGTACCTGGGAGCAGCAGGAAATGCTCAGGCTCAAGGCGGAGGAACACGCGACCTGGTTTGAGCGCGGCACGCCGGAGTCGGGTTTTCTGCGTTTACTGATCTATGTATCGAGCGGCTCGGGGGTCGTCGATAAACGTCCGTTCACCGGTATCCGGCGCATCATGCGTGACTTTGGCCTGGATAAATCAGTGAGTCTGGCGCAATTGAAGGACGCCATCAAGCGGGAAACTTTTTTGGTCAGGATGGATGAAAAGCGTGCCCTGGACGGCTTGCTGATCTTGCTGCCCAATAAAAAACAGCGCCTGCGTGCCTTGCGACTGGCGCGTGAATTACTGGTCATGGGCGGCCCGATCAGCGCTGAAAAAGAGGCGCGCCTGAGCCGTGTGGCGCATGTTCTGCAAGTCTAGCCGGCACTTTCGGTTCAGCCATAACTTCTATTGTTTTGGCAGGGAAAATGGGCTGTGGCCATACGTTGTGATCATTTAATCCTGCCGCTTGATGGCGGGATTTTTTCATTTTGGACGTGGCGATATTCTGCTGGCGCTCTTTGCCCTTCATCCCGAAGTTTTTTTGATTAAACGCACAGGGCTGGCAGGTGCCGGGAAGATCATGACGATGTTCTAGCCTGATCTCAGGCCGCTACTTTCAGTGCGATACGATGCTGTTTTGTGCCGTATTACGATTGGCTTGGCGGGTTCTTAAACTTGACTGCAGCATCATTGGCTTTCTGCTGTGTCGTGCTGCAGGAACAGGCTATTTTGGTCACCAGAACGCGATGGCGGTTTGGTGTAAATTTTTATCTTTGCAGGAGGTCATCATGGATCGTCGATCACCGAATGTCACTAGCGAAAACGGCTCTTATCGCAGCGCGCCAGTGAGTTACATACCAACCCCTTCCGCTTCTTATCGCATTCACCGTAAAAGCGTGCAGCAAATGGTCCAGCCGGGATTACCCAAGCTGGAGGCCAATCCTGTTCCCCTACCCATTCCGCTCCCCTTTGCTTTCGGTGCGCGGGTGCTGATATGGAAACAAGACCCGTCCGTCACCGAGATCGGCACCCGCAAGGCATTTTTACCTGGCATCGTCTTGCAGGGGCCAAGAGACGCCCGTGTCGTCAACGGCGCGCCTGGTATTGCGCCAGTCAGTGCCAATGCTTTTGGTGATTTCATCCTCTCGCCAGGGACCGATCAGTTTGATGCAGTCCATACCTATGCTGTCGTACGTCAGACCCTGACGATGTATCAGCGTGCGCTCGCCTCCAGCTCCAGTCCGGCATCTGTGCCCTGGCAATGGAATAACGGCAGCAATGCCGACCCTTTACAGGTATTTCCGCATGGCTTGCCCAATGTCATGAATGCGTTTTACAGCCGCAGTCAAAGGGCGCTTAAATTTGGCGATTTTGTTCCCAGTGGCGCTACAGCACGGGTATTTACCTGCCGTTCATTTGATATCGTTGCCCATGAAACGGGGCACGCGATCCTTGATGGTCTCAAGCCAAACTGGCTGCTTGCCAGTAACCCGCCGCAAACTGGCGGCTTGCATGAATCCTTTGGCGACTTGACGGCAATTTTCCTGGCCTTGTCGCAACTCGATCAGGTCGAGGCGGTCATCGCCCAGACCAAGGCAAATTTACATAACAAGACATTTCTTGCGGATCTGGCAGAGCAATTTGGTCTGGCGCTGGGGCGGCCCAATGGCCTGCGCAATGCAGACAACGATCTGACCTTGTCACAGGCCGGTACTGAAGTGCATGCTATTTCGCAAGTGTTTACCGGCGCCATTTACGATGTGCTGGCCGATATTTTTGCCTTTGAACGTAAGCCTGGACTGAAAGATGATGCAGAAACCTTGCATGATGCAGGTGCCTATGTGCGCGGCCTGGTTTTACGCTCGCTCATTGCGGCGCCGGCGACGGCAGCAACGTTTGCCGACGTTGCCAATAAAATGCTGATTATTGCCAACGCGGATGGCAAGCCAGTGCAATACCGTAACTTCATCCGTAACCGCTTCACCGTGAGGGAAGTGCTGGTGTCACCCGTTCCGCTCACTCAGGATCATGTGGCCGGGCTGACTCTGGCTGCGCATGTTCATGATGTGCGCGGTGCAATGCAGGACCGTAGTGCCTGCTGTGGCACAATGTGCCATGCCGAGTATCACGATGTGGAGCATATCCTGAATGATGAGCTTGAACTGATGATGAAAGAGCTGAAAAAAAATCACGAACGATAAAAAGAGGCAAAAGACGATGGTAAAAAAAGTGCGGTATCACAGGCAGAGCGGTGATTGATGATTGGCAAGCGGTAAGCGGTGGCTTGACGGCAGTGTGCTTTTTTTATTGTTTATCCTCGCAAACGGCGACGTGGCTGACAGGTAGCACTTCCAGATCCAAGATTGCAGGTTTAAGATTGTTCACGCTTCGTTTTTTTGTGATTTTTTACGTAACCATGGTGTTGCTTGAATACCTCCGGCACCTGATTTTTGCAGCGACTTTGCAAGGGTGCCGGAGTCACTATTTACAGGCTTATTTCATTGATGTATTTACTGATTGAGACTTTATGAAAATTACAGCGACAGTCAGCGGCGGGTTTGCCGGTCTGACTGAAACATATCAGGTGGATACCTTGAAAAACCCCTCCGAAGGAACCCGGGCGTTGGAAGAGGCGATAGAAAAAATAGGATTTTTTCAAACAGAAACCGAGTGGCAGAAAGAATTTATCGGGGCCGACATGATGCGCTGGAGTATCACCGTACGTGATGGCGGGCGTGAACATACGGTGTCATTTGTCGAGGACGGTAGTCCCGCCAGCCTGGACTGGCAGGATCTGGTCAGCCAGATCAAGAGCTTGCAGTAAGAGTGAGCAATAAGGTGAGCAATAAGGTAAGTAGTAAAGTAAGCAATAAAGTAAGCAATAATTCGCGGCGTTATTCTTGCTGCGATTCATTTTTTGTGGCTATTTTTCTGTAATTGCGAATTCAAATAACGCTGTCCTCTTTATCGCTGACACCTGGCGTCACCACCAATAAAAATGCGTAGTGCAGGTTTCAGTAAAATCTGGAGACATCCCATGAGCGCACTGTCACTGCGCGTCCGACAGTGAATAATCATCGTTGATACACAATGGCTCGGTACTTTCCTGATCGAGTTCGTGCTCAAGTGCCAGATGGTGCTTGTGGACGAGTCCATGAAATTCGGAAAACGGACCGCTCAGAAGGTAAACCGCTTGCCGCGTATCCGGATAATACGGGGTGAATCCGGCGTTGCTTCCCGAGGCCGCACTGTCGATCTGTGCCAATCCCAGTTCAAGCAGGTCAGAAAGAATCTCGTGACGTTTTTTTTGCGGATGCATTTCACGCAGGGCTGCTATTCTCGACGCCAGCGATAGTGCCAATGTCACCGAGTAGCGCTTTGTCGTAGCAGTTGGGGCTTTTTTGGCCTTGGAGCCAAGCGCGCCAGAATGTTTTTTCGCTGATGTTTTGGTTAATGTTCTTGCTAACATATCAAATCCTTCAGGTAACGTCAGGTGACTGCCTGACGCTTTTACTGCTAAATAAAAAAATACTCCTTACGTCGTAAGTACGTCGTAAGTACGTCATAGGTAAGGCATAGGTACATCTAAAAATGGTAATCGCTGTTTTGCTCCTGACATTGATTATTCTCAAAGATGTCCTTATGCCCGTTGGCCCTTAGCCCTTGGCCGGTGCCATGTTGTCCTGGAACTGCGGCGAGATAAAAAAGAGCCGCTAATCGCAGGCTTGAGGATTCGCAACGAAACCGGCCTTAAATCCATTACAGTCAAAAAATCATGATGAAAGCGGTGGCTACGTAGTCCTTTTTTGGACTCAGGCAGGTCTGTCCGCCAGCCCGCAGGCGTGATAACAGCGGCAGGGTAGGGCGTGGCCAGTAGCGCCTTCCGGCATGCTCACTCTGGTCACTGGCAATAAAAACGGCAAGGAGCGGTCATGAAGCGCAAGACCTTGATTCTGACTCTGGTCGCCATCGGCATGGCGGTGGTGGCGACGTCCGCTGCATTTGATATGGGCTGGGAAAACTGGTCGATACCGTCGACGCTCACCAGCGTAAAAGGATCTGCCTTGAGCGGCTTGAGTGGATTGAATGGCTCAAGTCAAGTCGCGCAGCTTGCCAATACCGATACCGATCCGATTGTTCCCGGTGTTGCGCCTAATTATCGTGCCATCGTACAGAAAAATGGACCGGCAGTAGTTGGCATTACCTCCATAGGCTTACATGTGCTTGACCCCGGCACGATCGCCTTATACCAGGATAGTCGCTTTGCCGCTGCTGGCGGTATTCCCTTTCGGGAGCAGGGTTCGGGCTTTATCATCAGCCCTGACGGGATTATTTTAACCAATGCCCATGTCGTGCTTGAGGCCCGGGAAGTGGTTGTCAAGCTCAGTGACCGGCGCGAGTTTAAGGCGCGTGTGCTAGGCGTCGATCATGTCACCGATGTGGCTGTGTTACGCATTGAGGCCAATAGTCTGCCGGTAGTTCGTCTGGGCGATACACGGCAATTACAGGTGGGTGACCCTGTGTTGGCCATCGGTTCGCCGTTTGGGCTGGAACAGACGGCGACGCAGGGCATCGTCAGCGCCATGGGACGTTCCCTGCCTGGCGATAGCAGTGTCGCTTTTATTCAGACCGATGCGGCGGTCAACCCGGGAAATTCAGGCGGTCCGCTGTTTGATTCGCAGGGTGCGGTTGTGGGCATCAACGCGCAGATTTATTCTCAGTCGGGAGGGTATCAGGGCTTGTCGTTTGCGATACCGGTCAACGTCGCACTACGGATAAAAAATGAAATCATCAGTAAAGGATATGCCTCGCACGCACGGCTTGGCGTGCTGTTGCAAGAGCTTAGCCAGCCACTGGCCGAAGCGTTTGGGCTGAGCCGTCCTGGCGGTGCACTCGTTCTCAGTGTCGTCAACGATACCCCCGCGTCGGCAGGCAGATTACTGCCAGGTGACATCATTATCGAGGTCAACGGTGAGAAGCTTGCCCGTGCCGCTGAGCTGAGCAGCCGCATCAGCCTGGCCTCGCCCGGCGATAAGCTAGACCTCAATGTCTGGCGTAACCGGTCCTTGCATGCCGTTGAGATTACCCTCGGGCGCAGTGTAGAAAAAGAACGGGCTCCGGTTACGCAAAAAGCGGAACCCACGCCAGTACAGCTAGGCTTGACGTTGCGTCCCTTGAGCAAAGAGGAACGCGCACTCTTGCGCTTGCCGGGTGGTCTGCTGGTGGAAAAAGTGGAGATGGCTGCCGCACGTGCTGGCCTGCGCGCGGGTGATCTGCTCCTTAATATGAATGGCCGGGCACTTGATTCAGTAGAGCAGGTCAGCGGCATCTTGCGTAGAAAGCCCGATATCGTGGCGCTACTCGTACAGCGTGGCGCTGAACGCAATTTTATCGCGGTGGAGCTGCGCTGATTGGGCTGACTTGCCAGCGCACCAGCTCACTGTAGAGCATGTAGTTCGACCCCATAGTCTCTGCTTAAACCAGTTTGTCTGTACGGATTATTGATGTTTTTTTGGGGTCATCGGCTTTCACAATACTTGCATTGATATTGGTAAAAACGTGGTCAGCGCAGAAAAAAGGGGCAGAAAATGCGGGGTAATAAAGCAGCGGCGTGAAGGCAACCTATAATCGTCATGACGATTATAGGTTGCTATGGTTTTCTCAATTGCGTCATATGGCGTTTGCAAATAATTACATGCAGCGTATATGTCTCCGGCTATTGATGCCCTGCGTGCTGCGGGTTATGGCCTTGAACGCCGCTATGACGGCAGCCATGATGGTAGCAGCGAGGGTATAGGAAGGCCTGAATACCACCAGAGCTCTCGTTAAAAAAATTTCTGGCAATATCCAGGCCGGTCATGCCATCAAGGCTGGATCGAGATTTTATCTTGTACCTTGGTGACGCCCGGTGCTGACCATGCGGCACGCTCGGCTTCCTTGCGCTCGAACCAGGTATGTACCGTGCCCTTGAGAATGACCTCGCCATCATAGGCTTCAACGGTAATCCGGTTGGCGTCAATTTCTGCACTGCGTTTAAACGCTTCCTCGATTTTCCGTTTCACTTCGATAGGCGACACCTTTGGCTTGACAATGATGCTGTTGATGACACCGTTGACACCGAGCAGATGCCGTATGGCATTTTCCGCCCGCTCTTTCTGGTAATTCCATTCAGTCGCTCCTTCCAGCGTCACCCAACCGTCCCTGACGATCACCTTGAGATTGCCATACGACGTTGGTAACTGCACCTGCAATGCCGTCACTGCATCGCGTGCCAGTTCGGGATCGGGACGCTTGTCAATATTGGGCAGGCGAACTTCAATGTCATTGGCGACACCTGTGACACCAACGACACGTTTCACATCCGCTTCAGCTTGAAATTTCTGCGTGTAATTGGTCACAAATCCAGAAAGGGCTACAACCCCGCTCTTGACGGAAATGGCGACGTCAGTCGTTTTAATATCGGGATCCCACTGCAGCTCGGCTTCCACATTTTTTTTAATTTCCGCATCGGATATCATGGTGATACTCCTTTTGTTAAGGTGTTTAATCGAAACGACGATTGCCTTAGTCGATGCTGCCTTACTAAAGCTCGCGTCAGGTGAAAATGCCCTGTACTTGTTTGCTGTTGTTATTGATGCCGGTTTCCGGGGCTGTCTTCCGGGCTGTGTACGTAACTATTTACATCTGAAACTTTGACGACAGCGGCAGCATGAGCGGATCGCGCAGCCTGATGATCTGTCGCACGTTATCGGTATCAATCACCTCCAGACTGGAAAGGGACCCGGCATTTTGCTCAATGTAGATTTCGTGTGGTTTCCTGATCATATGATCAAGGCCTTCCAGCACTATTTCAATCAGGTCGTTTTTCTTGTCATAAGTGATGCCATAAAACGGCACCCATTCGGCTTCAATCTGGCTACCTAAGGTCAGAGAATTGATCTCAATTTCGGCTAATTTCCCATCGATCGTTTTTGATACCTGATCAAAGTAGGGTTGCCATGCCGTTTTTTCGAGTTTGGAGGTGGTCATGATGAGTTATCCCTTTTGAATAGTGGAGTGATAGGGTGAAAAAATGGTGAAAGGCGCATGTTGCATAAAATGATGTAGGACAGTAAGGCGGACTCATGCATTTGTTGTTTCATCCCGTGGCCGATATCATTGGCAGTTCAGATCAGGCACTTTCGATACATGAGAACTTTTTGTAGTGTTACGCAGCGATGTGCGATCGCTGTTGATTTTTCTCAATCAAGAACTGCGACTTTATTGGCATGCATCTCCTGATGGCAACGTGATTCTGTCAGTCTGATCCACTGCAGAAAATACCAGGGATTACGGCCATGAGCTGGCGATAAAAATGCCTCGTTGGAAGACTGGCAAGTACTCCGGTAGTGGGTCAGGTAGTGGGTCAGGCGGCGACACAAGCGCGCCGGTTCAGACAAGCGTGTTTTTCATCCGTAATCAATTGATTTTTGTTTAAAAAGTGCGAAAAATCCTCACTTTTAACGCACTTATCGCTTCGTGCGTATCCCTTTGAGAAAAGTCAAAAAGTGTATTTGTGTCATTGTTTAAGATGAGGTCATCTTTGAAGTCATCTTATTTCGCTCAGGAGATTTTCTATGGAAAAGCCGGCATCTGAAATAGGTCTGGAGCAGTCAGTCTTTGATCTCAGTGCGGTTCTCGAGGAATTGCGTGATGCACTCGATGCCTTATCACTCGCCTTATTAGAATGGCAGATGAAATTCGATGCAGGTCAGCAAATCATATTGGAAGAGAAAGTGCGTCAGTTGTTGCAGCAGATAGCGGCGAGATAAGGTTTCCGACGTTGCTCAGGATTGGCCGGTTGATGTTTTACCGGAGTAATGAGTGTGCAACGTCATCAGCTTATTCGGCAACCAGCGAGTAATCCAGAGCCAGAATCTAGTCGACGTTGACAAAGGATCTGCACATGACCTGACAGCCCGTTGCTTCAGCACTTCCCTGTAGCAAAGGGCGTTGATTCAAGCCTGTCCCCCTAAGAATTCACAGAGAATAAATTTGTCTAGAAATGTTTTCTTGACGTAGGCTGACGCGGGCTGATATTGATTTCCAGACCGCGCATACCAGATACGCGTCGCGCTGTGCGCTCTACCTGAAAGCGCAACTGATGTGAATCTACCTGACCATTCAAGGTCACCATACCATCGTCAACCATCACGTCAATTTCTGACGCATTCACTGCAGGAATTGCATCAAGTCTTTCGATTAAATCTGCCTTCAGCTCTGCATCTGTTCTCATGATTGGGTTCCTCAAGGGAGTGGTGACGGTCATCATAGCGCCTCTCTGTCTGGCACTGGTTTGGACTTTAATCGGAAAATAAGGGCTCCTGTTGCGATTTCTCAAATAAAAAACATGGCAGCCTATCGGTATTGAGTGGACTGTTTTGGTGTTCTGTACTGGGTGATACAGCACTTTGAAAACTGACGATCAGGAGTTGCTACGCTTACCCGCTGCAGAGTTGCAATGCGGTAAAGTGTGATGTTGATGATTGTCATGAATGAACGTATTTTTCTTGCGCATGCTTTGTAATGTGATACGGTGAAAGCCATGATGCTTACTTATTGCTCACTTATTGCATCATCCTGCAGCCCGTTGGGCAGAAATCGTGGTAGTGGGGTGAGAGCGATTGGCGCATCACGGACGAGTTGTCGTAAGTTGACTTGACGACTCGCTTCATTGACTTGAAAGGAAAAATTCATGAGCCTGAGCCTGACTTCACCGGCCTTTGCCGCTGGTACCAACATCCCGCTGTGTTACACCTGTGACGGTGCCAACATATCGCCTCCATTAAGCTGGTCCGCTCTTCCACCGGAATGTAAAAGTACCGTTCTGATTGTGGATGATCCGGATGCACCGGATCCGGCTGCGCCGCAACGAATCTGGGTGCACTGGATACTCTACAATATCGCGCCAGAGGTAACAGGGCTGGTGGAAAACATAGAGCCCAATGCCTTGCCGCGCGGTGTGCTCGAAGGTCTCAATGACTGGCACGAGACCGGATATGGCGGACCCTGTCCACC
>CANIFC010000056.1 GCA_947466695.1 Oxalobacteraceae bacterium | reverse complement strand
TGTACATAAACTTCAAACCATCCGACACAATTGTGTTCCATCGCGTTCTCCTTTAAGGTCGCCTGGCGCTAACGGTAGAATTGAGGAAGCAGCAGATCCGGGCGCAGAGGCAACAACCGCTCTTCCCCCATCAGCGCCCTGCGTAGATTGACATTAGTACGCGATGATCTAAAAAATATTGAGAATAGTCACACGGATCGTATTGACAGAGAGTTTCACGTATCAAGTGAAAACAACACGGCGGACTAAAGAATAAATTATCGTAAGCGGTGAGCACAGTCTCACTGTACCGGAAGCCTCAGGAAACCCAGAGTCCCAGACCAGGAATAACTCAAGGCCAGTTGATTAACCGGCGTTGGTTTTACGCGAACTCAACAAATTTTTATCCGGCAACTGATCTTGACGAAAAGCTGCCGGACTCGACATCAGGCGCTAAGCGAATCCTGATCAGGCCTTAGTCATGCCTGTGGAAGCCGGCTTGAACTGTTGCGGGCTGATTCTAAATTTTGTGCGGCGGTCTCCCATATAGGCGCGCAACTCTTTAATGCTGATATGAGAAATTTCATGCATGCGGATCAATAACGAGGCTCCTACCGGCAGACGCCGGTGACGAATTTTACTGATCACCGGCGGTGCCACTTCCAGTGCCCGTGATAATGCTGCATCATTTTTATAATGCAACCGGGTCATCAGCGTGTCGAGTAAATTATCTGGATTGTAACTTTCCCCATTCGTTTGCGGATCAGTTTGATTTAGTATAGTTGACATGATATTCCCTGGTTAAGTAATCAATTTTGTATGAAGATACGATTTACCATCAGCCAACCTGATTTTGCTGGCACCCGGCAATGTGTCCGTTACGAACACCCCTCCCCGCTCATCCCTGTCGCTCAACTTAGTACAAAAACAGGCAGCATCCTGATCAATAAAACTATCGCAATGCCGTTCAAACTACAGGGATACCGGCCAATCCATAATGTTTTCAAGAGGAATGACTGGCAAGCCTGATGCTATTGCTTGCCCGCACTAAGATGTTGATAAAAGTCAAATAATTCAACGCTGACATAGTTTTTTTTACACTCTTCTTGAATTACCCCGGTTTATACGGATCAAGGGACAAAAAATACCCCTTTGGGCCAATAAAAATTTCTTTTCACTCACAATCATCGAACCTTTTTTATTTTTTTGCGCACCACATCTATTTATCGGTAAAGCGCCAGATCGCAAAATAAAGAGTTAGACAAACAACTGCCTGATAACGCCTGAATTCAACGTTCGACATCCGGCAGGAACAACCGCGGCGAGGCACCACTGCAAAGATGCAGACGGAACTTATCTGCTCGGGTGATTGTGTGAAGGAAGGGATAAATGTTTCTTGCCTGATCCGGATGCAGCGTTGACAACCTCGCTGATCAGGCAGAAACAAGGGGTGCTGGCAAGTGTTTATAGTGCACCAAGGGGCCACCTTGCCAAGCTACAAATTTTTGAATTAATTTTTACCCGATTTTTTAATTTATTCCTCAGACTGTGGAGACTCAGGGACGACGATAGCGTCGCCACGGGTCTTCTGGTCATGCATGCGCTCGATGGTACTGTCGAGTTTGCGCGCCAATTTATCTGCAGCGCCTTCCACTGCCTTGTGCAAGGTTTCACCATGGTGGCTGACCGAAATCGGCTGCTTGCCTTCGAGGCGCGCCTCGATCATGCAGCGCTTGTCGTGGTTCTCATTTTTGTTGCTGTTTTCGTCGCTCAAGTGAATTTCAACGCGCGTAATTTGCTGGCTGAAACGGCTTAGGGCATGCTTCACGACGTCCGTGAAATGGGCCGCCTGTGTTTCATTGGCTTCAATATTGTGATCGGTGTTGATTTGAATTTGCATGGAGAACTCCGTTGTTGGTTATTTCAGATTAACGATGACAAGAGACTGCTTTCTTGGTGTCATTTGTCGTCACCATGTAGGGTCTTGTAAAAGACCGGAAATTCGCCGCACTGTAATTTTTTCTCGGTTTTACAGACGCGGCGGACGTTTTAATTGATTGTACGGTACACCCGGGCCAATTTACCAGTGGCTACCGGGCACATCCCTTATTGAGTCTTAAAAGCTGGCTAAAGTCGCTTGGTCGAAACATCACGGATCACCTTCTGCCATATTGCCGTTGCTTCAGAATACGGCATACCAGGTCGGTACTGCTTTCGATGTATCCACTCATCGGTCGTTGTTTATACTTTCAGCATGCACTGAGGTAACAAGATGCTCTGTACGCTAACGCACGTAACTTGCTTGCCAAGAGGACCTGCGCCCGGCAATGGACTGAATTGAGCCTGAATTTAGGCTGGACTCGATTCGTATTGGAGGACACATCACACTTTACCGACCCTCAGGTACAGCGTTCATTGCGGGAAATAAAGGTCAGGAGCCATCCTTCCTCACATCGTTGCCAGTAAGGTCGGCAGTCTTTCAAAAAGTCACAAGAAAAAATCGTAGTATAAAAATAATTTGAGTTAGAATCATTGCACCTGATATCATTTGACATGAAGTAATAAATCGTTTAGACTTGACGCTCTTACATGGGAATCCGGGAAACGAAGAACAGCAATGTGAACTCCTTGCCGACACGTTGACAAGCACGATATCCACCGATATCCACATGGACTTATACACTGGCACACATGAACGAAGACACTCCATCTGGCGCAGCAAATGACTCTATCCGCATATTGCAAAGCGTACGCCGCGTTGCCCAATGCGTAGAACAGCACTCAAAGCGCCTGACAGCGACACACAAAATCACTTCACCGCAACTGGTTGCGTTACTGACGATTGCACGGCTAGGGCCAAGCACTCTCAAGGCAATCGGCGGGGCAATTCACCTTAGCCCCAGCACCGTGGTCGGGATCGTTGACAGATTGGAAGAAAAACTGCTGGTGCACCGCGAACGTGATACACGTGACCGGCGCAATGTCTATGTGAGTGTGACTCAGGCGGGCCGTGAACTGGTCGACAATGCACCGTCGGCCTTGCCGCAAGGTTTTTCCAGTGCGCTGGGTGCCTTACCAGAACATGACCGGCAAACGCTGGTGGTGGTATTGGAACAGTTTGCAAGCTTGCTTGAAATGAAAGCGCCGCCAGGCAACTTCTAGTTTTCCGGATTCTCTCTGACCGACAGCTTCATGCCGCAGCGCAAGCGGGCAAAAAAGTAGCTGTCAGCGAACGGAGGAAAGATGAACGATTTTATTGAACAGCCGGTTTCCGGTGACAAGCTGATCTTGCGACAATTGCAGCAAGGCGACGGCGCAGCACTCCATTCGCTGATCGCCACCTGCCCGCCGCTTGATCTTAATTCCTGCTATTCCTACCTGCTCTTGTGCCTGCATCACGCCAAGACTAGCGTCGTTGCCGAAATCGATGGCGTTCTCGTCGGTGCCGTCACTGGCTACATTCCTCCCGGACAACCGGATAGCTTATTTATCTGGCAGGTTGCCGTTGCACCGCAGTTGCGTGGACAAGGTTTGGCGCGGCTCATGCTCGAATACCTGCGCAGAACGTGCATCTCGGAAAACAAGTTGCTCTGGATCGAAACCACCATCAGCCCGAGCAACACCGCATCGCACCATCTCTTTACCAGCTTCACGCTGCAACACGATGTCGGATGTGCCATCACAACACTGTTTCCAGCCGAAATGTTCGGTGAAAGCGGTCACGAAGAAGAAAAACTTTACCGGATCGGCCCCTGGGACC
Source organism: Oxalobacteraceae bacterium (assembly GCA_947466695.1). Taxonomy (GTDB): domain Bacteria; phylum Pseudomonadota; class Gammaproteobacteria; order Burkholderiales; family Burkholderiaceae_D; genus Undibacterium. Next base: position 9,175 of record CANIFC010000056.1, on the reverse strand, counting down.
GTAGCCGCTAAACCAAAATTTTACCTATTTCACTCATTTAACCGCTACTAAAAATACATAAAATTATTCACCCTCAAGGAGAAGCAATATGCGTACATTCGACCGATTGGAATCAGAAGTCCGGGGTTATATCCGTTCATTCCCAACTATTTTTTCGAAAGCCCAGAACGCGGTACTCACCGACGAAAACGGGCGCAGCTACATTGACTTCCTTGCCGGGGCCGGCAGCTTAAACTACGGTCACAACAATCCGGTACTCAAGCAAGCCTTGCTTGAGTATCTGGCTACTGACGGCGTCGTGCATGGCCTCGACATGGCCACGACCGCCAAGAAAAAATTTCTGAAAACTTTTGAAGAGCGCATTCTCAAGCCGCGCCAGATGCAGTACAAGATGCAATTTACCGGACCAACCGGCACCAACGCCGTCGAGGCCGCCATCAAACTGGCGCGTAACGTGACGGGACGTCAAAATATCATTTCGTTCACCAACGGCTTTCATGGTGTCACGCTGGGCGCCTTGTCGCTCACTGGCAACAAGAAATTTCGTGACGCCGCCGGCGTAACGCTTTCCGACGTGCATCACGCAGCGTATGCCGGATATTTCGGCAAGGACACAGATACCATCGGTATGCTCGAAAAGCTCATCACCGATCCCAGCAGTGGTGTCGACCATCCGGCGGCGATCATAGTTGAATCGGTACAAGGCGAAGGCGGGCTCAATGTTGCCGGCTTTGGCTGGCTCAAGAAACTCGAGCAACTGTGTCACCGCCATGAAATTTTACTCATTCTCGACGATATTCAGGCCGGATGCGGTCGTACCGGTAGCTTCTTCAGCTTTGAACCTGCAGGGATCAAACCTGACATGATCACAATGTCAAAATCGCTGTCAGGCTTCGGCATGCCACTGGCGGTATTGCTGATCAAGCCCGAATTTGATATCTGGAAGCCAGGTCAGCATAACGGCACCTTCCGCGGCAACAACATGGCATTCGTCACTGCCACCGCAGCGCTGGAGCATTACTGGAGCGACAACAAGTTTCAGGCCACGATCGAAAAAAGGGCACAGACTATCACCACCTTTCTCGACAAGCTCGTCAAGAACTATCCACAAGCAAAAATGACTCGCCGTGGCCGCGGCATGATGCAGGGACTGGCCTTTGAAGATCCTCAACTGGCCGATGGCATCACGACGCTGGCCTTTGACAACGGACTGGTCATCGAGACCTCCGGCGGCAGCGACGAAGTCATCAAGCTGCTGGTACCACTGACGATCGAGGCAGAAACCCTGCTGGCCGGTCTGGACATCCTGGAGCAGGCGCTGGCCGACAAGGTCAGCGAACTGCAACACACCAACACAACAACTGAAGAGGTCACAGCATGATCGTACGACGCCTGCAAGACATACTCAATACCGAACGTGACGTCAAGACAGAAACCTGGGCCAGCCGCCGCCTGCTGCTGAGTGAAGACAAGATGGGTTTTTCCATCCATGAAACGACCATCTTCGCCGGCACACAGACGCATATCTGGTACAAGAACCATTTCGAGGCAGTCTACTGCGTCGAAGGCAGCGGTGAAGTTGAACTCATTCCCAGCGGCGAGATTTTCCGCATTGAGCCCGGCACCATGTATGCACTCAATAAAAATGACAACCACTTTCTGCGCGCCGACAGCGGCGCCGACCTGCGCCTGGTCTGCACCTTTAATCCGGGACTGGTAGGAAATGAAGTGCATGACGCCGAGGGCGTCTATGCGGCAGCCCCTACCGAAAAATAACTAAAAACAACCAAAAAAGGAGAACCCATGCAAACATCAGAATCCGACAGCACCACGACACAGTCTCTCTTGCGTCCGGCATCCTACATGAGCCGGGACGCAACGACCTCAGCAATTCTGGCGCGCAACGCACCGGTCATGTATGAGCAGTCGCAAAACCCTGCACCTGCTGCATTGAACCCGGCGCAACGAGATGCCTATAGTGAAAACGGTTTTCTGATCCTGCCAGACTTATTCTCGCAGGAAGAGGTGACCAGCCTCTACAATGAAATGCAGGCGATGCGCGAAGATTTTTCGAGCAAAGACTACGAAGAAGTCATCGCAGAACCGGGTAGCGGCGAAGTGCGTTCCATCTTCGACGTGCACCGCCTGAACCGGCTCTTTGCCGATCTGGTGCGCGATCCACGTGTACTCGATGTGGCACGCGAGATACTCGGCAGTGAAGTCTATATCCATCAGTCGCGCATCAATTACAAACCGGGCTTTACCGGCAAAGAGTTTTACTGGCATTCCGACTTTGAGACCTGGCACACGGAAGATGGCATGCCGTCCATGCGCGCGCTAAGCTGTTCTATCCTGCTGACCGATAATGATGAGATGAATGGTCCGCTGATGCTCATACCCGGTTCGCACAAGCATTTTATTTCCTGCGTTGGCGAAACGCCAGACGAGCATTACAAGCATTCCCTGAAGAAGCAGGAATGCGGTGTACCCGATGAAATTTTGCTGCGTTACCTGTCAGATCTTGGTGGCATCACCTCGTGCAAGGGTAAAGCCGGCTCTGTCGTGTTTTTCGATTCCAACACCATGCACGGTTCCAACGGCAACATTACGCCCTATCCGCGTAGCAACGTGTTTTTCGTCTACAACAGCATTGAAAATCAGTTGCAGGCACCACAGTCCGGACTGACACCACGACCGGAATATATTGCCGCCCGCAACGATATTGCGGCATTGGAAAGCGAACCGCTGGCCATTGCAGAGGCTGCCTGATTTAACGGCACAGCGATACGGGCGTCTGATGTTTTTTCGGACGCCCGTTGTGTTGATGCCCATAGTTTTTGATACCTGTTTTCCATTGGCTCAGGCGCGTTTTTCGATACCGGAGCTTGCCGGACTCCTATAACAAATCCACGCTATGGCAAAACATACTGCGGGCTGAAGGACTCACCCGGCAACAATAAAATTCAATCAAGGGACTTATCATGAAAACCTGGATCAACACTTCCGCCATTGCGGCAACCTTCGCCGCGACTTCACTCATTTTCAGCGCAACGGCAATTGCCGAAACGACGCTGGAGCGCGTCCAGCGTACCGGCGAAATTCGCGTCGGCTATGCCAACGAGTCGCCATTTGCCTATACCCGTGCCGACGGCACCGTGACGGGCGAATCTCCCGAAATCGCCAGAGAGGTGTTAAAGACCATTGGAGTCACGAAAGTCGATGCCGTACTGACCGAATGGGGCGCACTGATTCCCGGCTTGCTGGCCGGACGCTTTGATATTATTGCCGCCGGCATGTACGTCACACCCGAACGCGCCAAGCAAGTCTTGTTCACCGATCCGCACTACCAGATCGCTGATACGCTTTTGGTGGCAAAAGGCAACCCGCACAAGCTCAACAGTTATGCCAGCTTTGTAGAAAATAAAAAAATGAAACTGGCTATCATGTCCGGCACCGCCGAATACACCTATGCCCGTGAAGCGGGAATCCCGGACAGCCAGATCATGCAGGTACCGAACAATATCGCGCAACTCCAGGCGGTCCGGACCAGACGTGCGCAAGCGGCAGTGGGTACCGACCTGACCATGAAGGGGCTCGCCGTCAAAGGCGGAAAACGAGTGCAAACTATTGATCAGTTCGTCGACGATCCTGCACATACCGGTTATGGCGCGCTGGCCTTTCGCCGTGACGACCAGGATCTGCGTAATGCGGTCAACGGGGCACTTAAGACGTGGATAGGCAGCGACTCCCATCTCGCGACAGTCGCACCATTCGGCTTTGACCGCTCCAATCTCACCACCAAGACGGTGGAAGAAATCACCAACTAATGGGTGATTTATTACCCCTGCTGCTGGACGGTGCGCTACTGACCGTCCACATCACCGCCCTGGCAGCCGTGCTCGCTGCGGTGATGGCGCTGGCCGCAGCCCTCGCCAAACTATCGCCCTGGCGCCCCTTGCGCTGGGTCGCCAACACCTACATTGAGCTGTTTCGCGGCACCTCGCTGCTGGTGCAACTGTTCTGGCTATTTTTTGTGCTGCCACTGCCACCGTTCAACCTGACCCTGTCGCCGTTTGTCGTGGCCGTACTTGGTCTCGGGCTCAATATCGGGGCCTATGGCGCCGAAGTCATGCGTGGTGCGTTCAGCTCGGTACCGCGGGGACAGATCGAGGCGGCAATCGCCCTCAACATTCCGCCTCTGCACCGTTTTCTCGATATCGTGTTGCCCCAGGCGATGGCAAACGCCATCCCGCCGGCTACCAATTTGCTCATTGAGCTCTTGAAAGGTACCTCATTGGTGTCACTCATCACCCTCGCTGACCTGACCTTTCGCGCCAACCAACTGGTCGAAGCGACCTTTCGCAGCGGTGAGATATTTACGCTGGCCCTGGTCATTTACTTCATCCTGGCGCAAACCATCAATCTGCTCATGCGCCTGCTTGAGCGCCGGCTTAACCGTGGCCGTCACGGCGCCCTGACACGGGGAGGCATGTAATGCGAGATACTCTCTTCGACTGGCAGTTCGCCCTGGAGATTTTGCCGGACCTGTTGCGTGCATCGCTCTATACCATCGGCATCACCTTCGTTGCGTTTGCCATGGCTTTGGTGTTTGGCCTGGTACTGGCGCTCATGCGCCGGTCCAGCCTGCGCGCACTATCATGGCCGGCAACGGGCGTGATTGAATTCATCCGTAGTACGCCGCTGCTGATCCAGCTGTACTTCCTCTATTACGTCATGCCGGAATATGGCCTGACACTGTCGGCGCTGACCGCCGGTACCATCGGGATTGCGCTGCATTATTCCTGCTATACCGCCGAAGTTTACCGCGCCGGCCTCAACAGCGTTCCACTGGGTCAATGGGAGACTGCCAAGGCCTTGAGCCTGTCGCCCTGGCACGCCTATACGGGCATCATTCTGCCGCAAGCGGTACGCCCTGTCATCCCGGCGCTGGGCAACTACCTGATCGCCATGTTCAAGGACACGCCCGTACTGTCGGCCATCACCGTCGTTGAACTCATGCTGCAGGCTAAAAACATCGGCTCGCAATCGTTTCGCTATGTTGAGCCCATCACGCTGGCCGGCCTGTTCTTTCTCCTCATCAGTGTCGCCGTTGCGCTTCTGGTGCGTCGGCTTGAAACACATTTACGTATGCCCTAATAAGGATGACCTCCATGACTACTCCCATGATCCGCTTTCGCGGCGTGACAAAAAAGTATGGTGCCCTGACGGTACTCAATCAGCTCGACCTGGATGTGAGTGCGAACGAAAAAGTGGCGATCATCGGCCCCAGCGGATCCGGCAAATCCACCATGCTGCGCTTGCTGATGATGCTCGAAGGTATTGACGAGGGCGTCATTGAAGTCGAGGGCACGCCGCTTACCCACATGCTGCACAACGGCATTCTGGTCCCGGCCAGTGAAAGTTACCGGCGTCAGGGACGGAGCAAGATCGGTATGGTGTTCCAGAACTTCAATCTGTTTCCACATATGACGGCCTTGCAAAATATCATTGAGGCTCCCGTCAAGACACTGGGCCTGAGCCGCAGTGAAGCCACGGAGCGCGCTGACAGCCTGCTTGATATGGTTGGACTGGCGGACAAGCGCACGCATTACCCCTCCCAGTTATCAGGCGGTCAGCAGCAACGTGTGGCGATTGCGCGTGCGCTGGCAATGCGACCGCAAATACTCCTGTTCGACGAAGTCACGTCTGCGCTCGACCCGGAACTCTGCGGCGAAGTACTCAACGTCATCCGTCAGCTAGGCGACGAACACCAGCTGACGATGCTGATGGTGACGCACCAGATGTCCTTTGCGCGCGAATTTGCCGATCGGGTATGCTTCTTTTCCGATGGAAAAATTACCGAACAGGGAACGCCGCAAGAGATCTTCGGCGAACCACAACACCCACGGACCCAGGCGTTTCTCAGCGCCGTCATGGAGGCCATATGAAAAGAGCCAGACCTCGCGCACCCAGCACGACATGGCTGTGCCGATGAAGCATTTGCTCTCGCCAGAAGGAAAAAAAGCTTTGCGCGCATTATTGTCAGAGCGCCCCTTGCTGGCTTTTGATTTCGACGGCACGCTCTCGCCCACGGTCATGATGGCGCGCCAGGCGCGTATGCCGCAGGGACTGGCGCGAACGTTTCAGGAAATTTGTGACGCATTACCCTGTGCCGTCGTCAGCGGACGCGGCATTGATGACATACGCAAGCGCTTGCCAATCCAGCCAAAATACGTGATTGGCAATCATGGTGCCGAAGGCATTGCCTGGCCAGATAATCATCTGCTCGCATTGAGAGAAACCTGTGAGAGCTGGATGACCCAAGCAAGAGATCAACTCGCGTGGGCAGATATGGGCCCGGGCCTGATTATCGAACCCAAGACGTATTCAATTTGTCTGCATTTTCGCCTGGCCCTGCAACGCGCGCAGACTGTGAACGCACTTAAGGCCAGTTTTGCACAACTGGAACCGGCACCCCACCTGATCTGGGGCGACAGCAGCGTTGACCTGCTGCCAGAAAACGGGCCGACCAAACGAATCGCCCTTGAGCATCTGCTAAAATTAGAGGACCGGCAACGCGCCTTGTATATCGGCGATGATGTCGCAGACGAACATGTGTTTCTCGCGGCACCGCCAGACTGGATGACGGTGCGCATCGGTCGCGACACGCGCAGCAGTGCACGCTATTTCCTCTATCATCAGACCGAGATGATGGATTGTCTGCGGTTTATCGCCCGCGTTGCCGGTTTTACCCCCTCCTTCCACATTCACTAGGAACACGTAATGGACTTTATCGTCATGGGAAATAGCTTGACCACCTGGGCAATCGCCTTGAGCGTCTGTGCCGGTCTGACTGCCGTATTTCTGATGATCAGACATATCGCGGTGAAACGCCTTTCACTGCTCACCCAGAATACCGAAACCTATGTCGATGACGTGATCGTCGGCATGCTGTCAGCGACACGCATGTTGTTTCTGGTGCTCGTCGCGCTTTACCTTTGCCGCGGCATGGTTGAGTTGTCCACGCTGCGGGAAACGCAAATTTCACGCATCATGGTCGTCGTCCTGCTGGTTCAGATCGCGCTTTGGGGTGACCGTGGAATCCGGCTCTGGCTGGCCCATTGTCTGGAAAAAGCCAGAGTTGAGGATGCAGGCAGAACCACCTCCACCTCGGCACTAGGAATGGCCGCGCGACTGGTTCTTTGGGTCGTCGTCCTCCTGATGATACTCGACAACCTCAATTTCAATATCTCCGCCCTGGTCGCCAGTCTGGGGATAGGCGGTATCGCCGTTGCGCTGGCAATGCAAAATATTTTGGGGGATATCTTTTCCTCACTCGCCATTGTGCTCGACAAACCCTTTGTCGTCGGTGACTTCATCGTCATTGACGCGGTGTCCGGAACAGTAGAATTTATCGGACTCAAAACGACCCGTGTACGTAGCCTCAGTGGTGAACAGATTGTCTTCTCGAACACGGATTTACTTGGCAGCCGCATCCGCAACTACAAGCACATGCAAGAGCGACGTATCGTGTTTAATCTCACTCTTGCCTACCAGACGACAGAGGAACAACTGCGCGCCATTCCTAAAATTGTGCAGGAAGCGGTTGAAGCAGAGGAAGGCGTGCGTTTTGAACGGGCACACTTCGCCGCCTTTGCTGAGTCGTCGCTTAATTTTGAGGTGGTCTACCACGTCGTTACGCCTGACTACAATATGTACATGGATGCCCAGCAAGCGATCAACCTGGCCCTGTTTTCCCGCTTTTCGAAGGAAAAAATCCAGTTTGCCTTCCCTAGCCGCACTGTCTATCTGGTCAACCCAGAGCAAGCTGCGCTGACCAGCCAAAATAGACAAAATACGCAGGCCACGCCTGAGGAGTAAGCCGATGCCGGAACTGTACCCTCCATTACCACCAGCGCCTGTCCGTTGACGCCAGGTGGAAAATGCAGGATGAGTGCAGCAGCGCCAGCCAGGACAGCGCGTTCAAAGTACACTCAATGTATGGAAAACGTCGTTTCAAGAAACTGGCAAAATACAATCAAGGACTGGTGCAAAATTGCAAGGCGTCAACCGCTTGCGCTGCAGGTATCTGCGTCCCCTCAGCGGGATATTCTCGTAAGTGAACATCACTACAGATCATGAGAAAAAACACGGTAGGCATTTCGCCCATGGCGCTTCACCTCGTTCATGGCAATGTCCGCCTGGCGTATCAACGCGATCTTGTCCAGCATCGCCCCCTTGTAATAACTGATGCCGATACTTGCGCCAATCTCTACTTTTTCATCCGGCGCAATAGTAATGGATAACGTCAGGCTATCGATGACAGTCCGGGCGATTATTTCCGCTTTTTCCGGCATATCAAGGTTGCGGATCAAAACCACAAATTCGTCTACGCCGAGGCGCCCGATAAAGTCTGTCTTGCATAAAGTCTTGCGTAATAATTTCGTAAAATAACGCAACACCTTGTCGCCGGCGTCATGCCGTATTCGTCATTGACCTCTGTAAAACGATCCAGGTCAATCAGGAAAAGAAAAACACCCAGGACAGGATTTTTTTGCATTTCCCGTTCAATTTTTTGCAACTCAAGATCAAAGCCGAGGCGCTTCGCGACGCCGGTCAGATGGTCGGTAACTGCCATTTTTTTCGTCACTTCCTCGTCGGCCTTACGGCTGCTAATGTCATTAACCAGACCTTACAGGACTCCGTCTTTCAGTGCAGAAAGTACGATGTTGAGTCACCTGGCATCATGATGCGGTACGACACCGATAGAAAAATCTTCGACCATTACCTGCTCATTATTAACGGCTTGGTCGACCATCAGATGCAAACGCGACTCCTGGCCTGAAAGCAGATCAAGCAGGGATGATCTGGCGCCCGCCTCACTAACGTCGGGTGCTGAGTGCAAGATACACAGGAACGCCTGATTCCAAGAGATCACTGCGCCAGAAGAATCGATTAAAAAAATTCCGGTCTCGGCATTATCAAAAATTGTTTTAAATTTCTTTTCACCGATCTGGTGCTGCATACGCAATTGCAGCTCCTCGTCGAGGGTTGCCACCAGACTCGAAACCAGCGCATTCACGTCGCCAACCAATTGACCAATCTCGTCATTTTCATTGTCCCGTGGCAGTTCCAGCCGGGCATCATCAGAGGCGGACAGTGTGTGCAAGCGATC
>CANIFC010000055.1 GCA_947466695.1 Oxalobacteraceae bacterium | reverse complement strand
CGAAGAGTGCCTGCCTGAGGCCACATTACGCTGTGATAAAAATACGCTTACCACCAAAAACTAGCTCTCGGCAAACAGGCTGAGCTGATGGCCGGGCTGCACTTCGGCCAGACGGGTACCCAGACCCAGCAAACGCACCGGCTGGCTGGCACGCAGATAACCGGTTTCCAGCAGTTCAGCAAACACCGCCTGGTCCAGCCGGTTGCCACGACACTCCACCGTCGTCTTGTGAAAATCGGCAAAACGAATTTTGATGTACAACTTCTGGATAGAATTTTCGGCCTGCGCACGACGCATGCGTGTCTGCAATGAAGCAAATAACGAGGGTAATTCTGCCTGGCAGGCCGCCAGATCGGCTAAATCAACGCTATAGGTCTCCTCAACACTGACCGACTTGCGCTCGCTGGAAGAAATCACTTCGCGCCGGTCAATACCGCGGCATAAATGGTAGAGGCTGTTACCGAGCTTACCAAACTGGCGCATCAGCTCAGGCAAGGGCCAATCCAGTAAATCGTGGCAGGTCTGGATACCCAGTGCGTGTAATTTGGCGGCAGTCACTTTGCCGACACCGAACAGGCGCGCCACCGGCAGCGCGGCGACAAACGCGTCTACCTGTTCCGGCAAGATCACAAACAGACCATCGGGCTTGTTCCAGTCGCTGGCAATTTTTGCCAGAAACTTATTGGGTGCTACGCCAGCCGACGCAATAATACCGACCGTGGCGGCAATCCGCGCCCTGATCTCTTGGGCGATCAGGGTCGCGCTGCCCTTGAAGTGACTGGCGTGACTGACGTCGAGGTAGGCCTCGTCAAGCGACAAAGGCTCAACCGCATCCGTATACTCACGGTAAATTGCCAGAATCTGACGCGACGCCTCGCGGTATTTTTCCATATTGGGTGAGACAACGATCAGTTGCGGGCAGCGGCGTAGCGCCTGCGAGGTCGGCATTGCAGAATGAATACCAAAGCGGCGCGCCTCATAATTGCAGGTGGCCACCACTCCGCGCTGATCAGCCTGACCGCCGACCGCCAGCGGGACGCCGAGCAGACGCGGATCATCGCGCATTTCCACCGCAGCGTAGAAGCAATCACAATCGCAATGGATGATTTTTCGAACCAGGGGCTGCACAAGAAATCCAGAGAGGGAGTTGCCGTATTTTAAACGACATCCGATGACGGCACACAGAGACTGTATGTATGTTCAGTCTTATGAGTTGCCAGTTATTTTTTGCGGGCTATTTTTGCCCGTTATTTTTGATGTAACAGGCGGTATTCGGCGGGAGTCTTCAGGGTCCAGCGCTGAAAGGCACGCCGGAAACTGCGCTCATCAGAGTAGCCAAGCTGCTCGGCCACCCCGGCAGTCGTATGTCCCAGCAGCAGCAAGCGCCGGGCGCGTTCCATCCGCACAGTTTCTGCCACATGAAAATACGAAGCGCCTTCGCGCGCCAGTAAACGGTGTAAAGAGCGCGAACTCAAGCCGAGCGCAGTGGCCATCTGTGCCACGCTGTGGCATTCGCATTGCATCGCAACGAGCACGCGCACCAGACTTTGCTTGCCCAGTACACCAATACTGGCCAGCTCTGCATCGCAGGCGTCATAAGAACACAGCTGGCTAAGCGTATTTTTTTGCCCCGAGAGCACATCGGGATGCAAGCTCAGATCAAGCAAGGGGCTGGCAAATATCAAACGGCTGACGTCCGCACCGTACACCACCGGACAGGCGAAAAACGCCTCTGCCGCGGAACGGCTGGCCGAAGAGGTATCGCGTAATTCAACCCGCTCAAGGACGATCGCCTGACCCGGCTGGCAAGGCATGCTGCGGGCAGCATTGAGCGCCGTTGCCAAGTGATCGATATCCAGAAAATCCTGCAGCTCACGATCATCGAACAAGGCATGTGATACCAGGCTGGCGTGTTGCGGCCCGACTTCAAGTTCAAGCTGCAGCATGGAGCCGGCGATCAGCTGATAGTGCAAACCGAAAGCCATGGCCACGCCCAGGCTGGGCTGCGCCAGCATGCCACGGCCCATCTCGCCAAGGGCGGCAATCGACTTGCGGCTACCCGACAGAATGCCGACGTCAGCGCCACCGATGTGCCGGGCCTGCAGCAGGCTCTCGCGCGCCTGGGTATAGCTGATACGCGACGTCACATTTGGCTGTCCGCGTTCATCGACCAGAAATGCCGGGAACATCTTGCGCAATTGCCAGTTTTTCTCCCGCCCGAGCGAAAACAAGCCGCTGAACGGATGGACGGGAAAAATAGCATCCTGCACGGAAAGTACGGCAGGCAATGGCTGTACGGTTGGTGAAATCAGCATGACGATGGCAGTAAATGTCCTTACCTAAAAGTTATTGTGCAATTAAGATGATACTACCAGTGTTGCAATTCACTGGTCATTGGTCATTGCTAAAAATAATACTCACAATGAGATGCGAGGCGAGATATGGGACAAAATACAAAGCACAACATGAGCGAAATAACGGCAGATTACATTGTCGTTGGCGGCGGCTCGGGTGGCTGCGCGGTGGCGAGCCGGCTGACCGAAGATCCGGCTGTGAGCGTGACGGTACTCGAAGCGGGCGGCGCAGGCGATAGCTGGCTGGTCAAGGCGCCCTTTGCAGTTGCCGCCATGCTGCCGACAAAAATCAATAACTGGGCGTTTGAAACCACGCCGCAACCTGGCCTGAACGGCCGGCGCGGCTACCAGCCACGCGGCAAGACGCTGGGTGGCTCGTCCGCCATCAACGCCATGGCCTATATCCGCGGCAATCGCTGGGATTACGATCACTGGGCTAGCCTGGGTAATGCCGGCTGGTCGTTCGACGACGTCCTGCCCTACTTTGTGCGGTCAGAAAACAATGCCACATTTGGCGCCCCGCTGCATGGCCAGAGTGGCCCGCTGCGCGTCAGTGAATTGCAATCGGACAATCCGTTCCAGAAAATTTATCTGGAAGCGGCCAGACAAACGGGTTTTAAGATTAGTAAGGACTTCAATGGCGCCGAGCAGGAAGGGGTTGGCATCTATCAGGTAACCCAGCACGAGGGTGAGCGCTGGAGCGCGGCACGCGGTTACCTCCACCCTTTCATGGGCAAGCGGCCTAATTTAAACGTCGAGACCGGCTGCCATGTGACGCGGCTGCTGTTTGAAGGCAAGCGCGCGGTCGGGGTTGAATTCATCCAGAACGGGCAAAAACACAGCCTGCGGGCCAAGCGGGAAATTCTGCTCGCTGCGGGCGCCTTCCAGAGCCCGCAGTTACTCATGCTGTCCGGAGTCGGCAAGGCCAGCGACTTGCAAGCCATGGGCATTCCACTCGTGCATGATTTGCCCGGCGTTGGTCAAAATTTGCAGGACCATCCTGATTTCGTTTTCCAATACCGTGCCAAGAGTCTTGATTTGCTGGGAATATCGGCTGGCGGCTCGGTACGACTGACGCGCGAATTGTGGCGTTACCATAAAAACCGGCGCGGGATGATCAGTTCGAATGGCGCGGAAGGCGGCGGCTTTTTAAAAACCGATGCGGCGCTGGCGATACCGGATATACAGTTGCATTTTGTTATTGCCATGATCGATGACCATGCACGCAAGCTGCATCTTGGGCATGGTTATTCCTGCCATGTCTGCCTGTTGCGGCCCCAGAGTATCGGCGAAGTGACGCTCACCAGCACTGATCCGCTGGCGGCGCCACTGATCAATCCACGCTTTTTAGAGCATCCGGACGACATCGAGACGATGGTCAAAGCTTTTAAGCTCACGCGCAAACTCATGAATGCCCCGGCGCTGGTGAGCATGCGTGAAAGTGAATTACGTACCGCCAACGTCAACAGCGATGAAGAGATCCGTTTTGCCCTGCGCCAGTATAGTGACACGGTGTATCACCCGGTCGGGACCTGCAAGATGGGGCTCGATCCAATGGCCGTGGTCAGCCCATCGCTGCAAGTGCACGGGCTGGAAGGAATACGGGTGGTGGACGCCTCGATCATGCCTACCCTGATCGGCGGCAATACCAACGCACCGAGCATGATGATAGGAGAAAAAGCAGCGGATATGATCAAGGCCGGGCTCAAGTAATAAACCACCAGGCTTAACGCTGGCGTGTTTGCTGACCTGGCCGTAATGTGCTCAGGTCAGGCGAGGTCAGCAAACACCCGGAATGTATTTCCAGTTGAGTTCATTTTTGGAAATCATTTTTGGCGCCGGGAGTCGTGGTCTGGCTTGCTCAAAGGCATAGGCCATATTGAGCAGACTGGTCTCACTCCAGGCTCCGGCAAAAAACGACAAACCTAGCGGTAAGCCATTGATCTGCCCCATCGGAACAGTCAGGTGCGGGTATCCGGCAATCGCTGCCGGTGAACTGGCACTGCCCGCCACCAGATCACCAGCCTGATAATCGATGCGCCAGGTCGCTCCGGTCGTCGGCGCAATCAAGGCCTCCAGACGATATTTTTTCAACGTCGCATCAATCCCGTCAACACCCGCACGCTGCTGCACGCGGTGACGCGCCTCAAGATAAACAGGATCGGTCAAGGGACCGCTCGCCTCTGCCTGCTCCATGATTTCCTGGGAAAAATGCGGCATGACGCGGTCGGCATTGGCCAGGTTAAAGGCAATCACATCGGCCAGACTGCGCGTCTTGACACTGGCCGGTGTCGTAGCCAGATAGGCGTTGAGATCCGCCTTGAATTCATACAGCAATACCGTCATCTCATCTTGTTCCAGATCATCGAGAAACGGCAGTTCAACCTGCTCCACAATCACCGCGCCACGCGCTTTCAGTATGGCCAAAGTACGCTTGAACAGCGCCAGCGTCGCGGCATCATAACCGTCCACCATCTTGCTGACGACACCTAGTCGTTTGCCTTTCAAGGCCTGCGTACTCAGTCCGGCGAGATAATCTTTGGCGCGCCGCTGATCGGCCTCTCTGGTGGCCGGGTCGCGCGGATCACTTCCCGCCAGAGTATTCATCAATAACGCGGCATCGCGTACCGTCAGGGTCATGGGACCGGCCGTATCCTGGCTATGGCTGAGCGGAATAATACCGCTGCGACTGACCAGGCCAACCGTTGGTTTCAGGCCGACCAGGCCATTGACAGCGGCCGGACAAACGATGGAACCGTCAGTCTCGGTACCGATGGCCGCCGGAATCATCCGTGCCGCCACGGCAGCGCCGGAACCGGAGCTTGAACCGCAGGGGCTAGAGTCAGGCGCATACGGATTACGGGTCTGACCGCCAGCGCTGCTCCAGCCACTGCTGGCCTTGGTTGAGCGAAAATTGGCCCATTCGCTCAAGTTGGTCTTGCCGGCAATAATAGCCCCGGCATCACGCAGGCGCGTCACCAGATGGGCATCGGTAGTGGCGACATTTTCTGCCAGCGCCAGAGAGCCGGCGGTGGTTGCCATGCGGCGTACTTCAATATTGTCCTTGACGAAAATAGGCACGCCGCGCAGAGGCAAATTTTTCTGCGCTTGCGTATCGGAAAAAACCGCCTCTTCACTCGCTTGCGGCCTTTGCGCGATCACGGCCAGCAAGGAAGGATTCAACCCGGCCACCCGGCCCTGATAGAGCGTGAGCACTTGTACCGAGGTGATCTTGTCTTGCCTGATTTTTTTGGCAAGACTCGTTAAATCGTCACTCTCGGCCGCCAGGCCATGCAAAGAAACACTCAATCCTGCGGCAACTGTCAATATCTGCCAAACGCTCATTTTTTCCATCCGGATCTCCATTGTCATTTCCGATCAATCCGGTTACCCGGAAAAATACCCATCGTCATCTGGCTAAAACGTGACGCTAAAGTAGTGACAAACATAGTAACAAACATAGTAACAAACATAGTGGCAAACCTTGCTAACTGACACGACCTACTAAAATGGCAGCACCTGACGACTTAAGGCCACCGCCAGCATGTAGGCAAATACCGCCAGTGCGGCGACAAACGCGGTCATCCTGATGCCTGCGGTACGGCCACGTTTCAGGGCAATCGTTCCCAGCACGATATACGCCACCAGCGCCAGCACCTTCGCCGTAAGCCAGCCTTGTACGAACGGATACTGGCCACTCCAGAACACCAGCGTCAGGGCACTGACCAGTAAAATGGTATCAATCAGGTGTGGTGCAATACGCACCCAGCGCCGTTGCAGCATGGCGGAATCGCGCATTCTCCAGATTCCGCGCAGGATAAAAAAACTCCCGCTGAGCAAGGCAAAGGTGATGTGCAGATGTTTGACGGCAATATAGGCTTGCATGATTAATCCCTGGTATTTTTCTTAAAAACCAACCAACCCGCGATCACGGTGAAGGTGGCGACAATGGCGGCGACGATCCAAAAACCGTTTTCATGTTGTGCCAGCGGAATTCCGCCGACATTCATGCCGAGTAAGCCGGCAATGATGTTAATCGGTAAGGCCAGCACTGTCACAATGGTCAGCACGAACAGCGAGCGGTTGTTTTGCTCATTGACACTGGCGGCAATTTCTTCCTGCAGTAATTTGATGCGTTCCTGCAACGAGGCCATTTCGCTCAGCACTACCGCAAATTCTTCGGTGGACTGGCTCAACTCCTGTACATCGAGCTCGGCAACCCAGCGCGGCGGCGTATTGAGCAAACGAAACAAGGCTGCAGGTTCCGGTGCCAGCAGCCTTTGCAGGCGCACCAGTACGCGTCGCAACTCACCAAGATTGGCGCGCTTGGTATTGAGCCGTTCAGAGAGCAGGCGGTCTTCAATATCATCAACTTTGGTGGTTGCCTTACGCACAATAGCGACCAGCACATCGGCCTGATCGCGCAGCAGATGGGTTAATAGTTCGGTCGGTGAATGGAAAGCCTCACCGTTCTTGACCGCATTGCGCAAGCGGTCCACCGATTGCAAGGGCTTGCGACGTGCGCTGATCATGATATTGCGCGACACACTAAGCCATAAGGTCGCGATGTCGGACGGTTCAAAGGCAAAGTCACGCAGCACATCGTTGACCACGGCCAGCAGGCACTGGTCAACGTGCTCTATCCGGGTGGTACTCGATCCCTCGTGCAGGGTTTCATAAAATTCTTCCGGCAGCTCAACATGATCTTGCAGCCATTTTTCGGCGGACACGGTCGAGAGGTTGAAATGGAGCCAGATGAAGGAATCGTTTGTATCTCCCTTGTTGTCGGTGCGCGATTGTAGCCACGATAAGGCTTCGGTAGTGTGAATTGGCTTGCCGGGATGGTTGCGCTCAAAAATGTAGCCACAAATCAAGCCGGACTGATCCGATCCATACGATAAATTTTCTATTACCATTGACTGTTCCTTGCGAAAAACTTGCCCGTATTGTAAGGTAAATTGTGTGGGTCTGACATCGGATGGGCACATAATTATGCACTGGCTTAACGGGCGACAATGTCCACCGTATTTTTAGCCGGGAATGAGACCGGCAGCGATCAGGTTTATTGGTGATTAAGGCGAAAAGAATTTGACTTCAGGCGCATCCAAGGCTTACATTCTTACTCCAGATTTGCCTCATTCAATACCGACTCAGTTCTATGCGTACCGCACTCACTACCCTCAGCTTAAGCGTCTCTTTGCTTTTGTCGGTCATGTCCTCTTTCAGTGTGCAGGCATCAGCACAAACACTGAACCTGACTACAGAAGACTACCCGCCATTTAATATCATCAATACAAAAAACGGTCACATCAGCGGGATTTCAACCGAAAAAGTGCGCGAATTAATGCAGCGTGCCGACCAGAAATATACGCTCACTGCCTATCCCTGGGCCAGGGCATTTCAGATGGCACGCAACGAGCCCGGTACCTGTGTTTTTTCCACGACCCGGAGCGCAGAACGCGAGGCGATGTTTCAGTGGGTTGGCCCGCTGGTCAGAAATAACTGGTACGTCTTTGGCCGGGCCGGTGATAGCCGCCACCCACAAACACTGGAAGACTTGCGCGGCTATGTCATCGGCAGCTACCGTGGTGATGCTGTCGGCGAATTTTTAGCCCTCAAGGGTTTCAAGACCGATCTGGCCAGCACGGACAGCGACAACCCGCGCAAGCTCCTGATCGGACGTTTTGACTTCTGGGCAACGGGTGAATTACTTGGCATGGCAATTTTAAAGAATCAGGGCCTGAGCAAAAAAATTGTTCCCCTGTTCCAGTTTTATCAGGCGGACATGTATCTGGCCTGTCATAACGACATTTCTCCCGATACCATCCTGCGCTTTAACAAGATTCTCAAAGTGATGGAAAGGGATGGCAGCGCAGCGGCGATCGAGAAAAAATATAAGTAGGGCTAGATCAATGGCAGACAGCGACTCGCAGATAAAAGACGAAAGAGCTAAAAAATAACAACTGCCCAGCCAATATCGGCTACGCGTATAAAATCTTTTAGCAAAATTGCCAGAAAAAAAAGCCCCGCTGCAGTTCATCTCAGCGGGGCTTTTTTATTGATAGCACAATGAATTACTTTTGTGCCGCTTTCATTTTTGCCTCATCACCGGCAATCACCACGCTCAGCTTGGCCGGATCAATATGTTTCTTGAATGCGGCATTGACCTGCGCCAGGCTCGTGGCGGTAATCTTGTCATCCATCGCCTGGCTCCAGGCCCAGGTCCGCTTCAGGTACAGATTGCTATTCCAGCCACCGGCTACGCTACCGTCAGTGGTTCTGCCTTGTACCCGCTGCTGTAACAGCCCTGATTTGGCGCGCGTCAGCTCTTCGGCACTAAAACCCTCCGTCAATGCGCGGTTGAGTTCTTCATTGACCGCGATTTCGAGTTTGGCAAGATTTTGCGGTGCCGCGATGGCACTGATGCTAAAGCTGCCGACAGGGTCAATAGATCCGGCGCTAAAACTTGAACCGCCGCCATACGACAGTCCGTCCTTTTGACGAATCCGCTCCATCAGGCGAGAGTTCAAGCCCGAACCGCCGCCAAAGATGTAGTTCGCCAGCTGCATCGCCGGATAATCGGCATCCTGATCCGTCATCGAGAGATTCATGGCACTGCTGTAATACCCGTTCTCCTTGTCAGGGGTATTAAAGCTCTGGCGCAAGGCGGGGATATCGTTAAACTTGCTTTCCAGACGTACATATTTTGACTTGCTGTTCCAGTCACCAAATGCCGTTTTTACCGCTTGTGTGGTACTTGCCGCATCAAAGTCACCAACGATGGATAACTCGGCCTTGGAAGCGCCATAAAATTGGCGGTGAAAGGCCTTGATGTCATCGAGCTTCAAAGCACGGATACTGGCCAGGCTTTCATCAATCGACTCGACCGCGCGGAAGTCGCCTTTGGGATAACGGTCGAAATGCTTCGCCATGGCCATCCCGGCCACGCTGGCAGGTTCGTTGCGGCTCGCCTCGATACCGACCAAGGCCTTTTCGCGCATCTGGGTAAATTCGCTCTCCGGAAAATTCGCTTCATGCAGCACATGCGACATCAGCTTGAGTGCAGCGGGTAAATTGGTGCGGGTGGTCTGAAAGGCAAACAGACCGCCACTCATCTTGAGCTTGGAAAATTCATCCGATAACTGAGCCCGGCTATATTGACTGGTTCCGGTCATCAGCAAACTATCGGCAAACGAGGAGTTCTGGGACTGACCAAACAGGCTGGTCGCATCACCCCAGTGCAGGCGCAGCGATACATTAACGGTTTCACCGCGCGTTTTTTTTGCCAGCAAGGCCAGTTGTACGCCACCGATCGTACTGAGGCTGGTGCGCTGGTCGATATTGGCAGGACTAGGGTCAAACACTTCGGCATTCAAGGTGCTGGCTTTGGCTTTAAAATCCTTCATCACCTCGGCCATTGCCGGTGCGACCGGGATCTCGGCGCGTTGTGGCGTATCTTCGGGAATGAACATGCCGACCGTGCGGTTATCGCGCAATAAATACCTTTTGGCCGCCGCACTCACCTGCTCTGACGTGACCAGATCCGTACCGTCGCGATCCTTGAAAAAATAACGCCAGTCACCCATGGCGATATATTCGGACATGCCAATACCGATCGCTTCGTGGTTATTGAGAATTTTTTCATAAGAATTGGCACTGTCGCGCTTGACCCGGTCCATCTCTTCGGTAGTGGGCGGATTTTTCTTGAAATCATCGATTCCGGCAATGAGCAACTCTTTGGCGGCCTCAGGCGAGTCGCCCTTCTTGACGACCGCTCCGATAATTTTGAGACCGCTGTCAACACTGCCGATACCGGTAGAAAATACCTGCGTCACTTTACCGGTTTCGACCAGTTGCTTGTGCAGGCGACCATGCGGTGCACCGGTCAGAATACTGCCGGCAAAATCGAGCGCTTCACGGTCCGGATGCAGCGACGCCGGCACCTTGTAGGCCATCATGACAAGTTGCACATCGCCCTTGCGACGCACGACAAAACTGCGCTCTCCGTCTTGCGTTGGTTCAGTTGTCCACAATACCGGCAGGCTGCGGGCTGGCTTGGCGATGACCCCGAACGCGCTGGCAATCCAGCTCAGGGTCTGGCCCTGGTCAAACTTGCCGGCGATCAGCAAGACCGCATTATCCGGCTGGTAATAGGTGCGGTAAAAGCCTTGCAGGTTCTCGATCTTGACGTTCTCGATATCGCTGCGGTTACCTATCGTCGAATTACCATAATTGTGCCAGTCGTAGGCCACGCTCTGCAGGCGTTTCATGAGCACGCCACCCGGTGAATTTTCGCCACTCTCAAACTCGTTGCGCACCACCGTCATTTCGGTGTCGAGATCTTTCTTGGCGATATGGGAATTGACCATGCGGTCAGCCTCCATACCGAGCGCCCATTTCAGGTTGTCATCGCTGGCCTGAAATAACTCGTAATAGTTGGTGCGGTCAAGCGACGTGGTGCCGTTCATGCGCATACCGCGCCGGTTGAACTCTTCGGTAATTTTGGCGTTTTTCGGTGTCCCCTTGAACATCAGGTGCTCAAGCAGATGGGCCATCCCGGTTTCACCGTAATTTTCATGGCGGGAACCAACCAGATACGTGACATTGACAGTGACGGTAGGCTTGGAAGCGTCCGGCATCAGCAATACCTTCAGGCCATTTTCAAGGCGGTATTCGGTGATGCCTTCGACACTGCTGATCTGGCTCACGCCCTTGGGCAAAGCTTGCGCCAGCACTGCCTGGGCCAGGAACAGGAACACCCCACCCACCACAAATTGATGGCAACGTAAGGTAATAGCCGTTTGACGCGACTCCACCAGCGACCCACTGGAAATACGGGAAAGCATATTCTGATAACCAAATTGCATAGATTTTCCTAAGCTAAAAACAAAAAAGACGAAAAACAAGCAGTTTTTGCATCACTGTTTTACGTCAGCATATACACGCGAGGGACGCCGTATTTTTTCTTGCTGATGACGTTATTGATTGCGGAACGACTACCGCTACTACAGCGCTACCACGCGCAAAATTTGTGCGCCTGACCATGACGCTCCAGGTGCCAGATGAGTGGCTTGCATGACCGCCGCCGCCTCTACACAAAGCATGCGCGCAAAGCCGCCCGGCTCCAGATCACCCAGTTCTGACCCTTTTTCTGCACCCGGGTTCCATATCACGGCATCAGAAAAACCTGTCTGGCCAATATATGTTGTCTGATCAGACTGGCGCAACTCCAGCGGCGCCGTCGCATTGGCATAGATACGGTCAATTTCGCCCTCGATATGCATGAGTCCGGCAGGTTCCAGACAATCAACGGCACCACTGACGCAATCACGATAACGCAAGCCGGCCAGACCCTTGAGACGGACGGCATCAATCTGCCTGACGGCGAGGTAGGTATGCAGGGCGCAGGTAAAGTTAAAAGACGTGTCACCGCTATTGATCACTGTCAATTCAACGTGCAGCGTATCCCCGCTTATGGTCACGACCAGCTCCGCGCGAAAGACAAACGGCCAGATCAGCAAACTGGCAATATTTTCCTTGAGCTCAAATACGGCTTGCGCCGCGCCGGCTTGCACAGCGCCGGCTTGCACGGCACCGACTTGCGCGGCACCGACTTGCCCGGCGCCCGCTTGCACGGCGCCCGCTTGCGCGGCGCCCGCTTGCACCAGATCAGCTTGCTTGATTTGCCCTGAGCGTAGCAGGCGCCACTGGGCGGTGCGTGCGAAGCCGTGTTTGGGTAGGGGGCCGAGTGCAGCGAACTGCGGAAAAATGACCGGTATCCCGCCACGGATTGCCAGCCCCTCGCCGCGACCCGTGATGCTGCTGAGGAACAATTGCTCCTTGCCACCAGATGGAATCCAGGAAGAAATATGCGCGCCCTGCGTATAAATTCGGGCCGTGGCACCGTCACTGGCTTGCAGTAAAACACTCTCCGACATGGCTACCCTTGCGTTTTTTATGTGAACAAACGAAAACTGTTACTGGCGCCGGATCTCAATGATCTCTTGCCGGTAATCTTCTATTATCTTACCAGATAGTTATGTTTTTATATTAATAATCCGCTTGGCCGCATCCTACAATACAGCTTTGCGGAGAATAAAAAAGAGTAAATCATCGATCTCGTATCAGGCAAAAAGCGCGACGGATGCTCGGTATCTTCCTCAATTCATGCTCCGTGCCGTAAGGGATATTCACACTGCGAAGGATCCAGGGTATCAGTTTCAAAGCGCTAAACGCCACTGATACCGCGTATTTTACCTTCTGTCGCATTGAACGGGTATTCACACCCAAGCTGCTTTACTCTACAATTTCTTCTGATTGAATTAGCAAGCAATTAGTGAGCACTTTATCCTACGAATAACATAGAGGTCACCATGAACAGACAACCAGTACGCACTTACGCCCTGATCACCGCTATGGCGGCATTGCTGGCATCAGGTGGCTGCAGCTTTTATTATGATACCGAAACACAGGAGATCAAGCCCAGCGACAAACTTGTCAGCGAAATGCGCACGGTAGCCGGCTTTGATGCCATCCGCAACACGACTTCCTTTGATCTGCTGGTGACGGCAGAAGGGGCAAACAGCGTGGAAGTCACCGGATCAGATAAT
>CANIFC010000054.1 GCA_947466695.1 Oxalobacteraceae bacterium | reverse complement strand
GGTCTTCAAGCCTTTGATGGCCTCAACGGCCACCTTGGCTTTTTGCACACCAGTAAAAATCTTGCGCTTACTTTCACTCATGTCCTGCCTCTTTCCTCGTCGACAGGCACTAGCTTAAACTGTTGTCCGGATTTGTGGATCCACTATACGTATCTATACGGCCTGTGATGCGAGCGGTTTATTGCTCTGGCCCTGATGCAATACGCACGCTGGAATCCTTATAACATCACGGCTTCAAAGAGCCATTACGCAGCAACGGATTCACCCAGCGCCGGTCCGACCTGTTAGGCATCAATCTTTTTTACCTTCGCAACCTTGGTGGGCTTTACTCCCCAAAATAGTATTTCAGTTAATCAGTTCCTACTACATACGCACAACGATACAAACATCATGCATGTGATCCAGCCGGTTTGGTCATGCTTTTCGACCAAACCGGAACATAAACGCGACCATGTGCCAATATCGCCCATAGTACCCGCGCCATCTTGTTGGCCAGCGCCACCGCTGCCACCTTGACGCCACTGCGCTCAGACAGTTTCACCGCCCAGCGCAGCATCTTGTCCGGTTTCTCGCCCGCACTGCGCAACGCGCTGCGCGCACCGTGAATGAGCAAAGTGCGCAAATACGTGTCGCCACGCTTGGTGATGCCGAACAAGCGTTGTTTGCCACCGCTGCTATGCTCACGCGGCACCAAGCCCAGATTGGCAGAAAAATCGCGGCCATTGCTAAAGTGATGTGGATCGGCTACTGCTGCCAGTACCGCCGTAGCGATAAGCTTGCCTACGCCAGGCACTTCCATCATGTCAGCAGCGCGGGGATCTTCTTTGGCAGCTTGTGTCAGTCGTGCATCGTAGACGGCAATGCGGACATCCTTGTCGTCGAGTTGCGCTTTCAATTCCGTGAAGGTAGCGATCGCCGATCCCGACAAGCCGTTCTTCTCGTCTGCCAGCCAGGCGACGAATCCTTTCTGGAATTTGGCCACGCCGACTGCGAACACTTGCCCGTATTCCCCGGCAAAAGCGCGTATGCGGCAAATCATCGCAGTGCGTTCATGCATCAATGCTTGTCTTGTCCGGTGCAGCATTTGCACATCCTGTTGCGCTTCGGTATTGACCGGCACCGTCTTGGTCGATGCACGCGAACGGGCTTCAGCAATTGCAGCAGCATCATTGGTGTCATTCTTGTTGCCTGTCACGTACGCACGCGTATGTTGCGCAGCGATCAATTTGACCTCGTGACCCATCGCATTGAGTTTGCGCGCCCAATAGTGCGATCCCGCACAGGCCTCAATCCCAATCATCGTCACGGGTATATTGGCAAAGGTCAACAACACGTCTTCCCTTGTCATCTTGTGCTTCAGAACCGTTGTGCCATGACTATCCAAACCAACAGCAACAAATACGTTCTTGGCAATATCCAGACCAATTACTTTTGCAGTAGCATCCATGGTGGGTTCCTCCTCCTGTTCGTCGCGTGCCAGCCAATCTGGCTCGCTTGGCACATTATGATGCCGTCTTCGAGAGGGTGGAGTCCATCTCATTAACATCAGTTACAAAATAATTTCCAGGGTGTACATAAAAGATCTGTCAATTTGCATGCATCCCCGCTAGTTTCTGGCATACGCTAGTTGGTACGATTCAATTCCATCAAATTCATCCAGCTCCTTTGCCATTGCACTCAGGGGTGTCGCCAATTTTCGATTCAAGGCGATAGCGACGAAACGCCATTCGGTTTTATCGTCTTTTGCACCGATGCAAATGGTACCGGTGGCAATTTCGTAACCCCGGGCCAAAGCCAGGGTGCGGATTGCCTCCTCATTGGCGACGAAGCCACTTTTAAATTGCATGACGATGGCGACCGCCTGCCGCGATGGCAGCCATGTCTCCAACCGGACGACCCAGATCATGCATGCAGCGGAAAGTAGCGCCAGCGTGATCGCGGCAGCGTAAAAACCGATACCCACCAGAATACCGATCGCAGAAGAGGCCCACAACGATGCAGCAGTCGTCAGGCCGCTAATACTGAAGCCCTCTTTCATGATGACGCCGGCGCCGAGAAAACCGACCCCTGTCACGATACCCTGGATGGTGCGGGAAGGATCAAGATTGACCGGGAATATGGCTCTTCCGCCGAACCAGAAGTCTGGGTAACCGGTGATGACCACGAGCGCCGCTGAAGCCATGCAAACCAGGCCATAGGTGCGCATTCCGGCAGCGCGGCCATGATAGGAGCGTTCGTAGCCGACGACAAATCCCAACAGCATCGCTCCTGCCAGATTCATGACGATAATCAAATTAGCGTTCAGTTCCGCGTTCGACCAGAAGTTGCTGGCATAGGAAGATAAGGTAAGCATGAATCCACCTATAAATGATTTATATAATAAATCCAGTGTAGCAAATCTCGCCAATATCCAGACAGATTTTCTACCATACGCCATAGTTTTATCTTTTTATCTGACTGGGAAAACTTTGCGTCCGGCTTTAGCCTCCAAGATCCGTCAGGCGCCCGTACTTCAAGCATCAATGCGTCACGTCTATTGGTAAAATGATTATCACTATGTTAAAGTTTAGGCTTGATATACAGACAAAAATTTCGTTTTTAAGGCCATTCCATGATGCAAGTCTTGTTGCAGCAAATTTCCAGCGAGGAGCTGCACGACATCGCTAACGCCTGCCCGTCGCCGGCACTACTGGCACGCGCTGCGGAAGGTGCACTGCCTCCGCCTTTCGTGGCCGAACGTTCGTTGCAACAAATCGCGCACGGGCAGGCACGGTTTTGCTGTATGACCTTTCACATCATCAGGGCCGCGGATAGCTTCATTGTTGGAGGATGCGGATTCAAGGGTGAACGTTTGGACGGCATGGTAGAAATAGGCTACGGCATCTCGCCTGAGTTCAGAGGAAAGGGAGCTGCCAGCGCAGCGGTAAGGCAGTTGCTGCAACTTGCCTTTGATCAAGCAACGGTCACTGCCGTTTTTGCCATGGTGAACCAGTCAAATATTGCCTCGGGCGGACTGGTGAGCAAACTCGGCTTTGAAAAAGGCGCCTCAAGTCTTGATGGCGATGGTGAACCCATGACGCATTGGTTTGCCCGCAGGCCCGAAGCGCTGTGAAAATACTCATCCCTGCGGAAACGTCCGGATAAGGTGATTTTCTAACTTGCCGTGCGAGACTGAACAAGTGAGACGTCGACTTGGATGCCGGCCTTTTATTGGCAAGTCAATCGATCAATCAATAATCACCCGCTGATTTTTTAAAACAGTTGAATTAACAAAAGCTACCCAGGCGTAACATCCATGACAATTTATTTTTCAGCAATAGCATCCGCGAGATATAATCAGAAGCATGAAACGTTTCTGGAAAAATAAGTGCCTCACCGTCTGGATCGCCTGTCTTGCGATCCTGCTGAACGCGCTTGTCCCTTCCCTGGCATCTGCAATGGCGGTTCGCGATGGCGCGATGCCGTCCTGGGCCGAAATTTGCAGCACCACAACCATCACTGCGGCGGCCGCCAATCCGTCGAATAAAGCGACACCGGCGACATCGACCAGCGGCGAGGATCAACACGCCGCCAAGCACTGCCCATTTTGCCTGCCACATGCCGGCAACTTTGCCTTGCCACCCGCAATCATCCCCTGCTGCGCCGTTGCTGCCGGCCATGATGCCTTCCCTATCCTCTACTATCAAGCGCCATCCCTGCTGTTTTCATGGGTGACAGCCAATCCACGCGGTCCGCCACAACGCTCCTGAAGTTCCTCGAAAACACTGGCTTGCCTTCATAGCGGCAGCCTCTCCCTGCGCATGTTCAGGCCTGGCGTTTTTCGCCACCCTGTCATACCGGAATTTACTTCACAGGAGTTGTCTTGCTGCGCCGCCTTGCGGAAATGCTGCACGACATCAAAGCGATCATCATGCATGTATTTTGGTTCAATAATCCCAGGTGCGACACCGCATCCTGGTATGGCTCGCTACTGAAATTTATTCTGGTAGCGGGTATTCACACTGGCATTGTGATGGCTTTTCTCGAGGCCGCCGACGTAATCAAGGATGCATCACGTCGACTACCACCGAGTGCGATACAAGTTCTGGTCCTTGTACCGCTCCAGCCTAGCACAGGGACGCGGCAAGTAATCAGTACTCCGGTGCGCCAGCAAGCAGCGATTGTCATGCCGAAGCCCGTTGCCACACCTGTACGGACGATAGCGGCGATCACACAGGCACCGTCACAGATGGTGCCGCTGGTGATGGCGCAGCTACCGGGATCCGAACCAGTTGCGACAACAGCAACTGCCGCAGCACTTACGCAGGCAGGGTTTAACCAGACTCCCGCCAACGCCGCGCCTGTTACCCAAGCGCATTCCGAACCCGGCTTTGACGCCGCTTATCTCAACAATCCAGCGCCAGCCTATCCCTTGATATCGCGCCGGCAAGGGGAGTCCGGCAAGGTTCTGCTGCGGGTAAAGGTGAGCTCCCTCGGTACTGCAGCAACGGTTGAGATTGCACAAAGCTGCGGTTTCCCCCGGCTTGATCAGGCTGCTCTGGACGCGGTGCGCAAGTGGCGCTTCGTCCCGGCACGACGGGGCGACGAAGCCATATCGGCCAGCGTGATAGTCCCGCTGACATTCAAACTCGACACTTAAAAATACCACTTTCTTCAAAGATAAAAAATGAACTTTACCTATAAACCGCTTTACCTCGCCCTGCTTTCCATTTTGGGCTGTAGCGCTTTTGCTGCTAACGCCAACGATGGCAGCAATACCAAAGATATCAACGTGATTGGAGATATCCCTGTGCTCGATGAAATGGTGGTCTCGGGCTCGCGCAGCGCGACCCGGCTATCGGAAACACCGGTCGCGATCGGCGTCATCAAGGAGGATATCCTTAAGCGCGACAAGCCTAAAACCATGGGCGAAGTCATCAACCGCGTTGCCGGTGTGTACTGGAACGACCTTGGTAATGAGCAGCACAGCATGAGCATCCGGCAGCCTATCAGCACCAATACGGTTTATCAGTATCTGGAAGACGGCATCCCCATCCGTCCGCTGGGCGTATTCAACCATAACTCGCTCAATGAAATGAATCTGGCCGGCACCGAAAGTGTTGAAGTCATCAAGGGCGCGGCGTCATCGCTGTATGGCAGTAACGCCGTTGGTGGTGCGGTCAATTTCATTACTGCGCGCCCATCTGCCACGCCCTCGGGCAGCATCAGTGCCCGGTATGATGATACCGCCGGATTCAAGCGGATCGATACCAGCGCCAGCAACACCTGGGGTGACCTGGGCCTGCGTTTCTCGCACTACAGCTCGCGCCGGGATAACAATAACTGGCAGCAATACAGCAAGGGCGACAAGGATTCTTTTTCCTTGCGCAGCGACTATGCACTGAACGACTATTCCCTGCTACGCGCAACGCTGGTGCACACTGACCTCGATGCCGCCATGACCGGTGGCCTCAATGAAACCGATTATCGCAACAGCCCCGGCAAGAGCGTTAATACCTTTACCTACCGCAAGGACAAGACGACACGCGCCAACCTGGCATGGGAAGCGGAAACCGTTGCGGGCGGGCTCACCACCGTCACGCTGTTTTCACGTAAAAACGACCATGGCCAGATCCCGAGTTACACACTGGCAGGCTGTAGTGGCAGCGCCAGGGTGTGCCAGGGAACGGAAAACAATAGCCATGTTGACTCGCTCGGTCTGGACGCCAAGCATCAGCAGGAATTTGACTGGCTGGCGTCGCGCCTGATTGCCGGCATCTATCTTGACCAGAGCGACAATCCCTATTTCAGCAATAATCTGCGCGTCATCCGCGATCCTGTCAGCGGCCAGAACCTGAGCTACACCAATGCCAACGCCAGCACACCAAAAGGCGTACGCAACTATCAGGCCGGCATCCGCAATACGGCGTTTTTTGCGCAATGGGAATTTACCCCGCTGCCAAAGGTCAGGGTGGTCGCCGGTGCGCGTGCCGACAACATCAGCTACGACTACACCAACAATCTCAGCCCGGCCGGTAGTGCCAGCTATGGTGCAGCCAGTGAGTCACGCAGCTTTTCGCATGTCAGCCCCAAACTTGGCGCCACTTATGCGCTGAGCAAGGACAGCAGCGTCTACAGCAATATCAGCCAGGGGTTCACCCCGCCCGAAGTGAGCCAATTGTATGGCAAGACCGGCATTCCAGATCTCAGCCCGGCGACCTATAACAATTACGAACTGGGATTACGCATGGCGTTTCTCAACGGCGCCTTGAAACTCGATTCCGCACTCTACCGGCTCGATGGACGCGACACGATCGTCAGTTACACCATTGCGCAAGGACTCAGCGAAAACCGCAACGCCGGCCGTACCCGCAGCCAGGGTCTGGAATTGGGCCTGAACTACGATACCGGCGTGCTTGACGCCCGCCTCGCCACTACGTTTGCCAGCCATACCTATGAAAAGTATCAGGTCTCGGGCAGCCTCGACTACAGCGGCAAGCAAATGCCACAGGCGCCAGCTGACATCACGTCGGCAGAAATCGGCTACAAGCCAATGCCAGGCGCGCGGGTCGCCCTTGAAGCGGTTCATCAGGGCAAGTACTGGATGAATAACGCCAATACGGTGCGTTACGCCGGTCATACCTTATTGAATTTACGCGGCAGCTACCTCATCGCCAGAGACTGGGAAGTCTGGCTGCAGGCGCGCAACCTGGCCGATAAGCATTACGCCGATTCGGCCACCAGTGCCTATTCCGGCGTCGGTGCTTATGTGCCCGATACACAAAACCAGTATTCGCCAGGAGCACCGCGCAGCGTGATGCTGGGCGTTACTTATACCTATGCAGCAAGATGATGCCACGCATCGCAATGGCCATCGCAATGGCAAACCCGTCCTGCAGCAGGGCAATTAAGAAAAAGGAGACACCAATGACTACAATGATGAAGATCGCCGTGAAGTACACAATGTCGCTGGCAATGTTGGGTCTGGGTCTGGCGTCACTGCCAGCCCGCGCCCAGCATCATGCACCCGCAGATGCGCAGGAAAAAATGGCGGTAACAACACCGCAGGCCGGTAAAAAAGGCGCTCTCATTACTGGCTCTGCCTTTGCTCCCGATGGTAGCCTGTGGCTGGTGCAGCTGGATGAACAGGGCCGTCTGGCCCTGCAAACGAGCGACGATGATGGCAGTAACTGGCTCGCTTCGCGCCTGCTCGATACCGGCAGCGACCGCATCAACCTCAGCGGCGAAAGTCCGCCGAAGATCGTGTTTGGTCCGGCAGGCATCGTACTGATCAGTTACGCCCAGCCACTGGCAAAGAAATTTACCGGTGAAATTCGCCTGCTGCGTTCCAGCGATGGTGGCCTCAGTTTTGCCGCTCCGGTGACGGTGCATCAGGACCGCCAGGTGATCAGCCACAGTTTTTCCAACATGGCGTTTGATGCGTCCGGGGCACTGCATACGGTCTGGCTTGATTCACGCGAGATGGTGGCGGCGAAACAACTGGCGGAAAAAACCGGTCAGGCGAAGCCGGATTATCGCGGCGGTGCCATTTATC
Organism: Oxalobacteraceae bacterium; assembly: GCA_947466695.1. Lineage (GTDB taxonomy): Bacteria > Pseudomonadota > Gammaproteobacteria > Burkholderiales > Burkholderiaceae_D > Undibacterium. The sequence goes on along the minus strand of CANIFC010000054.1, from coordinate 5,535 downwards.
ATAGTGTCTCGCTTGATGGTGGCGCCAGTTTTGGTCCGGATACCAAACTGGCCGACTATAGCTGCGAATGCTGCCGGATTGCGCTCAGCCCTACTGCGGACGGCCACATCGCCGCGTTATGGCGGCACGTAATCGCCCCCAACATTCGAGACCATGCGTTCGCCATTCTCAAGGCCGATCCGGCAAGCGCTCCAGCAGCCACGAGAACAGCAACAGAAACAAATCCGCCCCAGCCTGTGCGTGCCACCTACGATAACTGGGCCATTGACGGCTGCCCGCATCACGGGCCCGGCCTGACGACGACAATGGACGGCACCTCAAGTCCCGCCTATCACGCAGTCTGGTTTGGTGTTCGCGCAGGCGTAACACAGGTCAGCTATGGCAAGCTTGACCGCGATGGCAAACCGGTTGGTTCTGTCATCGCACTACCAGACGAGCGGGCCGAGCATGCCGACATTCTTAGTAATGACAGCACACTGGCCATCGTCTGGCGCAGCTACGATGGTAGCGGCACCAGCATGAAAGCATGGATCTCCGTAGACGACGGGACGCACTTTAGCCTCAGGACTCTGGCGCGTACCGAAGGTGACAGCGACTACCCGCGTCTGCTCATTAAACGCAACAAAAACAGTAAAGACGGACAGCTCTTCGTCATCTGGAATACCAAGGACAAACGCTATGTTGAAGCACTTTAATTCTCCCCGCGCGGGAACACCATGGCGGGCCATCGCGCTGATGATCACTACACTTTTTTTGATTGAGGGCCAACCTGTAGCGGCCGCTGCCAGCCGTATTGAAGGCTTCGATGGACAGAGCTGGTCACGACTGCAAAAAGAATTACCGCGCCCTGCGGTGGTGGTGTTCTCGACGACCGATTGCAGCCATTGCCCGGCCATCATCGCCGCACTCGGACAACAGTTAAAAAACCGTCAGCCGCTGGTACCATTGGTCGTCGTGGTGATGGATGGCGAGGGGCAGGACGACCTGTTGCAGGAGCCTCATTACCTGCCGGCTAACCGGCTGTTCGTCTTCAAGGGCCAGACGGCCGCCTTGCAATTTTCCGTCAGTCCGGCCTGGCGCGGTGTCACACCGTATGTCGCGCTGCTGCCAAAGGCGGGTCCGGTCAATTTAATTTTGGGCAAGCCATCGGGGCAAGAGGTTGAAAGCTGGCTCAAGGGTGGGCATAAATAATGCCAGCGTAGTAGCTTTACCGCATTACCACAGCGGTCTGGAGTCAGCAGTCAACATCGCTCTCTTCAGATTCCTGTGCTGGCAGGACGGTCAGGCGATTTACCAAACGTCATGTAAAGCCAGCCGATAAAGATAATCGGTCCCATCGCCACCAGGCCCCAGCCGGTCCTGATCTGACTTTCGAGGGAATAGGCATTGCACAGGCGCAGGTCGGTATGGATGAAATAAAATCCCAGCCAGGTGATCATGGCGATGACATTGCCGAGGAAAAAAAGCTGGATGACTACAGGCGAACGGGTGACCGAATGGCGTAGCAGCGCGCCGCAACACAGCAGCGACACGATCTTGAGCGCATCAGCACCAGGGATGACGATGGCCCGGTCTATGGCAGAAGGCAGCATCCAGTAGGTGATGACCACCAGCCCAAAAATGAATCCGCTCAAGCCGTAGAGATTCCACTCGACCGGGGCGTGTGCTTGTTCGAGACGACCAGACACTGCCATCAACAGGCCGCCGGCGACGATCAGCAAGGGGATCTGCACCACCATGTGCCAGAACATGCTCAGTTCTATCAGGCTGCGCAAAGGCGGAATCGATAAGCCGATACTGACGAGCGTCACTGACAGCGCCAGGCTTTTTAACTGAAATAAGAAGGAAAAACGTATCATCAGCGGTATGCCAGCGCCAGGTCAATCGCGCGTTCCGAGGCCTCATAGTCGAGGATATTCACCAGTTTTCCGCTGGGGTCAATGATATGCAGGGCGGCATTGTGTTCAAATTCACCGAGCGGTGCCGGGATCACCATGATGCCAAAGGTATTCAGTAAATGACCTTTATCGCGGACGGATTGCAAAGTGGCGATTTGCCACACTGCCGGATCAAACTTCATCCGTTCACTATAGGCGTGCAGCACCTTGGGAGTATCGTTAAGCGGATCGAAACTCATCGACAGCAAGCCGACCTGATCCTGCAGGCCCCGTGCAAGGATTTGCTGCTGCAGTTGCTGATAGACCGAACCTAGTGCCCGGCAGACGGTCTGGCAGCGGGTGTAGACAAAATCAACAATCCACACTTTTTTTCCGCTGCCCAGCATCTCATGCAAAGACGTGATTTGCCCGCTACCGGTCACCAGCGCAAAATCAGGTGTGGCGCGCGGCGCTTGCGCCACCTCCGAACGGCGCAGCTCTTCCGTCGTGAAGGCTGCGCCGCCGTTGGTCGCCCGGAACAGCAAGACCAATCCCAGCAGCAGCACGCTCACCGTGACCGCAAAAGTGGTGAGCAAGTCTTTGCTTGAGATCACCGGCAACTCAGGTTCCCGCTGCGATGTCGGCACCGCCGTTGTAGGGCTGGGTACGGCCCTTGGTCAACTCGCGCTGGGCCTTGACGGTTTCCGCGGTCACCGGTGCGGCCTTGTTATCCCATTCAGCGCGGATATAGGTCATGACTCCGGCCAGCTCATCGTCGCTCAGTGCGTTCCACGCAGGCATAACGCCCTTGTACTTGTTGCCCTTGACTTCAATTTCGCCAACGATACCGTGCAACAGGATATTGGTCAGGATTTTCTCATCCCCCATTACCCATTCGGAACCGGCAACCGGAGGAAATACGCCGGCTACACCGAGTCCGGTCGCCTGATGGCAAGAGGCGCATTTACCGCCAAAAATTTGCTTACCATCAACTTTGACGACCGCACCAGCGCCACCAACGGGCACCGGAGGACGCAGGGTTTCTACGGTTCTCTGGTCACCATAGGACGAATCTCCGCCCGATGGCGTGACGTAGATGTAAAATCCACCCCACATGGCCATGGCACCCAGAAACATCACTAAAAACCAGGGCAAGGGGCGGATGCCCTCGTCCGGATCTTCATTTTCTCGCTGCAAGGCCGCATTTTTCTTTGGATTTTTTGGATCGCTCACGGTTTTTCCTTAGATGGTTCAGCTGCCTTGACAACATTTTCTGGCAGCGGCGGCAATGCGGGATAAGTACGGTCAAGTGATATCAGGTACTCAACCAGATCCAGCGCTTCCTGCTTGGCAATCACCACTTGTCCTGATTTGGCGAAAGCCGGTGGCAGATTAACAACAGTTTCGCCCTCCTTAGCCACGCCCTGGCGCGCCTCAAACAGGAACGGATACGCCGGCATGATAGAACCTGGCGTATAGGCACGCGGTTGATACAGATGTCCCAATTGCCAGTCTTTACTAGGCTGGCGGGCACCAATATTCATCAGATCAGGGCCGGTACGCATAGTGCCGAGCAGATGCGGGGTGTCGTAAGCATAATCACCCGAAACAGTGGCACGACCCCAGCCGCGCTTGAAGTCGGGCGCCAGCTTGATATCGCGTGGCTGCTGTGAGTGACAGTACACGCAGCCGTTGGCAATATATTGCTGACGTCCGGCCAATTGCTGCGTGGTGTAAGGCTTGAGCCCCTCTGGCGGCGGTACTTTTTTCAATAACAGGTAAGGCATCAGCACGAGAATGCCGGTTGCACCACCAAGAATCACCATTGCACCTACAGTCAGGCGCAATTCATCCATTTCCCAAAAACTTTTTCCAGCACTCATGCTGACGCTCCTTTACCGAGTAATCGTGTCAACCGCGCGGAGCCGAACAAGGCGGCACCGAGGCGTTTAGGACCGAATTTCCAGCCCATCACGAAGAAGTGAAATGCGAAGACCAGGTGTCCCAGCGTCATCAGGCCACCGCCAATGGAACGCGCCTGCAGATACGGCAGGGTTACCTTGACTGAATCCATAAACGGTACATTGGCATCAAGCATGGCCAGGCCTTGCAGCCAGCCACCGATGGAGAGCCAGATGAAATAAATGGCAAAACCAATCAACACCAGCCAGAAATGCAGCGAGATGAGTTTAGGATACGGCCATTCCCAGTTCATGATGCGCGGCATGATGAAATAAATCGAACCAAACATCACCATCGAGAAAAATCCATACAAGCCGAGATGCGCGTGAGCGATTGTATAGTGAGTGAAATGGGTCACTGCATTGACTGAACGCAAGGCTTCCATCGACCCTTGCAACGAGGCCGCGGTGTACATCATGGCGCCCAATACAATGAAACGCAGTGTCGGCGAATAAATCAGGGCCCTGAAATTACCCAGCACAGTCATATGCTGATTCACCGCTACAGCAAACACCGGAATGATCATCATCATGCTCTGCACGATCGAGATCGTTACCAGCCACGAAGGTACCGGACCACCGATCAGGTGATGTCCACCGACCTGGCTGTAAAAGAAAGCCAGCGACCAAAAGCCCAGCAGCGACAGGTTATACGAGTGGATAGGCTTGCCGATCACTTTCGGGATCATGTAATACGCTGCAGCCAGGCCAAGCGGAGTGAACCACAGTCCCAGCACGTTATGACCAAACCACCAGTTCATCGTTGCCTGCTCAACCCCAAAATGCAGGCCAGGCCAGTTGGCAATGAGAAACATGATCGGGAACCACAATAAGCCGGCAGCGATGTACCAGACTGAGACATACAAGTGTTCTACCTTGCGGTTCATTAATGTCAACCACAGCGGACAACCGACCAGGGCACCACCGACGACCAGCAAGATATCAATTTTCCACGGGAATTCCAGCCATTCCAGACCATCGGAATATCCCATGCCGATCGCGACCACTCCGGCAAAAACGCCGATACTCCAGATGGCACCGCCGACAATCGCGTACTTGGCACCGACCAGTTCTGTTTTCAATAGCCGCGGAATAAGCCAAAGCGCCACGCCGATGCCCGACAAGGAGCACCAGCCGTAAGCGATCAAATTAAGGTGAATTGGCCGGATGCGACCAAAAGTGAGCCATCCATACTGTACCAACCAGTCAGGAAGATGCATTTTTACTGAGGAGATCAGGCCTGCAAAAGAGGCGAGAACGAGCCAGATGACCGCCAGGGTGAGACAAATCCCGACTACCAGCGAGCTCGACTGATCGGCCCGCCGGCGATCTTCCGTATCGTCCGCATTCATGGCCGGATCCGAAAGGGCACGATCGTTCATCGCCCGCTGAAGATCACTCTTCTGTTTGGCAGTCGCAGCGGGATCTTCCACCAGACCTAGTTCGTCCCGGCCAAAAATTTCAGTGGCAGCCACATTGCCGTCACCAAAGAGTCCTTTTGCCATGGACCAGATAAAAATAAATAATGCTGCAATTGAAAGCAAAAACGTTCCAAGCAGCATCCCAACAGTAAAATCCATATCCTTCACTCCTTCATGATTTGATCGGTATTGCCATTATTAATTTACTCAACCGCCCATTATCGCGGTTTAAGAAAAAACTTGCCGGCGAGATGTAAAGAGTAGTTGATTTATAAG
>CANIFC010000053.1 GCA_947466695.1 Oxalobacteraceae bacterium | reverse complement strand
TGCTCGAATTTTGAGAATTCGAGCGGTATTTTGAATATCAATGCCATCAAAATTGAATCTGACTGCGATTCCGGTCATCATCGTGTCAGCTTCGTTAGATCAAATTCTGTCTGCCGCGCAGACTCCTAGACACCCATCTCAAGAATATGCACAAATTAAGTGGAATGGTCGATCTAATAAGCACGCCTACACATTTAACTCAATTAATTACTTTCAGCCGCGCAAAAATTCACACCCACACTAAAAAAAAGTAAAAAATACACGAAGTTAGGTTTTTAGGCAATACCTAACCCTCGCAGTGCCTTAATCACTGTGCCAATTCAAGCTGAGACGCGTCTGAACTATTTTTTGATTGGTCTCTACGCTGTCATCCACATCGCAGGCATACGCACACCCCTCACACAACGCTTCTTGAGGCCAATTGCATAGGCTTTTAATCTCTCGACCTGGCCGATGACCGTGCCACGCGTCATCGCTTGTGCTTGCATGTGTTTGTGAAATTCTGCCGCACTAAAGCCCAAGCGTTGCAAGATGAGCGGTGTATGACTGGCAATTACGCCCTTTTTATCTGCGCGGACAATGCGGGCAGTCCAATCGACTAGTTCGACATAATCAAGCAAGGTATAGGGCATGCCTTGTGCCGGATCGGTATTTAGGTGATTGGCAAACGGGTGAAGTGGCGGCGCTACGTTCTGCGCTTTCGCTGGCGTGGCATCGGCACTTGCGCGTTGCGCCGCGAAGGTTTGCAGGCGCTGTTGTATCGCCGTGAAGTCAGACGCTTCCGGTGTCGCAGCGATGCCGGCGCGCACCGGGTTTAAGTCCACATACACACAGCATGCCAACAAACCGGCTTCATCTAAAATCGGCTGGCTTTTGAAACGCCCTTCCCAGAATCTTCCGGTGCAGTGATCCTCTTGATTCGTAAAATTTAACAAGACACCCATATTAAAGCTTTCGGATGCTACCGCATCTTCCCACCCCATCCAATTAATCTTCTATTGCACTTCGAGTTTGAACTCGCGTTTTGTTTAATTTTGTGCGAAAGGGCCTGAAAGTTCATGCCGAACTGGATGATTCTCTGTACCCGGCAGGCATCAAAGTCAGTGATGTGGCGTTCGAAAAAATCCGCATCACACGAAATAAATTTCATAGCGAATGGAACTACAGGATTGATCCAACTCTAAGCTAATTTCGTTACATTTATTAATTAACGACTTCTAAGGTGTTGAAGGTCGTGTTTTGATGGCGTATCAGGTGCAATAACCTTGTCACCCTACAGACAAGGTGGCGACCATGACGGCAGGGTTGCCACCATGGTCGCCACAGGAAAAATTAAATCCCGCCCATGCACAGATACTTGATAACCAGATAGTCATCCATACCGTAGGTTGATCCTTCGCGCCCGAGACCGGATTGCTTGACGCCGCCGAACGGTGCAATTTCGTTGGAGATCAGGCCGGTGTTGATGCCGACCATACCTGATTCCAGGCCTTCCGCGATACGCCAGATACGGCCGATATCACGTGAGTAAAAATAGCTGGCCAGACCAAATTCGGTATCGTTGGCCATCGCAAGAACTTCCTCGTCGGTCTTGAAACGGAACAGGGGTGCCAGCGGGCCGAAAGTCTCTTCGCGCGCCACGCGCATGTCGGATGTGACGTCAGCGATCACGGTCGGTTCAAAGAACGAGTGACCCAATGCATGGCGCTTGCCGCCAGTGAGCAGACGACCACCTTTGGCTAATGCATCGGCGATATGCTCTTCCACCTTTGCCACCGCCTTGTCATCGATCAGCGGGCCTTGCGTGATACCGGCTTCAGCGCCATTGCCGACGCTCAGCTTGGCCACGGCGATGACCAGCTTGGCGGCAAAGGCATCGTACACACCGTCCTGCACATAAATACGGTTGGCGCAGACGCAGGTCTGGCCGGCGTTACGGTATTTCGACATCATGGCGCCTTCAACTGCGGCATCAAGATCAGCATCATCAAAGACAATGAACGGCGCATTACCACCGAGTTCGAGCGAAAGTTTTTTGATGGTCGGTGCGCTTTGTGCCATCAACAGGCGACCGACTTCGGTCGAACCGGTAAAGGTCAGTTTGCGCACGATCGGGTTACTGGTCATTTCGCCGCCAATAGCGCGTGAAGAACCAGTAATGACGCTAAAAATTCCGGCAGGTATTCCGGCGCGCTCACCCAGCACCGCCAGCGCCAGCGCTGAAAATGGCGTCGCCTCGGCAGGCTTGACAACCATCGGGCAACCGGCTGCCAGTGCAGGTCCGGCCTTGCGGGTAATCATGGCAGACGGAAAGTTCCACGGGGTAATGGCGGCGCAGACACCGATCGGTTCCTTGATGACCAACAGACGGCGGTCCGGCCACGGTGATTCCAAAGTTCCACCAGCAACGCGCTTGCCTTCTTCGGCAAACCATTCGATGAATGAAGCGGCATAAACGACTTCGCCCTTGGCTTCGGTCAGCGGCTTACCTTGTTCGGCGGTCATCAGCAAACCCAGATCGTCGACGTTAGCCAGCATCAGGTCGTTCCATTTGCGCAGGATAGCGCTGCGTTCCTTGGCTGTTTTCTTGCGCCACGCCGGCCACGCCGCGTTGGCGGCATCAATCGCGCGTTTCGCCTCGACAGCGCCCATTTTCGGTACGGTTCCCAGTACCTCGCCGGTGGCCGGATTGGTCACCGCGACCGTGCTGCCGTCATCGGCATCGCACCATTGGCCATCGAGGTAGGCTTGTTGTCGCAGCAGCGACGGATCTTTTAATTGCAGCATGAATATCTCCGTATTATGAACAAAAAACTGTGAGCAAAAACAGTGGATAAAGATAGTGAATAAAAACAGTAAGCAGCCAAGCGTAAAAATTTAATGACAAAATTCAATGACAAAATTTAATGCGAAAATTCAACGCAAAAAATTCAGTGCGAAAATTCAGTGCATCAACTTGCGCAGCAAACTTTTAGCTACACAGCTTGGACAGCAAAAAAATCAGCTGAAAACGTCCCGCACTCACCACGCGCGAGCACCTTTTCAGTGCCACTCACTAGAATTTTGCCGCTGCCTTATTCCGGCCACGCAACCATTCAAGTACCAGCAGCAGACAGGTGGAAAAGATGATCAGTATAGTGGCTAGCGCAGCAATGGTGGGGCTGATGTTCTCGCGTATGCCGGTAAACATCTGGCGTGGCAAGGTCGACTGATTAGGCCCGGCGACAAACAACGTGATGACGACTTCATCAAACGAAGTGGCAAAGGCAAACAGCGCACCTGAAATAAGGCCCGGTGCAATCACCGGCAACGTGATGCGGAAAAAAGTGGTCAGCGGACTGGCGCCCAGACTTTGACTGGCGCGCACCAAATTGTGATTAAACCCTTGCAAGGTCGCCGAGACCGTGGTCACGACGAACGGCGCACCGAGTGCCGCATGTACCAGGATCAGCCCGGTGTAGCTATCCGCCAGGCCGATCTGGGCAAAGAAAATATACACGCCAACACCTACCACTACTGCCGGCACCACCATCGGCGAAATCAGTATCGCCATGAGCAGACCCTTACCGGGAAACTCGGCCTTGTTCAGCCCCATCGCAGCCAGAGTGCCGAGGATGGTAGCGATCAGCGCAGCCAGTGGCGCCACGATAAAACTGTTTTTGGCGGCGCGTATCCAGGCGTCGGACTGCAGCAGGTTTTCGTACCAGCGCAGCGAATAGCCCGGCACCGGATAGGACAGAAAACTGCTGTCGGAAAACGACAGCGGGATGATCACCAGAATCGGCAGTACCAGAAACAGCAGCGCCAGCATGTTAACACTACGAAGGAAGAAGAACCAGATACGTTCGATCAGCGAGGTGTAGGGAGGAAATAAGGGTAAGGAGGTTTTCATGGTATCCCGATCACATGCTGACTTCGATTTTGGCAAAGCGCCGGTACACGCTGTAAAGCACCAGCGTGGCGGCAAACAGCAAGGCTCCGAGCGCGCACGCCATGCCCCAGTTGAGGGTCACGTTGATGAAATAGGCGACGTAATAACTGGCCATCTGCTCGTTCGGCCCACCCAGCAAGGCCGGTGTGATGTAGTAACCCAGCGCGATGATGAAGACCAGCAAGGTGCCGGCAGCGACGCCCGGAAAGGTCTGCGGCACATACACGCGCCAGAAGGCGGCAAACGGATGACTACCTAGCGAGATGGCGGCCCGCATATACGTAGGGGGAATCGATTTCATCACGCTATAAAGTGGCAGGATCATGAACGGCAGCAGGATGTGCGTCATTGAGATGTAGACCCCGATACGGTTAAACAGCAACTCCAGCGGCGCATGCGTGACACCCAGGGCCATGAGTGCCGTGTTGACCAGACCTTCGGACTGCAGCAGCACAATCCAGGACGCGACGCGCACCAGTATTGAGGTCCAGAACGGGATCAGCACGAGAATCATGAACAGGTTGGAACGCCGCTCCGGCATGGTCGATATCCAGTAGGCCAGCGGATAACCGATCGCCAGGCAACACAGGGTGGAGATCAGGCTGATCATGAAGGTACGGCCGAAAATTTGCTGATAGGCGGACTGGTCGTCCGGTTTCTTGCTGATGTGGCCCAGGCTATCCTGCTGCAAGTCCACCGAGGCCAGCAGATAATAGGGCGAGTACAGCGAACCGTTCTTGGCAATCACGCGCCAGTATTCCGGCTCGGCCCAATGTGGGTCAATCCCGATCAGCGCCTGCCTGATACCGGCATGAGCCAGCGGTTTGCCGTCGACGTCTTCCAGCGGCATCGCACGCATGGTGCGCATGATGACCGAACGCGCGCCGGGGATTTCACTATTGATGCGATAGGCCACTTTGCCTGCCGTACTTTGTTCTTTGGCCAGCGTCAGGTCCTGCGCCAGTGCCAGATAGGCGGCGTCAGAAGGCAAGTCCTTGTGATCCCATTTTGCCAGTGCCTGCACGGTGGATGGCAAGATCGTGGCGACCTCCGGATTTTCTACAGCACGCTTGAGCAAAACAGCGATAGGAACGACAAACGTGATCAGCAAGAAAATCGCCAGCGGCGCAATGAGACCCAATGCGGTGATGCGCTGGCGCAATTGCGCCCGGTGCAGGTCACGCTTGAGTTGCGCCACTGTGGGCGTACCCGGGGCCGGATCAGGGGCAATACCGGAACCAATAGCCGAAGCGGAAAGAGTCATAAAAAATACCAGAAATAATAAAAATGCTGCCCACGAAGCCACTATGGGCAGCATCAAAACCCGTATCGCATGGCCACTATGGAGAATGCGGCACGGGCGGGGAGATCATTGAGTGATCAGACTTAATCCGGTTCCCGGCGAACCGGGACCGATACACAAAAATGCATCAACCAAAATAAGAAAATGAACAGCAGAGCGGATCTATTCGAATGGATATCTGGCTCCTGATACCGGAGGCCTGATACTTTCTGCTGATTATTTCCTTGCAGGATAAGCGCTTACTGAACTGCCCAGGCAGTAAAACGCTGCTCCAGATCTTCACCGTGGTCGGTCCAGAATTTGAGGTTATTGGCAACCGCATCCTTGGCATTTGTTTCCGAGGTCGGCAAACCTGCCAGCGTTTTGGCATCGAGCATTTTCAAGGTTGCGGTGTTGACCGGGCCGTAGGCGATTTTAGTGGCGTAGTTTTTCTGTGCTTCCGGTGAGCTGGCAAAAGCGATGAATTTCTCAGCCATGGCCTTGTTTGGTGAACCCTTGGGGATGGCCCAGTAATCGAGATCGTAGATACTGCCGGACCAGACCACTTTAAGGTTCTTGCCTTCGCGCTGCGCCGAATCGATGCGGCCATTGTAGGCAGTCGTCATCACGACATCGCCTGCCACCAGATATTGTGGCGGTTGCGCGCCGGCTTCCCACCATTGGATGTTAGGACGCAACTCTTCGAGTTTTTTAAACGCACGGTCAACACCGGCCTTGGTACCCAATACCTTGTAGACATCCTTGGTTGGCACCCCATCGGCCATCAGGGCAAATTCCAGGTTGTAGCGGGCGCCCTTGCGCATTGCACGCTTACCGGGAAACTTCTTGACGTTCCAGAAATCGGCCCAGCCGGTTGGCGCGGTCTTGAGTTTATCGGCGTCATACGCCAGCACGGTAGACCAGACAAAGGTACCGACGCCACATTCCGTGATCGCTTCGGGCATGAAGTCAGCTTTCTTGCCGATCTTGCTGTAGTCAATTTTTTCCAGCAGGCCTTCTTCACAGGCGCGGCCAATGACGCCCGCTTCGAGCTCTACCACGTCCCAGCTGACCGTCTTGGTTTCAACCATCGCCTTGATTTTTGCCATTTCACCGTTGTACTCGACCATCACCAGCTTGGTGCCGCTGGCTTTTTCAAACGGTTCGATATAGGCCGCCTTTTGCGCCTTGCCATTGGCTCCGCCAAAACTGATCACGGTCAGTTCTGCGGCATGCACCAGACCAGCCGAGAGGGCGGCGGCAAGCAATACGGGTTTCAATATCAGCTTCATGTCAACTCCTTGTTGTAGGGTAGTGCGATAGACGAGATGGAACAAAAAAACAAAAATCAAACAAAAATCAAACAAAAATACGTAATCGTGCAGGGTCGAGCTCAAGCGTGACCTGCACACCTTCAGCCAGGCCTGCCAGTGACGGGCTACCCAGTGTGAGTTTGATGAAACAGTCGTCCTGTCCGGGCAGCGCACAGCGCACCCGCACATGGTCACCAAAATAAATGAGACCGTTGACAGTGACGCGCAGCGTATTGGCCGGCGAAGTGCCGGACGCCACCAGCACGATGCGTTCAGGACGGATGCAGGCAACAACCCCCTGTCCGACCTGCGCCGCATTGGCATTGACCCCCGTCAGTTGCGTGCCATCCGGCAGGCGTATGCTGCAGCTGTCGCCGTCCAGTGACTCAACCGTGCCGGTGTAGCGGTTGTTGTCACCAATGAAGCCGGCGACAAACTGGTTTTCCGGATATTCGTAAAGACGGTCAACAACCGCCAGCTGCTGGATAATGCCCTGATCGAAAACGGCAACCCGGTCCGACATCGTCAGCGCCTCACTCTGGTCATGCGTCACATAGACAAAGGTGACGCCCAGCCGCTTGTGCAGGGCTTTGAGTTCAAGCTGCATGTGTTCGCGCAATTGCTTGTCGAGCGCACCCAGCGGTTCATCCATCAATACCAGCTTGGGATCAAATACCAGCGCCCGCGCCAGGGCGATACGCTGCTGCTGGCCGCCGGACAATTGCGCCGGATAACGATCGGCAAAGGCGTTCATCTGCACCATATCAAGCGCATTTTTCACTTTTTCGGCCCGGCTGGCGGCATCAAAGCCACGCACCTGCAAAGGGTAAGCGACATTCTGTCCTACGGTCATGTGCGGAAACAAGGCGTAATTCTGGAACACCATGCCGATGTTGCGCTTGTGCGGCGGCACCTTGTTGAGCGACTGACCATCCAGCAAAATTTCGCCGCCGGTGGGAAACTCAAAACCGGCCAGCATCATCAGGCAGGTGGTCTTGCCGGAGCCCGATGGCCCCAGCAAGGTGAGAAATTCGCCACGGTGAATCTCCAGGTCAAGATTTTTGACGACCAGATTTTCCCCGTCATAAGTTTTCTGGACACCCTTGAAGGACACGAGGATATCGCTACTGGTTTCTTGCACTGTGTTTACCTGATTCAAAATTGGTTCTCCATGACGCCAGAGCTGGTCCGGTAACGGCCAAACCCTGGCTATCCTGTTGCCTCTATCCATGAAACTGTTGATCAACTGATCAGCAGTTTCATGCTCGTTAAGGGAGACTGTCATCCCTGCTTTAGTGCGCGTGAAAGATATTTTGTGGCAAAATCTGCCGCTCATCTCCCGTAAAAATACACATTACTCTTCTATTTTAATTTCATAACTATCTATCAACAAATACTAGCAAAATTTATGCCAGTAAATTTTTTTCAGGAAGATTTGTATTTGATGGACGTGGGCCTCACCGGCTGCATTCAAGGACGAAATTGCACCAATCTGGTGTTCATTGCGGTGCATCCGGTATTGCTGGTAACAATTGTTGATAGGGCTGTTGCTGGCGATGTTGCTGGTGACATTGCAGGTGAAGTGCGCGCGTCGTCGTTGAAAACCAAACGACTGGCATCACCGGATGCGGATAGGTGTCATGCATGTCTTGTCTCCTTTTTTTAGAAAGGCAAGGCGGGCAATTTAATGTTAATTGCTCTCATCCTTGCCGGCCACTGGTGGCATTCCGGCGCAGGGGTTTTAGTCCTGCATTGCCTTTGCCAATAGTTGCAGGCCTTCTTCAAACACTTCCGGCTGTATGGTCAGCGGCATCAGGAAGCGGATGACGTTGTAATACACGCCGCAAGTAAGCACAACCAGACCCAGTTCCAGCGCCTTCGCTTGTACTTTTTTGGTAAATTCAGGATTGGGCTTGTGGTTTTCCGGATAGCTAAATTCGATCGCAATCATGGCGCCCAGACCGCGCACTTCGGCAATTTCCGGCACCGCACCCCGCAGGCCTTCGAGCCGGCTGCGCAATTGTTCGCCGAGTTGGTTGGAACGGGCAACCAGACCCTCCTCCTCAATCACATCGATGACCGCCAGTGCTGCCGCCACTGCCAGCGGATTACCGGCGTAGGTACCGCCAAGACCGCCCGGATTTGCCGCATTCATGACGTCCGCCCTGCCGGTCACGGCCGACAGCGGGAAACCGCCTGCCAGACTTTTTGCCATCAGCAGCATATCCGGCACCACGTCGTAATGCTCCATTGCGAACATTTTTCCGGTACGGGCAAAACCGCATTGCACTTCATCGGCCACCAGCAAGATACCGTGCAGATCACAGATGGCGCGCAGTTCGCGCATCAATTCTGGCGGCGTCTGGTAAAAGCCACCTTCGCCCTGAACTGGCTCGATCATGATGGCGGCAACGCGTTTGGGATCGATGTCGGCCTTGAACAGGCGGTCCAGCGCTTGCAGCGAATCGGCTACCGTAATGCCGTGCAGCTCAACAGGAAACGGGATGTGATAAATATCAGAAGGAAACGGACCGAAACCGGCCTTGTACGGTACCACTTTTCCAGTGAGTGCCATGCCCATCATGGTGCGGCCGTGAAACGCACCGGAAAACGCGATAACGCCGCTGCGACCTGTGGCGGCGCGGGCAATCTTGACGGCATTTTCAGCCGCTTCGGCACCGGTCGAAAACAATGCCGTGCGTTTTTCAAACGTGCCGGGTGTCATCCGGTTGAGCTTTTCAGCCAGCTCGACATAGCCCTGATACGGAAACACCTGGTAGCAGGTGTGGGTGAATTTTTTCAGCTGCTCTTCGACTGCCGCGATAATTTTCGGATGGCAATGACCGGTATTGAGTACGCCGATACCACCGGTAAAGTCGATGTAGCGACGGCCTTCCACATCCCACAATTCTGAATTTTTAGCATGATCCACATAGAGCTGGGTCATCACGCCAACGCCGCGCACAGTGGCGGCTTCTTTACGTTGGTGCAGGGCTTGGTTGCTTAATTCCATGAATTTTCCAATGAGATAATGTTGAGACCGAGGCGTAATCCGCCGGCAATACCACCTGCTTACCGCTACTTTTCAAGCAATTTCATGACTACTGACACTGCCGGGCATTTTTCACTACCGGGGTACTTTGAGTTCCGTACACCAGCGGACGGCGAAAGCACCATTCACACCTCGCAGCATTGTCGGACAAGGCCCTCATCCCCTCCGTCAACAGATCTGATAGCGCACGAAGCGCCGGGCCTTCAAGCTTCAGGTGATTTGTACGTGTGGCTATATTAATAGCTTTTTGGCGTTATACTTTAGATCCAATTTGATTTATTTGATGGAGCCACTTTGCGTATTGCTTCCTTACCGGATTTTCTCTTGCAGCGCATAGACCGCGCTACCGGCCAACCGGTCAATCGCCAGATCTATCAGGTGTTGCGCGAAGCCATTCTTAGCCATCAGCTGCCGGTCGGATTGCAACTGCCGTCCTCGCGCGAGTTGGCCAGCGAACTGGCAATGTCACGCAACACCGTCACGCACGCCTATGAACAGCTCATTGCCGAGGGCTATCTGGAAACCCGTACCGGTGCCGGCACTTTTATTGCCGATACCGTACCGGACCAGATCACCGAAGCTGGTCCGGATAGCCTTAGCGCAGGTGAGCAGGATATTCATGGCGGTCTGTCGACCCGTGGCCGGCAGCTGGTCACACGGGCCGGCGTGAGCCCGGTGCAATGGGGTGCGTTCATGCCAGGGGTGCCCGACGTTACGCAATTCCCCAACAAGGTCTGGAGCCGCCTGCAAAACAAGCACTGGCGCCGTTCGCGGGCCGAATTACTGACCTACGACAATGGCGGCGGCTACCTGCCCTTGCGCGAAGCGATTGCCGAATACCTGCGGGTTGCGCGTTCGGTCAATTGCAGCGCCAGCCAGGTCATCATTACCACCGGCATTCACCAGTCCATCGACCTTGCGGCCAAGCTGCTCGGTGAGCATGGCGACCAGGCCTGGGTGGAGGAACCCTGCTACTGGGGTACGCGCAGCATCTGCCACTCGCTCGGCATCGAACCGGTACCCATTGCGGTTGACGCTGAAGGTATGCAGATGCAGCAGACTGACCTGATCCCGGCGGCAGCGCCACCGCGCTTTATTTTTGTCACGCCGTCCCACCAGTATCCGCTGGGCACCATCATGAGCCTGTCGCGCCGCCGCCAGCTGCTCGAATATGCCGCAGCGCACAAAGCGTGGATCGTGGAAGATGATTACGACAGTGAATTTCGTTACGGCAGCCGGCCGCTGCCTTCGCTGCAGGGCCTCGACACCCACGAGCGGGTTTTGTATATGGGCACCTTCAGCAAGACCACTTTTCCTGGTTTGCGCATCGGTTACCTGGTGGTGCCGCAAGCCTTGTCGCAGCCTTTCTCGACGGGTCACTCCGAACTGTATCGCGGCGGCCAGATATTTCTGCAAGCGATTCTGGCCGACTTCATGAGTGAGGGATATTTTGCCTCGCACATCCGCCGCATGCGCTTGCTGTATGGCGAGCGACTGCGTCTGCTGCAGCAGGCAATCGAACGCCACTTTGACAAAGTCATCGATTTTTCAGATGGCGACGCCGGCCTGCATCTGGCCTTGCACCTGCCGTCCTGCTGCGATGATGTCGCCATCAGCAACGAGGCACTCGCGGCCGGCATCATCACCCGCCCTTTGTCGGGCTATTACATGCAGGCAGAAAACGCCAGGCGTGGCCTGATGCTCGGTTACGCCTGCGTGCCAGAGGAGCACATCGGCCCGGCATTTGACAAGCTGGCCGGCATCATCCGCAAGCACCTGCCGCAACTGACACCGCCAGCCTGAACGCTTGCCGTGCGGACCGACACGGGCTGGAACCGCATGAAAAATCCGGGATTTTCACTACCTGCGGAGGCACGCCTTCATGCTGGTCTGTGCGCATCCGCACAGACCAGCATGAAGTTTTTCCGGAGAATAAACTCTTCTGTTTTCCCAAATTATGATGCGACACACCTGCCGCACCGGCAAGCCCAAAATTCATTCACCATTAAAAATTATCCGGAGTTTTCCATGAAGCCCTACGTTATCTGCCACATGATGTCCTCCATCGACGGCCATGCACTCACCGACGGCTGGGACCGCCCTTTCACCAAAAATGCCGGCGAACTCTACGAAAAACTGGCGCAACAGTTCAAGTTTGACGCCTGGATTTGCGGCCGGGTCACGATGCAGGAAATCGCCCACGGCGACGGTTATCCGGCAGGTCTGGCCAAGGCGCCAATTCCGCGCACGCATCATTTTGCCGTCCGTGATGCCGCCTGCTATGCCATCTCGATTGATCCGCTCGGCAAGGTTGCCTGGAAAAGTAATGTGGCGCTCGATTCGCACGTCGTTGCCGTGGTGACCGAAGCGGTATCGGATGACTATCTGGCCTACCTGCAATCGATCAAGGTGTCTTATATTTTTGCTGGAAAAACAGAGATCGACCTGGCGCAAGTCGTGACCATACTCTCGACTGAACTGGGCACCAAACGCCTGATCGTCGAAGGCGGGCCACACGTCAGCGGATCCTTCGTCAACGCCGGACTGGTTGATGAAATCAGCGTTCTCATCCTGCCACTCATCGACGGGCGGGGCGAACATCCGGCCTCGTTTGAAGTCACCAAAGAGGCATGGACCAAGCCAACCTACCTGTCGCTGGCATCAGCAGAAATACAGGACGGCGGCGCCATATGGCTGCGTTACAGAAAACCGTAAAAAGTAAGCACTGAGCAGTAAGCACGCAATCAGCTTCGCCCCCCAGACCGGTACATCGGGCATGGGGGCGAAGACTGTTAAATGACAATGGCAACACGCATGAATTGCTGGTTACGCAACCTGACAGCGTTGCCAAACTTATTTATTCACTCAGTCACGTCTTCGTTCCGTCACCACCCACTCACTTGCCCGGATTGATCAGGAATTTTTCGCCGGTACTGCGTTTTCCGTAAGCGGCGATCATATCGAGTTGCAGTGTTTCGGCCAGCGATATTTCCCTGGTGTAGTGGCTGGCAAACGTTGTTGTCAATTCTGCCGCTACCCGCTGCTTGAGCTGGTTCACGACGGCCGGGTCGGTCTTTTGCAGGAACGGGAACAGCAACCAGCCGCCCATACCCCAGCTCATGCCAAAATCGCGAACAAATTCTGACGGACTCGGGTCCAGGCCACCATAGATGTAGACCTGCTTATGCGTCGTCGAGCCATAGCGGCTGTACTCTTTGGCGGTCAGGTTCAGCGCCGCTTCCATACAACTGAGGATCTGCCCGGCCAGCTTGCCGCCGCCGGTGGCGTCAAAGGCAATGGTGGCACCGGTTTCCACCAGCGCAGCAGTAAGATCCGGCATGAAGTTCGCTGAAGCGGTATTGCACACATATCTGGCACCGCTCTCGCGGAGCAGTTGTTCCTGCTCGTCCTTACGCACGATATTGACCAGCGCAATGCCATCCTTGATGCAAATACGGTTCAGCATCTGGCCCAGATTGGACGCTGCGGCAGTATGCACCAGCGCCTTGTGACCTTCGCGCCGCATGGTCTCGACCATGCCCAGCGCCGTCAGCGGATTGACGAATG
>CANIFC010000052.1 GCA_947466695.1 Oxalobacteraceae bacterium | reverse complement strand
GACCGGATCACGTGCACCGGCAATGGCGCTATTCATCAAGACACCATCACAACCGAGTTCCATCGCAATGGCCGCGTCCGAAGCCGTGCCGACACCGGCATCAACCAGCACAGGCACACTCGATTGCGCAATGATCAGGGACAGATTCCACGGATTGATAATTCCCATGCCCGACCCGATCAACGACGCCAGCGGCATGATGGCGACACAGCCGATGTCTTCCAGCATGCGCGCCTGAATCGGATCGTCGCTGCAATACACCATCACATCAAAGCCCTCCTGTACCAAGACCCGGGCGGCCTTTAATGTTTCCGGCATATTGGGAAACAAGGTTTTTTCGTCGCCCAGCACTTCGAGCTTGCACAAACGCTGTCCACCAAGCAACTCTCGTCCCAGCTGCAAGGTGTAAATGGCGTCTTCTGCGTTATAGCAGCCCGCGGTATTGGGCAGGATCGTATAGGACTTCATCGGAAGCGCATCAAGCAGGCTTGGGGCGTTGGCATCCTGGCCGATATTGACCCTGCGTATTGCAACCGTAATGATGTCGGCACCGCTGGCATCGGTTGCCAGTCGTGTCTGCGCCAGATCCTTGTATTTGCCACTGCCCACCAACAGGCGTGAGCGGTAACTTGTTCCGGCAATGACCAATCCGTCTGCATCCGGATTGGCCAGTTCTGTGTTGCTTATTACTTGCATGTGTATTCCTTTCAATACTGAACTCAACCGCCACCGATGGCACGCACCACATCCACCTGGTCCTGCGCCTGCAGCAGGTAAGCGTGCCACTGCGGGCGGGCGATGACGTGACGGTTAACCGCCACGGCAATGGCTTTTTCAGATAGCCCCAGCGCGTCAATCAAGTCGGCCAGGACTTGCCCGGCAGCGACCTGACATGGCGCTCCGTTAAGAACGATCTGCGTCATTGCTTGCGATAAATTTCGGCGCCGGACTTGACGAATTCAATCGCTTTCACTTCCATTCCCTGCTTGAGTGCGGCGACCTCACTGATGCCTTGCTTAGCGGCATAGTCGCGCACTTCCTGGGTAATTTTCATGGAACAGAAATGCGGTCCGCACATGGAGCAGAAATGGGCCACCTTGGAAGAATCCTTGGGTAAGGTTTCGTCGTGAAATTCACGCGCCTTGTCCGGGTCAAGACCAATATTGAACTGATCATCCCAGCGAAATTCAAAGCGCGCCTTGGACAGTGCGTTGTCCCGGATTTGTGCACCCGGGTGACCTTTGGCCAGATCAGCGGCATGCGCGGCAATCTTGTACGTGATGATGCCGTCCTTGACGTCAGCCTTGTTAGGCAAGCCGAGGTGCTCTTTTGGCGTGACATAGCAAAGCATCGCGGTACCATACCAGCCAATTTGCGCAGCGCCGATACCGGAAGTGATGTGGTCATAGCCAGGGGCGATGTCGGTCGTCAGCGGCCCCAGCGTGTAGAACGGCGCCTCGTCACACTGCTCCAGTTGCAGGTCCATGTTTTCCTTGATCAGGTGCATCGGTACATGACCCGGACCTTCAATCATCACTTGCACATCGTGTTTCCAGGCAATCTGGGTCAGCTCACCGAGCGTCCTTAATTCGCTCAACTGCGCCTCATCGTTAGCATCAAAAATCGAGCCAGGACGCAAGCCGTCGCCAAGGCTGAAGGTCACATCGCAGGCCTTCATGATGGCGCAGATGTCTTCAAAGTGCTCGTACAAAAAGCTTTCCTTGTGATGCGCCAGACACCATTTCGCCATGATCGAGCCACCTCGCGAGACTATGCCCGTCAGGCGACTGGCGGTCATCGGCACATAGCGCAGCAACACCCCAGCGTGAATCGTGAAGTAGTCAACGCCCTGCTCGGCCTGCTCGATCAGGGTGTCGCGGAAAATTTCCCAGGTCAGGTCTTCGGCCTTGCCATGCACTTTTTCCAGCGCCTGATAAATCGGTACGGTCCCGATCGGCACCGGTGAGTTACGGATGATCCATTCGCGCGTCTCGTGGATGTGCTTGCCGGTCGAAAGATCCATGACGTTGTCACCACCCCAGCGGATTGCCCAGGTCATTTTTTCGACCTCTTCACCGATCGACGAGGTCACTGCCGAGTTACCGATGTTGGCATTGATCTTGACCAGAAAATTGCGTCCGATAATCATCGGCTCAATTTCCGGATGGTTGATATTGGCAGGTATCACGGCACGCCCCCGCGCCACCTCGCTGCGGACGAATTCGGCTGTCATTTCATCCGGGATCGAGGCGCCAAAAGATTGCCCGGGATGCTGGCGCCCCATCACGTCGGCGAGTCGCTTACCCATCGGCCCCGAGGCGTTCAGGCTTGCCAGATACTCCTTGCGCTGCATATTTTCCCGGATCGCAATGAATTCCATTTCCGGTGTAATGATGCCCTGGCGGGCGTAATGCATCTGGCTCACATTACGGCCAGTCAGCGCACGCCGTGGCTTACGGGTCAGGTTGAAGCGCAGTTGGTCCAATGTGACGTCATTGAGTCGCTCTATGCCGTAGTCGGAAGAGGGGCCTGCCAGTTCTTCGGTGTCATTGCGCTCGGCAATCCAGGCTCCCCGGACAGACGCCAGGCCGGAACGGATATCGATGCTGACGGCCGGATCAGAATAGGGGCCGGAAGTATCGTAGACAAAAATGGCGGGGTTGGCTTCAGAGCCGAACATGGCAGGCGTATCAGCTTGCGTAATTTGGCGCATCGGCACACGGATATCGGGACGACTGCCCTGGATATAAATTTTATGGGAGTTCGGCAGCGGCTTGATGGCGGCGGTATCTACCGTCGCGGTGACAGACAAAAACTGTGGTTTGACGTTCATGGTGGTTGGCTCCTTTGCGTAGTGCTTATGGCATGGAGCCAGCAAAGGAGTTTCCGGGACCAGGCGGCAATTGCAAGACAAATCCCTGTTCAGGCCTGTCGGACTCATTGCGCCGGTATCAGCTGCTTCCCTTCGCTGGCATTATCCAGATCAGGTTCAAGGGTATTTCTCACCCGACAAAAAAATCTTTGTCAGGACCCCTAGCGATGTTGTTGATGATTTTCTTACGCTTCGTTTTGTTACGTTTTATTTCGTTATGTAGTGCATCAATACGCACTAAAAAACGGACTAAAAAACGTCATTACGAATGACAGTGCAAACGGCATTTCAATTTAAAACCACACCGGCAACAAACCGGATTTCCACTCTGCGCCACTTGATCCGGTACGACTTTCAGGACCGTCAGTGTGGTAAAGATGAGGCTTTTGAATTGAACATTCAGCAGGCAAGAAAAATTCTCGACTTGGCAATTATAAGTGACAATTTTCTTTTTTGGTTTTAATTTTTACTGTTTGTACAATGGTTAATGAGATGTATTATTCGCCTGAAGTGGTCCGTTCACCTCAATCATTTCGACCAGTCCGGCGCTGATAGCGGCAGATAAATCACGCTCAAGAATGGGCATCGCCTGTTCATGCGGTACCAGCAAGCGGACTAAACCATAGGCGCGATTACGTCCATGCGCCTTACCCAGATACAAGGCCATATCGGCAATTTGCAAGGTTTTTTCCCAATTGCAGACTGATTCCGGCACGCCAGAAACAGGGAGCGAAATAAATCCGGCGGTGAGGGTTACGGGTATCTGAAGTTCGCCGACCAGAACCGGTTTTTCGCCAATGGCGCGCAATACCCGGTCCACGAGGCTGGTAATTTGCACAGGGCTGGAATGAGGTGAATAGATCAGGAATTCTTCACCACCCCAGCGTAATACCATGTCCGTGTCGCGGACCGTACTCTTTAAACGGCTGGCGATTTCGGTCAGGACACAATCGCCCACCGCATGACCCCAGGTGTCGTTAATATGCTTGAACAAATCAATGTCCATCAGGATCAGGCAATCCGGATTATCATGCTGTGCCTCGCGCCGCTCAGCTTCTGCGTCGGTGAGACGCGTGCGCATCAACTCAACAAAAGAGCGCCGGTTATACAAGCCCGTCAACGGGTCCCGTATGGCGTGAAACTCCAGTTGCGTGTTGGCTTGCAGCAGTTTTGCATTGACCTTTCTGACGCGGCGGTACAACAGGAAAATAAAAAGCCCCGCAATGACGGTCAAAATTGCGCCCAGCAAAGTGACCATCTGCTGCAGACGCTGATTCTTGATGTCGGCGTCCTTGAGGGCATTGTCCTTTGCAAGCAACTCAATTTGTTTTTGTCGCTGCCCGGCGTTAAATTGCTCCTGAAGCGTTGCAACAGCGCGCGCGCGGTCAGAACTAAATAAGGCGTTGCTTAATTTTTGCTGCCGCCGCAATACAGTCAGGGCATCCTGATACTGACCTGCCGCCTCATACATGTTTGCCAGCTCACCGACAATAATTTCGATATCCGCCTTGGCATCGGACTTCTCAAAAAAAAGCAGTCCTTCGTTGATATATTGCGCCCCTTGCCTGACTTTTCCCTGCCCGCCGATGGCCAACCCAAGATTGATCTTGCCAACCGCAACATTGGGCCTGTCGTTCATTAATTCTGCGCTGGCGATCGTTTTTCTGGAAAAATCTTCAGCTTTCTTGTAATCATGAAGCAATAAATAATGATCGGCGATATTTGCCAGTGCCGTCGACTTCATGCCGGACATTCCAGCCTCCGCGCTTATTTTCAAGGCTGCCGTGAGCGCCTTGAGAGCATCGTCGTATTTCCCCATCAGCGTAAATGCAGCACCTTGGGTCACACTCAGGGAGGCGAAGATTTTGGGTGCATTGACTTGAGACGAGAGTAGCAGCGCCTCGTTCGACGTTGCCAGCGCCTTCTCCGGGTCTTTCATGACGATGTACAGCGAGGCGAGTGCGTCGAGCTTATAAATTCTGGATTCTATTTTCCGTCTCGGCTGAAACTGCACCGAATCGAGGGCCAATAAGAGATGCTTGAGTGAAAGTTCAAACTCACCCGCGTTGCGGTACATCACGCCAAAAGCGGTATTGAGACGCATGTTTACTTCAGGATCTTCGCCCGGCCGGGCGGCACTTCTCACTTGCCTGAGCTGTTCGATCGCCCGTTCAGGTTCGCTCGCATCGAGCAAACGATAGCTATCCGCAATGCGTGCAATCGCAATTGCATAGGGATCCCGGTGCTCTTTTGCCAGCATGAGAAATTCGTCTATCGTCGCGTCTGATAATTTGATTTGTCCTGCGTCGTAGTACAGGCTCACCAAAATTTTCAAGGTTTCCAGCTCAACTGCATAACCTGTATCAGCGGGAAGCGCTTTCTTAAATGCCTGTAACTGGGCGAGCGCGACGGCATTATCCCGGTCCGACAGGGCCTGGATCTCATACAAACGTTGCATGTCAGATTTGTCGTTCGCCAGCGCCTGCTGACCTGCAAGCACTGCATGAAAAACAAGGAACAGGCAGCAAATTTTAGCCCCGTTGACTATTTTATTTTGTATCAACATTCAACATATCCATCGTTTTTATCGACATTGCGCGTGAGTTCATGCCGCATCACCTAATTCGATACCAGCGTGGCACGGAAAGTACTATTTATTGCAAAATAGTATCATTTTTACTTTTAATTCTCGATGTCTATGGCAAAAATGACACACTATTAACCACGCTCAGCTTAAAATGCCCCGGGAACTATTTTATTCTTTTGCATGTCCATTGTTTCGGGTCAATTTATCTCAGAAAATGCAGTACGCACTTAGCCTGTTTACTGAAAATACTGAAGATCAAATATCCTGCCACTCCTAACCTACAATTAAAAAAACCATGAAAAAGACACTCATTACGCTTGCCATCCTCAGCAACGTCGCGTACGCCGACGAAGGCATGTGGATGCCGCAGCAGCTGCCACAAGTAGCGAAAGAACTCAAGTCAGCAGGGCTGAAACTCGATCCCGCCGCCTTGACAAAATTAACCGAATTTCCGATGGGTGCTATTGTCAGCCTCGGTGGTTGTTCGGCATCATTCGTCTCACCCCAAGGTCTGGTGGCAACCAATCACCATTGTGTGTACGGCAGCGTCGCGCACAATTCCACGCCTGAACGTGACCTGCTGGCTAACGGTTTCCTGGCCAAAACGCTGGGCGAAGAATTACCGGCCTCACCGGGCTCGCGTATTCTGGTGACCAAGGATGTGCGTAACGTCAGTAACAAAGTGATTGATGCCGACGTCGCAAAACTGACCGGTAAAAAACGGATCGACGCGATCGAAAAAAATGAAAAAGCACTGGTCGCTGAATGCGAGAAAGATGCTGGTCACCGCTGCAATGTCGCCTCTTATTATGGCGGCCTTGAGTTCTACCTGATCAAGCAACTGGAAATTCGTGACGTGCGTCTGGTCCACGCTCCCGCTTCCGGTGTTGGCAAATTTGGCGGTGATACCGACAACTGGATGTGGCCACGTCATACCGGAGACTATGGTTTCTATCGCGCCTACGTGAGTAAAGACGGTAAATCGGCCGACTTCAGCACAGACAATATTCCGTATATACCGAAACATTTTCTGAAACTGGCAAAAAATGGTCTTAAAGAAGGTGATTTCGTCATGGTGCTAGGCTATCCTGGCCGCACCAACCGGCACCGGTTGCCATCGGAAGTGGCGTTTAGTTTTGATTGGAGCTACCCCGCTTTTGTCAAATCCTCCGGTGAGGCAATCGCCATTATTGCGGCAGAAACCAAAGGCAACGCTGACACGACCCTGAAATATGCGGGTCAGGTTGCCGGCATCAACAATTACTATAAAAATCGCCAGGGTATGCTCAACAGCTACGCCGACAGTGATTTTCTGGTGCGTAAAACCAAAGAGCACGCCGACCTGAAAAGCTGGGTCAACAGCAGCCCTGCGCGCAGCAAAGAGTTTGCCGGCGATATTGAGCAAATCGAAAAACTGATTGCCGAGCGTGATGCACAAAGCAAACGCGATTATTTTTTGAATTCATCCTCGCCACGGATGCTGGTGATGGCACGCACCATGTATCGCCTCGCCAATGAGACTATCAAACCGGATATCGAGCGCAAATCGGGTTATCAGGTGCGTGATTTACCAAGACTTAAATCGCGGATCGATTCCGTTGAGCGCAGCTACGATGAAAAAGTCGACAAAGCGCTGGTCCTGCATAGCCTGAGCCAATATGCGGCGCAACCGAAACAGGAACGCAATGCCAACTTCGATGCAGCAATGGGCGTCAAAGATGGTATGTCTGAAGCCGACCTGAAAACACTGCTGGCATCCATGTATGCCGGTAGCAAATTAGGCGACAAGGCCAGCCGTGCAGCCTGGCTGACACAAGCGCCGGCAAGTTTTGGCGCAAGTGGCGACAGCTTCATCAAGGCGGCAGTGGCAATGTATGACGAAAGCCTGAAACGCGAAGCGCGGGACGAAGAACTCGATGGCAACATTCAGCAAGCCTATGCCAACTACATGAAAGCAAAAATCGCTTTTATGAACAGCAAGGGACTTGCAGTCTATCCTGATGCCAACAGTACCTTGCGTGTCAGCTTTGGTAAAGTGGCAGGACGTCCAAACGGTGCAGATGGCACTAGCTGGACTGCCTTTACGACGATTAAGGGCGTAGCTGCCAAGGCGACTGGTAGCGGAGAATTCAATGCTCCCGCCGCGCAACTGGCAGCGATCAAGACACAAAATTCCGGTAAATACGTCGACCCTGTTCTCAAGACAGTACCGGTGAATTTTCTGGCAACGCTTGATATCACCGGTGGTAATTCGGGCTCTGCTGCACTCAACGCCAAGGGCGAATTCATCGGACTCGCTTTTGACGGCACGCTCGACTCGATTATCTCCGACTGGGACTTCAACAAGGCCAATACGCGCACCATCCTGGTTGACCTGCGTTACATGCTGTGGGAAATGAAGAATGTCGACAAAGCCGATAATCTGATCCGGGAAATGGGCGCCGAGTAAAGCGCCATCACGTTACTCCGTCCATAGTGACAGTGCAATCGAGCAGGCGACAGCAATAGCTGTGCTGCCAGTGAAATAAATAAAAGGGCCGCGTTCATCACGCGGCCCTTTTACTATGTATTTCCGCTCTGCAGATTACGCATGCCGGACTCACGTCAGCCGCTCCCATTGGGGGCCTGCCACTTACATCATGACGACCTTGCGCATCTTATGCGCGACAAAACTCAGGCTGACCAGGGTCAGCGTGAGACACACCAGCAAAGCGATAGCCACCGGCATGACGGCGATCGTCTCTCCCTTGAGAATATGATTCATCATCAGCGATTGTGCGATTGACGGCACCCACTGAAACCAACCCGGTTCACGACCAGTATTAAACATCAGCATCATCGGTGCAAATGAAATGACCATACTTAAAATTTGGTTACGAACCTGGGCTTCCTTGAAGCTTTTGCACGTCAGCGAGATCGCTACCTGCACGGCAGAGATACTGGCTGCCAGCGGCAACAGGACGAGCAAAAAACGCACTGCATCAGACACGCCGAATTGAAATTCGGCACGCAAGGCATCATTATGAATCAGCCACTGCGAGGGGAAAAAGCTCAGCACCGTCAATACCGCAACGAGCATACTGATAGTCGCCACCGAAGACCATTTACCCAGCGCCAGCTGCCAGCCGGTGACCGGGTTCATCATCAGTGGCTCGAGAGAACCACGCTCGCGCTCGCCAGCGGTCGTATCAATCGCCGAGAACATTCCTCCAATCACAATTGCCATGATCAGGGCAAATGGCAACATGCTAGTCACTGTCACGCGACGCTCGTCGGAACGGCCAACATAACGCTCCCTGACCTCAATCAACTGAAAAATTTCCGGCGCAACCCCACGCATCGCCAGGTTCGTCATTGCACGCTCCTGAATATAGCCGTCGAGCAATCGTTTTAATGGCCGCAGGCTTAACTCGGCCTGTTTGTTGGAAGTGTCAAATACGATCTGCAATGTCACTTTTTTCGCCTGTGCCAGTTCAGTGGAAAAATGTTCCGGCACCAGCAAAACCGCTTGCGAAAGATCTTTATTACGTAATTTTTCTTCGTAGTCAGCGGGAGCTGCCTCGATCTGGTAGCCCTGGCGCAAGATGAAATTTTCCAGTCCGGGTGCCTGTTCCAGGTTAACCGCAAGCACGCTGCGATTTTCTTCCTGCGACTCGATTTGCGACATGATTTCGGAAAAAATCAGCAGCAGCAGCGGAACAAAAACCAGTGCACTGAACACCACCATCATCAAGGTGCGACGGTCGCGCATGGCATCCGTAATTTCCTTGCGAAAGATAGAATAGATGGCGTTCATCAGTTGATCCTGACTGAAGGGGTGGTATCGAGAAATGCCAGCTTGACGAAAGCGTCTTCAAAGTCAGGCTCGCCGGCCTGCTCAATCAGGTCTGCCACCGTCCCGCTGGCAACGGTCTTGCCGCGTGCAACAATCACCACCGAATCGCACAGGCGCTCCACTTCCTGCATGATATGGGTAGAGAAAATAATACATTTTCTTCCGCCTTCGGCAGTACACAACCAGCGCAGGAATTCACGCAGGCCACGTGTTGCCACCACATCGAGACCATTGGTGGGTTCATCGAGAATAATATTTTTTGGATCGTGAATCAGCGCCCGCGCCAGCGCCACTTTCATGCGTTCGCCCTGGCTGAAGCCCTCGGTACGCCGGTTCAGCAGCGCGCCCATCTCCAGCCAGTGCGCCAGTTCTGTCGTGCGACGCTCGATCACGTCGCGCTCCATACCATGCAAACTGCCGTAGTAGCGGATATTTTCACGCGCTGTCAAACGCGGGTAAAGGCCACGCGCATCCGACAATACGCCCATATGTGACTGGCTGACCTGTTCACCGGCAGTGACTTCAACACCATCAATGCTGATCATGCCCGTGTCGGCTGCCAGCAGGGATGCCACCATGCGCAAACTGGTCGTCTTGCCGGCACCATTTGCTCCCAGCAGACCAAGAATGGCACCATCATTAGCGGTAAAACTGATGCCATCCACGGCAGCCACAACATCGCGCTGGCGTGGCCCGAGGCCCCAGTAAGGCCGGCTAATTTTGACAAATTGCTTATGTAAATCTCTTACGACTATCATGGTTTCATCTCGTTCGGTACGTGTATCTTTTGCCCTGTAACTGGCCCGGTGACAGGAGCCTGCCAGGCCAGTGGGCGGGGAATTTGCCTCACGCAGGAGGCGTCAACCTTGATCGCATCGGCATCCTCTTTCGCGTTGAGGTAGCGGTACACCACGTCCCTGACGCAGCCGTGCGATAGCAAACCATGACCGGCATTTTTGACGACAAGATGGCGGGCGTTTTCACCTAGCGCCTTGCTGACGGACGAACCGTGCCGGGTCGGTGTTACCGGGTCTATACCGCCACTGAACAACAGAACCGGAACCTGGCTCACAGGCACGGTAAAAAAACTGGCAGGAATAGCGGCCCGCGGCCATTTTTCGCACACCTTGTTGTACATGCCAGCTGTCGTCGCTTCAAAATCATCTTTGGGGACGATGTTGCCAGCACGTGCATAAGCCTCGCCACACCAGACCGAAAAGTGCATGCCGAAGGCAATACCACCCGGACCAGGTAAATCCATCGCTCCACTGAGCGTGAGCAAGGGAGCGAATTGTCCCTGCTCAGCCTGAGTGATAGCGTACGGCAATGCAGCAGTACTTACCGGGCGATACAGCGCTTTGCTGACCAGCCCGAGCAAGGACTCTCGCGTCATGGATTCGCTCAGGTTATTGGCCAGACGCGGGTGTAGCACGGTGATCTGGATTGGCAAACGGGCAAGCAGCTTATTCCAGCGCGCTGCCAGACCAGGGTAACTGGCCTGGCACGCAGGCTCTCTGGCGCAGGCGGCAAACACGCCATTGAGTGCGCTTTGTGCGTCCGCCCCGGGCAGGCGCATATCAGGCGGCGTTACGCCATCGAGTACCATACGCCTGACCGAGCGCGGAAATTGACGTAAATATTCCAGCCCGACGCGGGTGCCGTAAGAGATACCGACCAAATTAATGGCGCCATAGCCTTGCTTCAACCTTACCGCTTCGAGGTCTTGCACTGCAATGGCGGTACTAAAAAACTGCAAGTCACCATACGGCAATTTTTGCAGATTTTTCATGCAGGCCTGTGCCATCTCCAGCATCGCCTGTCTGTCAGGCTCCTCAACACCCTCTTCCAGCTCAGGACAATGCAGCGGGGCACTGAGGCCAGTGCCCCGCTGATCGACAAAAACCAGGTCGCGCCGGCGATTAAGGCGGCTTAGCACCGCCTGTCCGAATCCGGCGACGTTTATTGCGCTCTGCCCTGGCCCGCCGGCCAGCAAAAATACCGCATCCTCGAGTTTGTTCCGGTCTTGTGAAGGGACCACCGCATAATGAATGATGATTTTTTTACCGTCCGGTTCAGCGGGATTCAAGGGCCGGTCAATCTGGCCGCATTGCACTTCCTGTGGAAAATCGGGCAAGCGACAAGCCGTTGTGGCGGCCTGCGAAATGGCAGGAACACCGATCGCCAGTAAACACAACAAGCGGTACAAACGAGACTTAAACAAGAGCAGCTCCTGATGAACGGACGTGGTGAATGAAACCAGATAACGCAGTGTAAAACATCTTGCCAGCCGGCAGCTCACCTGAAAGAAAAAATTTCAGGATGATACTCTCAATGCATAAAAAAACAGCAACATCGTAACTACCGGAGCGGCAAAAATGTCTGCGCCCATCCGGAAACGGCAGGAATGACTTCGGCCATTCATGCCAGGCCAAGTAATAAACTCTTGATGGGCGCCGGTAATGGCGCGCTTGTCAGTTGTGCCATGTCATACCAAACATAGCGGGGCTCGGCGACCATGCAATGGCGCTGTGTGATGTGACCCCTGAGCGGCGTAATGTGTAACTTGAAATGCGTAAAAACATGGGTGAACTCAGCCATCGGCGTCAGTTCAGCAGGAGTGCCAAACCGGGCAAGCAGGCTGTGTGCCTGAGCGAATTGATCCATCTCCGGCGCAGGCGCTGTCCGAGATTCTGATTCTGATTCTGATTCTGATCCGGGTACGGCAGACGGCAATGGAACATCGCGCATACCGCCAATTTCAGGCAGCGACAGAAGTCCGCCCCAGATACCGCTGTCAGGGCGCTGTTCCAGCAGCACCTGGCGCTCATGAATAACGAGCAGCATCACGGCCTGCTTGTGCTTTTGCAGCTTTTTGGGCTTGCGCACCGGCAGCTCGGCAGTGCGTCCCTGCGCGTAGGCCACACATCGCGCCTGCAGCGGACAGCGCTCACAGGACGGGCGGCTGCGGGTACACAAGGTCGCCCCAAGATCCATTAATCCTTGCGTGTAAGAGGCAATCTCCGTTTGCGGCAACAAGGCCTGGGCACGCAGCCACATCGCGTCTTCCACCGGTTTGGAACCGGGAAAACCGTCAATACCAAATACCCGGGCAAATACCCGTTTCACATTACCGTCCAGGATCGCTGCGAGCGTGCCATACGAAAAAGCGGAAATCGCCGCCGCCGTGGAGCGGCCAATGCCCGGCAATTGCTGCAGCAAGGCAGGATCAGCGGGAAAATGGCCATCATACAGCGCCACAACCTGCTTGGCGCACTGGTGCAGATTACGGGCCCGGGTGTAATAACCGAGGCCACTCCAGTGACCCATGACCTCTTCAGACGAGGCTGCCGCGAGCGCAAAGACGGTCGGAAAACTGTGCAGGAAACGCTGGTAATAAGGGATGACTGCCGTGACCTGAGTTTGCTGCAACATGATCTCGGACAACCAGACCCGGTAAGCTTCCTTACTTTGCTGCCAGGGCAAGGCGTGACGGCCATGCTCTTTTTGCCAGAGAACCACGGCGGTAGAAAAACTGGGGTCCGCATAAACGGAAGACAATGATTTTACCGGCGCCTGCAAGGGCGAAATCAAGGGACTCATTACCGGATCGGTTAAGGCACTAGCGCTGCGTTTCATGGTGGGTTCTTCAACAAGGGATATGCCTTAAAAATTAGGCAAAAAAAGTGGTCTTCATAGCGACGTTAAATAACGCCACGCTTGCAAGGGCTAACTGAAAATTACCCCCATCTGGCAGCTTTTTACAGCATTATTTATCAAGTTCAGGACTCTGTAGTAAAGCGGCACTGAAACCCTGCCAATCGGCCCCTTCACAGGGTCACGCGCGACAAAACGTCGTCACTACGCAAACGCATAGGCAGAAACCGCTAGCAGTCAACATCCGTGGCTGTACGTTTCAGTCTGTCCGGGCACGCAGTACCAAGTGCGCCGCAATGACATCACTGAGGGCTGTACCGACCGATTTGAACAGCGTTATCTGCTGGTCATCAACCCGCCCAGGCACTGTCTTGCGACAAAGCTGTGCAAGTTCAGCACGAATATCACCGGCATTGAATTGGCCTTGCGCGATCGGGATCAGAAGCTCACCGGCCTCTTTAAGCACGTTGGCACGGCTGTCGACAAACACCACTGACTTCATGATGAGTTCGCTGTCGCATTCTCGCCGGTCCGGCGTGTGATTACCTAGCAGATCGACATGACAGCCAGGACGAATCCAGGCGCCGTACAACAGCGGCG
>CANIFC010000051.1 GCA_947466695.1 Oxalobacteraceae bacterium | reverse complement strand
TGATAGGGATAAATAAAGGAATAGCGGAGTAAAGAGTTGATTCTGTGGCGCAGCCTGCATCTGACTGGATAAGACAAAACCAGGCTCTTTCGGAAGAAATGCGGCGCACAGACTCAGATGACCGGCGCTGATAACGACAAGGAAATCACCTGCCATCCCGGCGTTCACCATACGACATGGCCGCTCGACAAATCGATGAATTTAGTCCTGCGAATGGAATGCAATGACATGATCGATTTCAAGCCGGATACCGATTTTCTCGCCAATGGCATGATCATGATGACTCGGCACCAAAGACAACAACCGGATGCCGCTACCGAGTTGCAGCGTGTATAAAAAATCTGCCCCACGGAAAGCCTTGCCGGTGACGCGCGCCTGTACCGTGCTATGGTCATCATGGATCACGTCATCAGGCCGCACCAGCACATCAACGGTGCAGCCAAGGCAGCAATCGGCTGGCATGTTACCGCGCACGACGCCCAGTTCAATTTCTATCCGGTCAGGTGCCAGTACCTTGCCCGGCATGAAGACGCCCTCTCCGACAAAATCCGCGACAAACCGGTTGGCCGGTTCGTGGTAAATCTGGTAAGCGCTATCCCATTGCTGAATCTGGCCTTCGTACATGACACCGATCTCGTCAGCAATCGCAAAAGCCTCGTGCTGGTCATGCGTCACCAAAATAGCGGTGGCGTTTTGCTGCTTGAGAATTTCGCGCACTTCAAGGCCAAGACGCTCACGCAAGGCTACATCGAGATTGGAAAACGGTTCGTCAAGCAGGAGTAAATCAGGCCGGGGAGCCAGCGCCCTGGCCAGCGCCACCCGTTGCTGCTGCCCGCCAGAGAGTTCGTGCGGATACGCCGTTTTAAAGCCAGACAGACCAACTACTTCCAGCAGCTCGTCCACCCGTTTTTGGCGCTGATTACGCTCAAGACGATGTAAGCCAAAAGCGACGTTTTTTTCGACATTGAGATGCGGGAACAGCGCGTAATCCTGAAAGACCATGCCGATCTGGCGCTTCTCTGCCGACAAATGAAAACCTGCGCTGCTGACCAGTTTTCCATTGAGGTGGATGGTGCCACTGACGATATCCTCAAAGCCGGCAATACACCGCAAGGCAGTCGTCTTTCCGCAGCCGGACGGCCCCAGCAGGCAACCGATCTGGCCTTTCGCCAAAGAAAAACTAACCTGCGAAAAAGTTGGCTTTTGCTCGTAGGAGTGAGACACGCCGGTGAGCGTCAAGACCGGCTCGAAGGTAAGTGGAGTAGTAGTCATCATGAATATTCAGCCTGACGGGTCAACAGTATTACGGGGATAAGGCCAACAATGACAAGGGCCACCGCAGGCAGGGCAGCGCGCTCCCATTGTCCTTCCGAAGTCATTTCAAAGATCCGCACCGACAGCGTATCCCAGCCAAACGGCCGGGTCATCAGGGTGATCGGCATCTCCTTCATGACATCGACAAACACCAGCATGGCGGCGCTAAAGATACCGCCACGCAGCAGCGGCAAATGCACCCGCACAAACAGGCGCCAGCCACTCAAGCCCATACCGCGTGCCGCTTCTTCCTGGCTGCGTGTAATGCGTTGCATGGCGCTGTCGATGGCATTAAAGCCCGGTGCCAGAAATCTGGCCATATACGCCAGCAGCATCACAGTGAGGGTGCCGCGCAAGATGGCGCCGCCATTGAACCATGGCTGCAGAAGCGCGATGAGTTCATTGTCTAGCCATGCAATGGGGATAAAAACGCCGATCGCCAACACCGTTCCTGGAATCGCATATCCCAGCGTCGATAGCCGGACGAAGAAACGGGTAGGCCAGTCCTGATACAGGCGCAGGCAGTAGGCCAGCAAGAGCGCCGCACAGACGACGAGCAGCGCCGCCATTCCCGAGAGCAGTACCGAATGTAGTACAAACAGCGGATAACGGCTGTCGAAATCTTCCGCGAAAACTTCGACGCACCAGACCAGTAACTGACCCAGTGGCAAGGCAAATGCCAGTATCAGGATCAGGCCTGCGTAGACGCTGCCAGCCCATGCCAGCGCTGGCTTGAGTGTGTAGCGGGATTGATTGGACTTGCCGGTCGCATGATAGCGCCGGTCGCCGCGCCAGGCCTGCTCTGCCAGCGCCAGCAACAGTACCATCAGCACGAGTATGGAGGCCAGTTGTGAGGCGGCCGGTAAAGAAAACAAGCCGAACCATGCCTTGTAAATGGCAGTGGTAAATGTGTCGTAATTAAAAACGGCAACCGTACCGAAATCGGCCAGGGTTTCCATCAGCGCGAGCATGATGCCAGCGGCAATCCAGGGCCGCGCCATGGGCAACGCCACCTTAAAAAAACCGGCGCCCCGGCTCAGGCCCAGCGATTGCGCCACTTCCAGTGAACGTTTTCCCTGCGTTAAAAAAGCGTTGCGCGCCAGCAGATAGACATACGGATAGAGCGCCAGTGTCATAACCAGAATCACCCCGCCGCGTGAACGGATGGGAGGAAACCAGCCACTGCTGCCAAACCAGACACGCAAGGCCGTCTGTAACGGCCCGGTGAAATCAAACAGACCGATATTAACGAAGGCCGCCACATAGGCCGGTATCGCCAGCGGCAGCATCAGCGCCCAGGAAAAAAAACGTCTGCCGGGAAACTCGCACACGGCAGTCAGCCAGGCCAGGCTCACACCAAGAAAACCGGTAGCGCAGGCGACGCCGAATGCCAGCCAAAAAGTATTGACCAGCAAATCAGGTAACACATAGTCGCGCAGGTGATCCCATATTTCGGGCTGGGGCGAAAATAACGACAACAGCACGACCAATAAAGGAACGAGGGTAATGAGCGAAACGAGTAATGCGGCAAGTCGCCAGCCAGTAAAAAACCGGCGGGCAAACAGCACTGGAACAACCAGCGTATGGCAGTCGGCTAACACTTTTTTCATGAATTTTTATTCTATATCGATGCGTTCGCAAATGCGTTTAGCGAAGGCATCATAACCGTGTTTCACAAAAACACGTAATACGTATTTCACTACCTTGAGGCACAACAGAGTCAGTCTCACGAAACGGGACGAAACGGGACGAAACGGGACCAACCGTGGAACAGGAAACAAGCCGGGACGACAGCATCGTCTTGATAAAAATTTACAAAGATGCTGTCGCAGGAACCGGTTTAATCTGATGCGTTTATGAGATCCTTATGAGATCCTTATGAGATCCTTATTTCCGGCAGCATGAAGCTGAGTCGTTAAAGCTCAATCGTTAAAGTGAACGCGCCACCTCTTACTTGTAACCAGCCCGGTCCATCAGTCTCACTGCATCAGCCTGCAATTCGCCCGCCTTGTTGACATTGATCAGGTTTTGCTTGAAGGGGCCCCAGGCGACCAGTTTTGGATCAGGTTTCACCGAAGGGTTGGCTGGATACTCAAGATCAAGGTCGGTAAACAAATTCTGTGCCTTTTCCGAGGACAGCCATTCCAGCAATTTTTGTGCACCGGCTGGATTTTTTGCATGACGCACGATACCCGCACCAGAAACGTTGACATGAACACCCTTGGCGTTCTGGTTAGCCCAGAACACGGACACCGGTAAATCGGGACTCTTGTTCATCAAACGGGCGTAATAATACGTGTTGGCAATACCTACATCACATTGCCCTGCAGCGATGGCTTCCAGCATTTTTGTATCATCAGAAAAAACATCGGTCGCCAGGTTGGTAACCCAACCTTTCACAACTTGTTCGGTTTTAGCCTCGCCATGCTCTTCGATCATCATCGCCACCAGAGACTGGTTATAGACTTTCTTGGAAGTGCGCAAACACAGTTTGCCTTTCCACTTGGCATTAGCCAGGTCTTCATAACTAGACAGATCGGCCGGTTTTATTTTTTGGTTATTATAAAAAATAGTCCGTGCCCGTACTGACAAGCCAAACCATAAATTTTTCGGATCGCGTAAATGCGCCGGAATATTCGCGTTCAGCGTGGCCGAATTAACCGGCTGCAACAGTCCCTGATTGGCGGCCTGCCACAAATTACCGGCATCCACCGTGATCAGCATATCGGCCGGCGTGTTGGCAGCTTCCGCTTTCAGGCGCTCCATCAAGGGACCTTCCTTGTCAGTGACGAACTTGACCTTGACTCCGGTCTGCTTGGTATAGGCATCAAACAGCGGCTTGATCAATTGTTCGTTACGCGCCGAATACACCACCACCTCGTCAGCCAAGGCCAATGAAGACAGGCCAACTGCAGCAAAACTGGCAACAAGCAAGCGCGATTTAAGACTTTTCATAGGTAGGACTCCGGTGAAATACATAATGGATTCATATTAACACAAATAGCAATCATTATCATTTGATCGAAATCAAAAGTGAGTTCATTTATTTCTTTCTCGGAATAATATTTTAAAATGACTAAAAATGTTGTCCTGACAGCGTCATTACCATGCCTTGTTCACCGCCGGCCGGACGGCGAAACGTACATGCTATTTTTTTCTGCCGGTAAGAAACTCTGGTGAGGCGGGCTACTATGCAGTAGCATCTCAAGTCTTTCTTGTTCACGTGAAAAAACTGGCGCATGTATCTATTTCAACGCTTATCAAGCGCTCACTCTTGCCTGCACCTGCCGCACCTGTTTCGACTGCTACTGGCTGGCTGCCTGAGCACTGCAATCAGCGCGTGCAGCGTCCACCCCATAAAACCGGTAGCACCAGCATCACCCACAACAACACCAGCGGCAACCAAAATTCAAACGCCGGAGCCAGCGCCAAGTATTGTGGCCAAAGCTCAAGCCAGGATAGAGCCGGCAACTGCCACTCAAACACCTGCAGCCCCAAGAGAATTTCGAGCTGCATGGGTCTCAACGGTTTCCAATATTGATTGGCCAAGCCGCAAGAACCTCACTACGGACAAGCAAAAAAAAGAAATGATTGCGATCCTCGATATGGCCCTTGAGCTCAAGCTTAATGCAATCGTGCTGCAGGTACGCCCTAGCGCTGATGCCATCTACTCGTCAACGCTCGAGCCTTGGTCAGAGTTTTTAAGCGGCGAGCAAGGAAAGGCACCCAGTCCATTTTACGATCCGCTGCAAATGTGGATAGAGCAAGCCCACGCGCGCGGACTGGAACTGCATGCATGGTTCAATCCCTACCGGGCTAAAACCGGCAATGGAAAATCGGCGCTCACTCAGGCCAACTTCAACAAGATAGCGCCAACAGCATTGAAACGCTATGGCGACCTTTGGTGGCTAGACCCGGGCGAACCGGTGGCCATGCAGCATACCTTGGCGGTCATCAGTGATGTAGTGCGGCGCTATGATGTTGATGGCATTCATCTTGACGATTACTTTTACCCCTATCCGGTGAAAAATTCCAAAGGTGGAGAACTGATGTTTCCTGACGATCTCTCCTGGGGAAACTATCAACGGCAAGGCGGTCAGCTCACCCGTGCTGACTGGCGACGCCAAAACGTCAACCGTCTGGTTGAAGCCGCTTATCTACGCGTACACGAAGAAAAAAGTTGGGTAAAATTCGGCATCAGCCCTTTTGGTATCGGCCGCCCCGACAGGTTACCAATGGGAATCAGGGGTTTCAGCCAATACGACCAGCTCTACGCCGACGTCGAGCTATGGCTGGAACGGGGCTGGGTTGATTATCTGGCACCGCAGCTATATTGGCCAATGGAACAACGCGCACAGGATTTTCGCGTTTTACGTGACTACTGGCAGGCACAAAACAGCCGCAATCGCCACATCTGGCCAGGGCTGTTCACCAATAACCTGGAACATCGCAACAGCTCCTGGCCAGCCGAAGAAATATTGCAACAGATCAGCGCCACCCGCGAACTGGCTGTCAATAACAAGAGTATTGGTCATCTGCACTTCAGTATTTCGGCATTAATGCAGAACCGCAAGAATATCCGCAGCCGCCTGACAAGCGAAAAATATCAGGATGACGCACTGGTGCCAGCCAGTCCATGGCTGGGCAAAAACAGTCAGCCAGCGCCGGCCCTGGAGATTAATTCCGAACAAAACATGATACAGGTCACGCTCGCTACCAGTAGTGAGGTCCGGCAACTGGCAATCTGGAAACGCTATAAAAACCGCTGGGTATTTTCTGTGCAGCCGGTATCAAGGCTAGCGATTGATCTCTCGGAGGACAAGCAATACGGCATCGTGACAGAAGTGGTCGTGTCGAGCATAGACCGCACTGGTCAGGAAAGCCCGCGCAGCAGCTATCGCAGGCAATAAACTAGCGCGCCATCGGGGGTAGTGCATTGAGATGAAGCGGATTACCTGGAAACGAGACCGTCTATCGTATCAGGCCATGAATCGTAACGGATACTTGCTAAAGTGCAGAGACCTCATCAACAGATCGAATAAAATGATGAAAGTCACCCACAACCGGGTTACTACAGCGATTGCTTGAGCTCGGTTATCCCCTGCGGGAGGATTTCGTAAGACTAAAGTAACGATAAAGGAATACCTGTTATGTCAAGACTGCTGCTATGGCTCATTTTATTTGTCCTTTGCTGGCCGCTCGCGCTCGCTGCGCTGTTATTTTATCCTTTGATATGGCTAGTACTTTTGCCTTTAAGACTCTTTGGTGTTGTGGTAGACGGTGTGTTTGAACTGCTGCGTGCGGTCATCATGTTGCCTGCGAGACTATTGAGTGGCAAGCGGTGAGCCGCTGCAGCAAAGCCAAAATGGTTCACTGGGGGATTATTGTTCCTGACTAAATAATTCGTGTAATTCATCAAGCCGGTCAGCTGCCTGATCGGCAGAAATTCCCAGAAACTGACAAGCCAAATTTCCACCTTTTTCCCATTCGGAAAACAATATTTTTCCATGGTATTGATGAATCGCATATTCTGCCAGCAAAGATAACGCGATCAACCCCCTGGCCAAGTCACTGATTGCTGAGTTATTCAACTCTTTGTAATCATGGTGCAGCAGAATTGCCGTCGAGATCTCTTCCGGCAATCCCCAACTACGCGTCAGCAAGGCACCGATCGCTGCATGGTTGGTATTGTGCCGCTGATCTTCGATTGCCGTAAAAGTGTACTCAAATTCTTTATTTGCCTTCGTGATCGTACTTGCATAATCAGGAAATCGCTCAGACAGAAGCGGGATACCTGTATCGCAAAACAAACCAAAAGTATGAGCCACATTGCCAGAACAAACAGGAATACGCTTGGCCAAATACGTCATTGCCCGACCACGCTTGCTGGAAAAATCCCAGAATTTGCTCATGGACGCATCTTTCGCACCGACTACCTGACGGGCAATGAGACCCATCATCAGCAAACTGCTTTGCTCCATGCCTATCATGCTTACGGCTTGCTCGACCGAGTTTGCTTTTGTACGGAGACCAAAAAAAGACGAATTTGTCAGTTTTAGTAGCGAGGCAGATAAGGAGACGTCGTTCGCAATAATTTTTGCCAACTTCATCGGGCTTGGTTCAACTTGTGCTAACTCTCTTTGTATATCTATCAGCAAGCCCGGGCGGGGAGGAATACGTATTGTCTTGATCAATGAATCCAGGGATTGATCAAACGTCGCGACTGGGCTGATAGTATTTTTCATCTCGCTTTATTGTAGGGATTAACTGACAATTTATTTCTTTTAGGCATTAAACCTGATTCCTATATGAAAATCAAATCTTATTGAAAAAAATAATGACAAGCCTGGGAAAGGCAGAAGTGCAGGAGAAATGAAATAAATTATTAAAATAAACACATTTAAATAATGTAGGAAATTGTTGTTGATGATTATCGAAAAAATCTCATAGGAATTATATTAAAATAGCAAAATACTATTAAGATACTGATAAATAAGTTTTTTTAAAAAAATCGTAAAATAAAATTATATTTTCTTCTTGAAAAATATAGCTGATTTACCATCATTAAATCCTCAAATCATTCATACATTTAACGCTGCTCAAACGAATCAAGAAAGGCAGAGCGATGGTCAGTGACACCTTGATTGCCATTTTTCGAAATCTGATCATTCCTCCAATTAGCTTACTTATTCTTTTTACTATCGGTTACCTGTACCAAAGACGCTATCCTCGTGCGGGTTCCATCGTTAGTATCGGCGCACTGCTTTTTTTACTGGCGATCAGCACCCGTGCCGGAGCCTGGTTATTGCTTGACCCACTGGAAAATTTAGAACCCGTCCTTGTCGACACCCGTAGCAGTGCGGCGCAGGCGATTGTGGTGCTTAGTGCCGGATCGATAGAAAATAGTCCTGAATACGACCACCACGAGAGCCCGGACTACGTCGCCCTCGCCCGCATTCGCTATGCGGCAAAACTCTATCGCGATACCGGGCTGCCCATATTGGTGAGCGGTGGATTTGGCAGTCAATTCCCACAAGTTGACTCTCTCGCTAGCGCAATGGCGGGGGCGCTGAACGATGAATTTGCCATTCCAGTGAGGTGGCAAGAAGATCAATCAAAAAACACCCGTGAAAATGCCTTATATTCTGCGCGAATTCTCAAGCAAGCAGGGATCACCCATATTTTGCTGGTGACAGACGCGATGCATATGCACCGGGCCAGATTGGCGTTTGACCAAACCGGACTGATAGTCACGCCAGCTCCAACCGTTTTCTTTTCGCATGCCAGATTAAGTATCCTCAGTTATCTGCCCAGCGTAGAAGGACTGAGAAGATCCCAATATGCGGCTTACGAGTGGCTGGGCCTGTTCCGGCATTGCCTCTCAAGCTTGTTCGTTTAATTTACCCTGACCATGATCCCAGCCCAACCTGAAAGCCGGCGAACCGGCCACCTGCACTCCGTTAGACCCAAGACACTATCGCAGATGGAGGCTGAATCCTTACCCCGCGTCCCCGCAAGGATATTTCTGTGGGCAATAACCATCTTCATTATTTACGGTTCACTATTCCCTTTCGACTTCCAGACAACGCCACTATCGGTAGATCATTTTTATAATGAATGGCATATCCTGAGTAATTTTTCTGATGCGCTGGATAATTTTTTACTATTTATCCCTCTTGGTATAGCTATTCATAGTTACTATAAAAGCACACGAACTCGTCTGATAGCGACTTTTTTTGCCATTCTTCTTTTAGCGCTCGGCATTCAATTGCTACAGCTCTATTTACCAAGCAGAACCTCTTCCGTGTCGGATGCTTTCTGGAACACCGTTGGCCTAGGTACTGGTTTTTTGATTGCATCCAAAACGTCGCGACTGCTGAAAATACAGCTTTCGGCAGATGCATCAAAGCATGATTATTTTTCAATTTTACTAGTGTTACTCTGGTTTTTTTATGAGTCATTTCCGTTTATTCCGACACTCGACATTGGCTTACTGCGCGACCATGTAAAAACAGCCGTCTTTGCGCCGCCGTTTGAGTTAATGAGACTCCTGCAGCACTGGCTGGCAGCAACGTTGGCGGGGGTGGCGATACTACGGGTAAATTGGCTACATCCCAGATATTTAAATTTATGCGTCATGGCAGGTATCGCTATTTTTCTTGAGGTGTTTGTCGCCTACGGCAGCTTGCGGCGTGAAACCCTGATGGGTATTGCCCTAGGGCTAGGCAGCGGCTACCTGGTCGAAAACAGTAGTAAGAAAAATAGTCATTTCCTTATTTTCTTTCTCGCTTTTTGTACCTATCTGCTGACAGTCGTCCTACCATTCCGCGATCAGCCATCAGGAGCGAGTTTTACCCTTACCCCGTTTTCTCATTTACTGTGGCAAGGTGTTACCAAAGATATTCCTCCCGCAGCTTTTGAAGCCCTCGCTATCGGTGTCATGCTATGGGCTGGGCTGGCGAACCCGGGGCGATTTCAGCGTTCGCCGTACGCATGGACAATTTGTGTGATTGTCTTGCTTACCCTACTTGAATGGATACGCGTCTATGTTGCCGGTTACCATGGCGATACAACACCATTAATTATGGCCATTATTCTTAGTCCGTTTGCAGTCACCTTGCGGACATCAGCAGAAAAAAAAGAATTTACAGTCGATCAAACTCCAATCGACCACCCTGCCCATCACGCTTTGCACCTCATAAGCCCTTCCCTTGAGCAGCTAAAACACATCCCCGGGAGCGAAGGTATTTTACCAATAGTGTTACCAATAGCTTCAGACACAAAAAAATCAACGCTGTTGCTGATCGCCGGTACACTCGTCGTACTTACGCTGGTGCTTTGGCTATTTCTACATTTGCCCGGGATTCCTTATAATGTGAAAAAAATTTTTGGCGATCACGTACTGGCAGGGTCTGCATATTTTTCACTGGTTCTGCTATGGATAGGTAGTGCCCCATGGCTGGTGGCACAAGCACTTACCGAACGAAGTCAGCGGGACCGTAGTGCAATGGTGTGGTTACCGATATTACTCATCGTGATGGCGATGGTAAGTCTGACACTCGTTGATCTTGCCATCCCGGATATCATGCTTAACAAAATTATCGGAACACCCGACATTTACCGCCGCGTTGTCTTTGAAAACTATTGGGGTGAAGAGTGGCGCCAGCGGCTGTCAGGATTATCAGTCAATCTGGTTGACAGCATAGAAACTGGTATCCGGTATAGCGCACTCTATTCCGTGTTCACGATTCCGCTGACAATTTCCGCGCTGGCGCTGGCAA
Source organism: Oxalobacteraceae bacterium (assembly GCA_947466695.1). Lineage (GTDB taxonomy): Bacteria > Pseudomonadota > Gammaproteobacteria > Burkholderiales > Burkholderiaceae_D > Undibacterium. The sequence goes on along the minus strand of CANIFC010000051.1, from coordinate 2,959 downwards.
GAAAAAATCGCCTTTTATATACCTTAAGCGATGTCCTGTTGCTGCTGCCGTTCTGGTGGGTTACCAAATATATCGTGATCGACAATGCGGTTACGGATAATCTTACTGAACTATTGCAAACGCACGGGCTTATTTTTCTTGCCATACTGATCGTCGTCTTTACGATGCACGCAAGCCTCATGGCGAACATCCTTCGGCGCACCCGATCCCGCTATTTCCTACGATGGGGTTTATTGTGCTTACTCACTGCAGCGCTGTTACCAGCCACCTGGTGGTTACTCACGCAAAGCATAGAATCGCTCATCGTCAAAGACGGCAAAATTTTCTCAGGAGTGCAGTTTATTCTTGGAGAAAACCGGTCTGACCTACTGCCGGAAATTACCTTATTTGGCCGATGGTGCGCATTCTATGCCGGAGCTGTCACGGTAACGGCATCAGGAATGTATTGCGCAATGCGTCTATGGCCGGTTGTAACTGTTCCGGGAAAAAAGACAGGTATAAAGGGCACCTCGTCTAGATTGAGCGCAGCGGAAAAATAGTAACTACCAGCAACACTCCCAAAATACAGCCAGGGAACGTGCTCACAAGCAATTAACAATTGCCCGTGATCCTTTTTGCAGTCGCACTACGGCACCGGCTATCATTGCTCCGATAGCTATTACTTGACCGGAATAACCATCGTACGCTCTACCGGAACGGCAGTGACACCGTTCTGTGGCGAGCCATCGACCAACTTATCGGAGTAGGTCAGGTAGACCAGGGTATTGCGCTTTTGATCGACCATCCTCACGATCCGCAGCTTTTTAAAGAGGATAGAAATACTTTGATTAAATACTTCTTCCTGCTGCTTAAGCGGTTTCGCGAAGGTGATCGGTCCGACCTGGCGGCAGGCAATCGAGGCTTCAGCCCTATCTTCCGCCAATCCTAATCCGCCCTTAATGCCACCGGTCTTGGCGCGCGACACATAACATGTCACGCCATTCACCTTGGGATCATCAAAGGCATCGACCACGACCTTATGGTCCGGACCAATCAGGATAAACGCCGTGTCGACGCTACCGATGCTTTCAGCATGGACGTTTGCCATAGCGGGAAATAGACAGCAGGCAACGATCGTCAGCGAGGGCAAAAAAGATAATTTCATGGGAATTGGCAACATTTTCAAATAAATTTTATATTCCATGCAGAATAAACTTCTTTTCCGCATGGAAACATGTCAATCACTAAAAAGTTAGTTATTAATGGACAAAATCAGCGCGCTGGTCAATTCAGGCTTTCCGGTGCAGTTTTGAATGATGTCGGCTATAGGTAAAATACGTCACGATCGCGATCGCCATCCAGATGAAGAATACACGATATGTCGTGATGGACAGATCTTTCAGAATGTACAGGCAGGCAAATATGCTTAGTCCAGGAATCAGATAGGCACCAAACGGAACACGAAATCCACCACTTTCCATACCGATTCCCTTGCGACGAATCACCGGTACAGCAGCTGAAACTACAATGAAAGCAACCAGGGTACCCATGCTAACCATATCCCACAGAAAAGTAGAATCAACCAGGCCGGCGACAACACTTACCACCATACAAACAATGATCGTATTACTCACCGGTGCACGGGTGCGCTCATTGACGACATGAAACGATTTGGAAATTAATCCGTCTTTACTGATAGCGTACAAAATTCGGCTTTGCCCATAAATCGTCACCAGGGTAACGCTAAATACCGAAATAACAGCGCCCGCAGACAAGACCAACGCCGGCCAGGCTTTGCCAGTCACGTTTTGCAAAATGACCGCCAGACCCGCTTCCTGTCCGGCAAACATGCCAGCAGGCTGCGCGCCAACCGCGGCGACAGCAACCAACAAGTAAAACACGGTAACAATGATCAAAGCAGCCAGAATTCCCAGCGGGACGTTACGCCGCGGATCTTTCACTTCAGACCCTGCCGTGGCAACTGTATCGAGGCCAATAAACGAGAAAAATACCGTACCCGCGGCTGCAGTCACGCCTGCCATACCGCCAAGACCCTTACTATTGTCGGTGTTAAAAAATGGTGTGAAGTGTTCAATATTAAAGCCGGAAAATGCCACAACCGCAAAAAACGTCAAGATCACCAATTTAATCATGACCATGACCGCATTCACGGTCGCGGATTCTTTTGTTCCACGCAACAACAACACACCGCAAATCATGACCAGAATGACTGGTGGCAGATTAAATTGACCAAAATGAAACTCAACGCCATCGACGCCAGACACGATCATGGGCGAGCGCAACATCTCCGGAATCTGCCAACCTATGGAATTTGTCAAAAAGTGATTCAGGTAAGCTGACCAGCCGATCGCCGTCGCACTGGCAGCGAGGCCATACTCGAGCAACAGGCAAGCAGCAACAATAAAGGCAGAGAATTCCCCGATAGTGGCATAGGCAAAGGAGTAAGACGAACCAGAGGCAGGGATTCTCGACGATAGTTCGGCATAGCATAAGGCTGTTAATCCAGCCGTCAGCGCTGCCATCAAGAACGCCAGGATCACCGAAGGTCCTGCTTTGGGAACGGCCTCAACCATAGTGAAAAAGATTCCGGTACCGATTGTGGCACCTACTCCAATCATGGTCAGGGGGAACACGCCCAAGGACCTTTGCAAGCCGTGCTGGCCAGATGTCCCTTCGTTATGGTCATGGTTTTCTATCGGCTTGGTTCGAATCAATTGCTGACCAAATGTTGGCTGTTTCAAGAGAGTTCCTTCTTTTTATAATGGATGCCAGCGTAACGATGTTTTGGCAATGTAGGATAACTAATATTGATTTTTTATTACCGCATTATCAAGAGCAATAATAATATCTGTAATTACGCCGGGTTTGCGATGTTTGCATTGCTTGTTCGCCTTATTTTGTCAGGCAATAAGGCGAACGATACTCTTTTAACGTATGCATGTTGCATTTTTAAACCAAG
>CANIFC010000050.1 GCA_947466695.1 Oxalobacteraceae bacterium | reverse complement strand
CTGGTCAAATTCGCGCTTGGGAGTAATCTCCTGCGTTTTTTGCTCCACTACTCCGCGTTCAGCTCGGATATTTAAGGGTGTTTTTTCAGCAGAAAAGCTTTTGATGCGCGGCTGTTGTATTTCATAGTCATCGCTGCGCGGGTAATGTGTCATCCGCTCGCCATTGATGCGGTAATTGGTCTGGCCGTTATTGGATAAGCGAATGAAATTAAAATTTTCAACATAGTAATCGGGATCGCTACGCGCCGATGCACGTGAGTTGCCCTCCACATCACTGCGGCGTATCGCTTCAAGTATCCAGAAGCTGCCAATTGCGACAATAGCCAGGAGCGCAATGGCCAGCCAGATACGAAAACGGTCTGCGGTCAACGGATGTTTCATTTTAGATATGACGCCAATACTTGATCATAGGTTCCTTGCGCCTGCATGATGAAATCGCAAACTTCACGTGCCGCACCGTTACCGCCAATGGCCTGCGACACATAGTCGACACGCGACTTCACTTCGGCGTGGCCGTTTGGAACGCTGGCAGAGAAGCCGACACGAGAAAGCACTGGCAGGTCAATGACATCATCACCCATGAAGCCGCAATGCTCAGGCTTAACCGAAAGTACCGCAATCAACTCAAGAAATGCAGCTTTCTTGTCATGTATCCCTTGCAGAATATGGGTAATGCCCAAGTCTTCCGCCCGTTTGATGACAATCCGTGATTGCCTTGCGCTGATGATTGCCGTGGCTACGCCGGACTGCTGCAGCAACCTGATTCCCTGACCGTCAAGAACATTAAAAGTTTTCATCATTTCGCCCTCGGGGCCAAAGTGCAGGCAACCATCGGTCAGGATTCCGTCGACGTCGAAGATCATCAGTTTTACCAAAACAGCTTTTTTGAGTGCGGCGAGAGTCATTAAATTACCTTGGCGCGTGTGAGATCGTGAATGTGCAGGGCACCGACGAGCTTACCGCTGTCATCTGCCACGAGTAACTGGTTAATTCGATATGTTTCCATGATTTCCACCGCTTCTACCGCCAGCTGTTCCGGACGTATGCTGTGCGGGTTAGGGCGCATGACGTCTGCGATGGTCACTTGAGAAAAATTATGCGTTTTTTCCATCAGCCGGCGTAAATCGCCATCGGTAAATACGCCGATAATATTTTGCTCAGGATCGACGATGGCCGTCATCGCCATTCCTTTTTCGGTGATTTCGAGCAAGGCTGCGATCAGTGTCGTTTCGGGGGCGACCCGGGGAATCGCGTCTCCGGTGCGCATGACATCCCGGACGTGGGTCAGCAGGCGCCGGCCAAGGATTCCTCCCGGATGCGAGCGGGCAAAATCTTCTTCGCGAAAACCGCGCGCATCAAGTACCGCGACCGCCAGCGCATCGCCCAGGGCGAGTGTGACGGTTGTGCTGGCAGTTGGTGCGAGATTAAGCGGACAGGCCTCTTTATCAACTTGTATGCTCAAATGTACGTCGCATAGGTTGGCCAGGCTGGAGTCAGGATTGCCGGTCATGGCGATGAGTTTGACGCCGAGTCGCTTGACGGTCGGTAAAATCGACATCAGTTCTGATGCCTCGCCAGAGTAAGAAATCGCAACGAAGACATCTTGCCGCGTTACCATGCCAAGGTCGCCATGTGCCGCTTCGGCAGGGTGAACAAAGAAGGATGGCGTGCCAGTCGAGGCAAAGGTCGCCGCGATCTTGCGTGCAATATGGCCCGACTTTCCGATTCCGGAAACCACTACCCGGCCCTCGCAATGAAGTAGTAGCGATATCGCCTGACTAAAGGAGGCTGCATCGCTTCCTTGCACCCTGTGTTGCAAGGTGAGGATCGCTTCGGCTTCAATTCTTAATGTTTCGCAAGCGAGTCCCAAAGCGTGGGCGGCAGCGGTTGCGTCTTCAACAGGCGGAAGTACAAAGGAGGGAGTGTGTATAGTGCTCATCGACAAAGTATAAACCAAAAACGTATAAGCAAGAACTCTGCCAGTTGCATTAAAGTGATTATTATTCGTTATTTGACGGTCTTGACCAACACTAAATCGGCAATAATAGAAATATGACAGCACTCGACACTACACTACTTTTTTTAGGCGCGGCCGTTCTCGGCGTCGTCGCCTTTCGCATGCTGCAACTGCCTCCGATGCTCGGATATCTGGTAGTGGGAATACTGGTCGGTCCGCACGGCTTGGGCCTGGCGCAGGAAAGTTCGGTGACTAGCGAATTAGCTGAATTCGGTGTGGTTTTTTTGATGTTTTCTATTGGCCTCGAATTCTCGCTGTCCAAGCTCATGTCGATGAAGCGTGCGGTATTTGGCTTAGGCATGGCGCAAGTTATCGTGACGATCGTGGTGGCGATGCTGTGTGGGCTGCTGGCAGCGAGCTGGTTGCCGCTCCAGTTTGATATCGGTTGGGAAGCTTCTTTTGCCTTGGGTGGAGCGCTGGCGATGTCATCGACCGCCATCGTTTCCAAAATGCTCGCTGAAAAGCAGGAGCTGGAAAGCCCGCATGGGCGCCAGATCATCAGCGTGCTGTTGTTTCAGGATCTGGCGGTGGTGCCCCTGCTAATCTTAGTGCCGGCTCTGGCCTCGCACTCGACTAATCTGGCCGCCACCTTGGCATGGGCCAGTGGCAAGGCAGCTCTGGTCTTATTCCTGCTGTTTTTCTTTGGGCAAAAACTGGTACGTGGCTGGTTCCGGGTTGTCGTCAAACGTCGCTCGCAAGAGCTGTTCATGCTTAATCTTCTGCTCATCACCCTGGGGGCTGCCTGGCTGACCGAGCGCGCGGGCCTGTCGCTCGCTCTCGGTGCTTTCGTGGCCGGGATGTTGATTTCGGAAACCGAGTACAAACGGCAGGTGGAAGAGGACATTAAATCTTTTCGTGATGTCTTGCTTGGGTTGTTTTTCATCACGATAGGGATGCTGCTCAATTTACGCCTGGTGGCCGAGCACGGCTGGCTGGTCTTGTTTTTGCTGATCGGTCCGGTATTGCTGAAATTTGGCCTGATCGCAGCCCTGACGCGTCTTTTTGGCGGCTCTCCCAGCGTGGCCTTACGCACGGGTCTTGGCCTGGCGCAGGCAGGTGAATTCGGTTTTGTGTTGCTTAACCAGGCCGGTGGTCTCGATCTCATTGATCCGTTACTGCTGCAGCTCATACTCGCATCAATGGTTCTGTCGATGCTGATTTCACCGCTCATCCTGGCTAAATCAGATGCCATCGTCCTGAAATTATCCGCCAATGAATGGATGACGCAGTCTCTGGCTCTGACGCAAAGTGCTGCACGCACCATGAATACAAAAAAACACGTCATCATTGCCGGCTTTGGCCGCAGTGGACAAAGTCTGGCCAGCCTGCTGTCGGAGGAGAACATTGATTATTATGCGCTTGACCTTGATCCTGACCGTATCCGGGAGGCGCAAATAGCCGGTGCCAATGTGTCGTATGGTGATGCGGCCAGACGTGAAAGCTTACTCGCTGCCGGAATCAATCGTGCGGCAGCTCTGGTGGTAACTTATACCAATACCGCTTCTGCGTTAAAGATCCTGCGATTCGTGCATGAGATCAATCCCACCCTGCCAGTGATTGTGCGCAGTCATGATGATACAGATCTGGACAAATTACGCGCTGCCGGTGCCACCGAGGTTGTGCCGGAACTGATGGAGGGAAGCCTGATGCTCGCCTCACATACGCTGGTCTTGCTGGGGGTGCCGCTATTGCGCGTCGAGCACAAGGTGCAAACGGCACGCGATGAGCGCTACGAATCGCTCCGGGGATTTTTTCACGGTGCCAGCGATATCAATGATGGTCCTGAAAATCTGCAATTACGCTTGCATACAGTCGTGCTTGGGGCGCGGGCTAAGCATGTCGGCAAGAGCCTGGAAGAAATCAATCTGGAAGAGCTTGATGCCGATGTAACGGCCATACGGCGCGGCAAGAACCGGCTTGAACCAGAGCCTGGTCTCGTTTTGCAGGAGTCAGACGTCATTGTTTTACGAGGTACCGCCGAAAGCGTCGCAAGAGCGGAGCAACGGCTGTTAAAATAAAAGGTTATTTATTTCTATTTGAAGAGCATTCGTCATGTTGAGTCCATCCGATTACATCAAGTCACACATTCGTACCGTTGAAGATTGGCCGCAACCGGGTGTCATGTTTCGTGACATCACCCCTTTATTACAAAATCCAAAAGTATTTCGCGTGTTGATCGATATGTTTGTGCACCGGTACATGGATGCCAAGCTCGACATGATCGCCGGTCTGGATGCGCGCGGTTTCATTATCGGTTCAGTGGTCGCGTATGAATTGAACCTTGGCTTTGTCCCCATTCGCAAGAAAGGAAAATTGCCATTTAAAACCGTCTCCGAAGAATACGAACTGGAATATGGCAGCGCGACGGTCGAGTTGCATGCCGATGCTTGCAAGGCGGGTGACCGGGTTGTTCTTATTGACGATTTGATTGCTACCGGCGGTACCATGATGGCAGGTAAAAAGCTCCTTGAGCGTATCGGTGCGACGGTCGTGGAGGGCGCTGTGATCGTCGACCTTCCCGAGTTGGGTGGTTCGAATGTGATCAAGGCCAGCGGACTGGAGTTATACACGGTGTGTCATTTCGAAGGTCACTAGCTCCTGCTTTCAAGGCGAAATTTTTGTCAGCAAGAGCAAGCAGCAATGTAGTGCAGAAAACGTTTTTAATAAATATATCTGACGCCATTCGTGCTCAGTATCGGCATGCAGACATGGCTTGTCAGGCATAATTTCTTGCCGCCTCCACTCAGGATAATGGCCGGCGATTTTAGCTGGCAACCGTCGTATTTCGGTTGCCAGCTTTTTATTGATGGCGGGTCTTGCCTGACCTTACACAGATAATGTAGTGTCGCAACGGATATTTTTTACGTGATTTAACAAATCTCAAGAGCTTTGTAACCGCATTTGATATTTGCGGTATACTGCGTCTTTTCCAAGGAGCGCTGCGACAGAATCTTGCTATTCTGCCAGGCTTGGAATCTTCAGAACTGCGCTCACGTTACTTTTTTCAATCGAAAGGAGGGCGTGATGAACGCCACCACAATGACTACGCATACCACTACCCAAGATTTTTTAGTTGCCGATCTCAGCCTGGCTGATTGGGGCCGTAAAGAAATTAGCATCGCCGAAACAGAAATGCCTGGCTTGATGGCGATTCGTGAAGAATTCGCACTCACTCAGCCATTACGCGGCGCCCGTATTACCGGATCACTGCATATGACGATCCAGACCGCCGTACTGATTGAAACCTTAAAAGCCCTAGGTGCTCAGGTGCGTTGGGCTTCCTGCAATATTTATTCGACACAAGATCACGCTGCAGCCGCAATTGCCGATGGCGGTACACCTGTGTTTGCCTTCAAGGGCGAAAATCTCGATGAGTACTGGGATTTCACGCACCGCATCTTTGAATGGAAAGATGGCGGTTTCACTAACATGATTCTCGATGACGGCGGCGATGCGACTTTATTGCTGCATCTGGGTAGTCGTGCAGAAAAAGATATCTCCGTGCTGGACAATCCAGGTTCGGAAGAAGAAATCTGTCTGTTCAACGCGATCAAGTCGCACTTGAAAGCGGAACCAGACTGGTATTCAAAGCGCCTGCCGCATATCATGGGTGTCACTGAAGAAACGACTACCGGCGTCATGCGCCTGTATCAGATGCATAATGACGGCAAACTCGCCTTCCCGGCGATTAACGTCAACGACTCGGTCACCAAATCGAAATTCGACAATCTGTATGGCTGCCGTGAATCATTGGTTGATGGTATCAAGCGCGCTACCGACGTCATGATCGCAGGCAAGGTTGCCGTTATTGCCGGTTACGGTGATGTCGGTAAGGGTTGCTGCCAGGCGATGCGTGCCTTGTCGGCACAAGTGTGGGTGACAGAAATCGATCCTATTTGCGCCTTGCAAGCGGCGATGGAAGGTTATCGTGTTGTAACGATGGAATACGCCGCCGAGTTTGGCGATATCTTTGTGACCACTACCGGTAACTATCACGTCATCAGCCATGATCACATGCTGAAGATGAAAAATAACGCTATCGTCTGCAATATTGGTCACTTTGATAATGAAATTGACGTTGTTTCGATTAAGAAATATCAGTGGGATAACATCAAGCCACAAGTTGATCACGTCATTTTCCCTGACGGCAAGCGTATTATCCTGCTCGCCGAAGGTCGTCTGGTCAATCTGGGTTGTGGAACCGGTCATCCATCGTATGTGATGAGTTCGTCATTCGCCAACCAGACAATTGCCCAGATCGAGTTGTTCGTCAACACAAAGCAATATCCGGTCGGCGTCTATACTTTGCCTAAACACCTGGACGAAAAAGTTGCACGCTTGCAGTTGAAAACACTCAATGCGCAATTAAGTGTGTTGACCGATGAGCAGGCAAACTATATCGGTGTTCCAAAAAATGGTCCGTATAAGACGGAACAATACCGTTATTAATGTTGTTTCCCCTTGGTTGATGAGATAATTTATTAAAAGCCAAGGGGCTTTAACTACACTTTTAGGGAGACATGATGAGTCTACTGGCAACCTGGCTGATCAACGCACTTGCATTACTTGCCATTCCGTACCTGATAAATTCCGTCAAAATTGACAGCTTTCTGACCGCTTTGCTGGTCGCGGTGGTACTGGGTTTTGTTAACACGATCCTGCGCCCGATCTTGCTGCTACTGACCTTGCCGGTGACCCTGCTGAGTCTGGGCTTATTTATTTTTGTGATCAACGGCCTCATGTTCTGGCTGGTCGCAAACATCGTAGACGGTTTCCACGTTGCCGGATTCTGGTCTGCAGTCGGTGGCGCGCTACTCTATAGCGTGATCTCCTGGACACTCACTACTTTACTTCTGCAAAAATAATGTCCGCACATAATTTCAGCATAGAATTTTTCCCGCCCAAGACTCCCGAAGGAACCGAGAAATTACGCCTGACGCGCGCCAAGCTGGCGCTGCTGCAGCCCAAGTATTTCTCCGTCACTTTCGGCGCCGGCGGCACTACCCAGCAAGGTACGCTTGATACGGTCGTGGATATCCGCAACGAGGGTTTCGAGGCGGCGCCGCATCTGTCTTGCGTTGGCGGCAGCCGTGAATCGATACGCGATATTTTGCAGCAGTATAAATCGCACGATATCCGTCGCTTGGTTGCCTTGCGCGGCGACCTTCCCAGCGGTTATGGCATGGGAAGTGAATTTCGTTATGCCAACGAACTGGTCGAATTTATCCGTGCTGAAACGGGTGACTGGTTCCATATTGAGGTAGCCGCTTACCCGGAAATGCACCCGCAAGCGCGTTCGCCGCAAGACGATCTCAACAGCTTTGTACGCAAGATGCAGGCCGGTGCAAACGCGGCTATCACACAATACTTTTATAATGCCGACGCCTACTTCCAGTTTGTCGAACTGGCGCAAAAAGCCGGTGTGACTGCGCCTATCGTGGCGGGCATCATGCCCATCACCAACAGCAGCCAGATACTGCGTTTTTCTGAAATGTGCGGGGCGGAAATCCCGCGTTGGGTACGTCTGAAACTGGCCAGCTACGGTGACGACACCGAGTCAATCAAGGCCTTTGGTCTCGATGTAGTGACCGATCTATGCCAGCGCCTGCTTGCCGGCGGTGCGCCCGGACTCCACTTTTACTCGCTCAATCAGGCTGCAGCAACGACAGCAATCTGGCAGCGCCTGGTGTCTGGGTGACGAAAGTACTCTAGCTGGCAGAGGTTATGGCTATGTGTTTGGAAAGGCGCCTTGACGGCGCTTTTTTTTGCCGGGATTTTGATGTAAGGCTTGGCGTTGATGTTTTGTCTGTCACTGCTTTTCGCTAAAGGACATCTACGTGTTCAGTCTTTTTTCTGACCTGGAAAAGCCATTGAATACTGGCAGAACCGGAACTACGTTGTATTAAAAAAATACACTACTCATCTTAGCTTCTATTTCCGGCAGGTCAAATTTTTGCAGTGCAGCAGATCTCAGTTTGCCGTCCAGTGCAGCGCTCAATAACGCCGCAGGGCTCACGCTTTGCTGTCCCCGCTCCAGTGTCCAGACTTGTCCTGGATGGGCTTTCAGCGTGAAGCCGCGATGGCTTAAGCTGGCGATGATCCACTCCTGCAAAATTTCCAGAATATGATTGCGCTTGCCCTGCATGGATAAAAAGCAGACTTCTTGCGGTCGCAGTGTTTCCCATAATTGATCAACCTGACGGGTCATGCCAACGAGTTCCGTGAGGGCCAGCAGCCGTGGTGCCATCCAGCTGTCAGCAAAGCGCTGCTCAATCTGCACCTGAAGTATCGCTGTACCGTAATCATCCCAATTGCTGCGGGTTAATTCAGCATGCTCGAACATGGCATACCACGCATCTTCTGCCGCCAGTTCGCCACCGGCCAGTTGCAGGCAGTCTGACAAGGGCGGGTAGCCCGGAGTCGCGCCCGGAAGGATGGCTGCCACCCTGTCGGCAAGGGAGGGATGGCTATCCAATTTGGCGGCAGGGCGCACCTGCGCCTCGTCGATGGAAGTTTGAACTTCGGGTCGCTTAATGCCGGGTTGGCAGAAACGGCGGAAACCTTCAAACACCGGCAGGCGCGAACCACGGGTAATGGCCGGACTTAATTCGTGAGCCAGGTAAGCTGACCACATCGGCTCGATCAGGTGAATTTTTTCCAGCGCCGCCCGGGTCGGCTTCACTCCGAAGCAGCGCACGGCAAAGGCATCGGCAGAATACTCCTGTGCGCGCAAGACACGGTTGGAGAGGCGTACTACCCACCAGCCATAAAACCGAAAGATGAAATCAAGAAAAAACAGCGAATCATCCAGGTTGGCAACGGTTATGCGCAGGGATTTTTTTATGCGGTAAACCCACGTACCCAATGACAGGTCACCGGCGACCAGATGGCCAAATTCATGGGCGAGGACTGAGCCCAATTGAGCGTTCGATAAAGTACCAAGCAGGGGCAACCCGATGCCGACGCGTATGTGCTGCACCTTGCCAAACCAGTTCCGCTCACAGCTGATGAGAGCGCTGGCAGCGCCCATGAGGTGAATATCGATACTCGCCCTGATCTTCAGCTTGCGCGCAATCCGTTCTACCATGGCGTATAAGGGCTGGGCGGTTGATCTCGGCAATGGCGTTAGTGCCGGTTTATCCCGTTGATGATTGCGCCAGTGCGGGCGTAATCCGTAGACCAGGCTCAGTGCGGCGAAGAGCGCGATATAGCCGGAAAATGTGATTGAGGATTGATAGCGCAGCTGGCTGAAAGGTAGCCAGGACAATGCCAGAATCAGGCCTAGTGCCAGCAGCCAGAATCCTAGCCACAGTGCCAGTACCATTGCGGCGCGCCGGGTCAGCGTAGCGCCGCTACGCTTGAGGTAGGCTCTGGATCTGGAGGCTGGATTGGTCGCCGCCTTGGTCGCTTTACGCTTGTTCAGGAGAGGTGTCATGGCATTTTATTAGTTGCGGGCAAGAGAATGCGCGCGTTGTCGGTGCCGGCAAATTTCATGCTGGCCATTGGCGAAGGGCGGTACTGATAATCCCGCGCATGAAGTCGATTTTTTCTGCCTTGTGACGTAAGCTGGCCCGTTCCTGTGCGCTGATCTGTTGATTGCGCGAACGGATAAAATACGCCGCTGACTGGATCTCAATGGCAATATCGGCATCGGTAATCTCCACCGCTTCACCGCGTATAAATTGCTGCAGCAGGTCGTTTTCTGCCGGTGATAAAAGTAAGGCAGTTCTGGTCATGGCGATGAGCACCGGATCCGCGACCCTGACCGCCTCAGCATACAACAAGCTCATTTGGTCCCTGGCAAGATGACTGAGCTGATAGCGTTTTATGAGCCGCGCCTGCCTCACCGCCTGTACCGGATTATTGCGCAGGGCGAGTGCCAAGCTGACGTCTTGAGACGCCAGATTGGCAGCGTTTTGTACCGCCAGCCCGGCGCGTACCCGGTAAAAATCGACGCTGCCGGCGTACCTGCCTGCAACCGGCAGTTGTGTCAGCCAGTGCTCCGGGTTGGTATTAACCTGCTTTGCCACCAGGGCAAAGTCAGCAGCACGGGAAGCCCGGTGCTCTGACGTTTTGTCTCGTACAGAGACGTTGATCAGATTTAAGGCTTCGAGTTTCCGCCCCAATGCCAGCAAGACGTTCACTTCGACGTCGAACAGGGCATCGGCGGCTTTGGGAGAGAGTTTGCGCAACTGCATCATGTCCTGACTGGCACCAGCATAGTCGGCATGAATCGCCTTGCGCCAGGCCAGGCTACTTAACACCGTGCTGTCCTGAGGAAATTTCAGATTCGCTTGCTGCATTGCGTCTAGCCCCGTATGGCCGGTGAGAAGGACGGCGTACAGATACTGCGCGCGGGCTGACCCCGGCTCTTGGCCGGCGTGCGCAGCATATTCTGCGAGCAGCATCTGGTGCTCACCAGCTTCCTCGCGCACTTGCTGGTACAGCCGTTCATGCGGGATGCTTTCAGGGTGGCTTTGTAACGCCCGTTTGGCGACCCTGATCGCCTGATCGCCAGATACCAGTTGCGCGGTCTTGACCGCTGCCTGCGTATCGATGATATTCCATTCGCGCATCACGGCGAGGGCTTCCAGCGCATTGGCCATGGTTTTCTCCAGCCCATGCTCAGTGACGTATTCGAGACACGCCGCAAGTCCGGAACCGGTATTGTCCGTTGATACCAACGGGTCTGGTGATTGTTCCAGCGTCATTTTACCTACGCTCAGGCTGCTGCCGGCTGCTGCTTCGCCAAAGGTGTTTTTAACAGGGGAAAATTCCAGAAACGAGGTGCCGCAATACCGTGTTTGTGGTACTTTCCTGGTCGCCGGATTTGGCGCAACAAGCTCAGTAACGGTATTTTTTTCATCCGCTATAGCGCTGTGCACTAAAGGCGCGGCGCCTGCAATGTTCCAGATCCGGATCTTGTCATCGCGACCGATTTGCTGTTCAAAGCGGTCGATGGTTCCTGCATTCTTTACTTCGGCAAGGCCACTGACACGACCCTGCCTGACGTTGATTGTCGTGCGCCCAAATGCCTCGATGCGGGCATGACGCTCATCGAGGGTCACCATTAGTTCCCTGTCAAAACCATTGAGTAAAAGGATGTCTTTGGTGTTCGCCTGATAGTAGCTGTGAACGGCACCAAGAACTAGCAGGCTGACCAGAGCCAATGCCAGGCCTCGGTTATACAACCAGCCTGCAATTCCTGGCGGAACCCGGGCATAAATATGCCACTGGCGTGGACCGGTACTTTTGACGAGATAGTATCCGAGGGGAATGAGGGCGATGGCAAACGGGACGATCACTGCATGCAAGGCGATATGGCTGCCATCATCATCTTTTTCGGTTTCGCCAAGAAAGCCAAAACCCAGAGTTTTCACTCCGGCAAGACAGGGCCGATTTTTATATCCTTTGGCGAACAGGCGACGTTCGCTGATGAGCGTATTGAGCAGATCACGATGTTCCGGCAAGCGCCGGAACAGGCGCGTCAGCAGGAGCGCGCGATAGACCTTGAACGAGTCGCCGGTGGCAATCGCACGGCAAATCAAGGGCGCTTCAGCAAGTAATTTCAGTTCGGGGATACGTTGTAATAAATGGGAGGGATCAGAAGTGGACATCAGTTTTTATAAATGAGTCGAGAGTTCAGCAAAAAATAATCAATGAATGTTGCCCGGTAAAAACAGAGATGAGGAGTTCTGTAGTCAACGTGTTGCGATTGAAAAATGATTGACGGCTTACCCTTGCCGACCTGCTTTTTTTATCCCAATAATCTCAAGAAGCAGAGAGTGAGTCAATGATGACATTGGCTGAAACGATAAAATGTGCCATGAAGCAGTCGAGCATAAAGTCGATCTTGGTTGAAAAATTGTTCTGGATTTCTTGAGCCAACGGTTGTGTGGGGCAATGATCCGGCTGGAGCAGTTTTTTATTTTACTGCATGCGGGTCAGGCTTTGCATCTGATTTTTACGGTCATTTCGTGCTGGGCGCCTGAGTATTGTGTAAGTATTGTGTACGTTTCAAGGCAGGGAAATAAGTTTTTTCCTGAAAAATAACCAAAATACCGCTGCCCAAATTATCAACGAGATGGAGGGCAGCATCAACAATAAAGCGTTCAACAATGAGGCCGTCAACAATGAGGCCGTCAACGATAAGCTGGAACTGACTGCAACGTTCCGCCTTATCGTTGAACTGGCAAGGGAGGTAGATAATCCTGACTCTTATTTTTCTACCGCATCCTTGGCCACTTTGGCGAAGTCGCCAGCACTGACAAATGACAACCCTGTTGGCGTGATGTTCTGACGTAATGCGTCATTGACCTGTGCCAGGCTCAAGGCGGCAACTTTGGCTTCCAGTTGCTGATCGTGCAGCATGGTACGGTCGATATCGAGATAGCTTGCCAGCCGCAATGCCAGTGAGGCGTCTGAGGCCCGGTTGATTTCATTCGATTGCCGCCAGGCTTTTTTCGCATCGGCCAATTCTTCGGCCGTAAACCCTTCGCTGACCGCTCTCTGAATTTCTTCGCGCAATGCCGCTTCTACTTTGGCTGTATTTTGTGGTGCGCTGATGGCGTAAGCGATCCACAGGCCAGCCGGATCACGTGCCGGGATAGTCAGTTGCGAACCCACGCCGTAAGACAGGCCCTCTTTTTGACGGATGCGGTCTGCCAAACGGCTGCGCAAGGCGCCACCGCCCAGCATGTGGTTGGCAATCAACAGGGCAGGATAGCTTTCAGCGCTGTCTTTCATGGCGATAGGCTGTACCGCCAGCAACATGCTGTTGGCCTTGTCCGGCGTTTCAAGACGGATCTTGGCGCCGTCGACAGGTTTTATGGTCGTTGGAATACGTACATAGGGTTGAGCCGATTTCCAGCTGTCAAAGCGTGTCGCCAGCTGCGTTTTTAGCGCCAACGCATCAAAATCACAGACGGCAGAAAAACTGGCGTTATTGGCGCCATAAAAGTGCGCATGAAAGGCCTTGACCTCCTCAAGCGTTACCGCCTTAATTGCCTGCAGTTGAGCGGGTAGCGTGTCGACGTGATTGACATGGCCATCCGGTGTCGCATCAATCAGACGTTCCATCGCATTGGATGCCAGTGGCTGCGGCTCGGGAATCTCTTGCTCACTGCTGTTGATCGCTTCGAGTTGTCGCTCCTGAAATTGATTGGCTGGAAAACTCGATTTTTGCAATACTTCACTCAGCAGATCAAGCGCGCCTGGCAGATTTTCCCGGGTAGTCGTGACGGTCGCTGTAACTCCCTCGGCATTGCCGCTGATGCTGACCTGCGCCTTCAGACGGTCAAACGTATCCTTGATTTCCTGACGTGACAGCCGCTCGGTACCACTGAGCAGCATGCTGGCCACGAACTGGCCAACTTGCGATTTTCCGTGCAGCGACTCATTCGTCCCCAGACGCAGTTGCAAGCTGGCGCTGACGACTTCCCCTTTGGTTTTTTTAGACAATAGCGCTGCTTTCAAGCCACCCGGCAGTGTGATGCGCTCGGTGCGCGCCTCGATATTGCGCGGAGTCGTCTCAAATACCTCCCCCTGTGCGATGGCGGCGCGTCCGGTATAACCCTTG
>CANIFC010000049.1 GCA_947466695.1 Oxalobacteraceae bacterium | reverse complement strand
CTGTGCTCGCCCAGCTACTTTGCCGGAAGTTGTGGGGGTGCGCCGATTGCAGTTATTCGCAAGTACATTGAGCAACAGCAAACGCCGCACTAAATCGCAGTCCAGGACAAGGAAGGCTTCCCCTTCCGCGCTGTCCATCCTCCCCCTGAACGGGGAGGATTTTCGCGCAAAGCCCTGTTAAATTAATTTTCTGCCGCGCAGACTCCTGGGCTCGGAGTGAGTTCGAATCTGACAGTGCTCTATAGCCAGCCATCGCCATGAATCGTGGTTTGTCATCACCCATTAAATCAACAGGCAATGACGTATCTCACAAGGGCCTTACGCATACAGGTTAAACTACTTGCTAAAAATAGTATGTGTTTCGGCGTCATGCTGGCGCATTAGGATGGCGCGGTCGCTAAATAAACCGAAAATAATGTCCACGTAATACAAAAATTTTTCCTTAAATAAAGCTTATCCATGAATTTACAATGCGCGTTGTTAGATGTACGTCAGATGGCACAGGCCGATCAGCTGACGGTTGCCGCCGGCATCCCGGCCATTATGTTGATGGAAAATGCCGGCAAGGCTGTTGCCGCTGCCATCATGCAACGCTGGAGTCCTTGTCCGGTCGTTGTTCTCTGCGGACCGGGCAACAATGGCGGCGACGGTTTTGTCGTGGCGCGCCTGCTTGTTGATGCCGGCTGGAACGTTCGCGTCGCTTCGCTCGTGCCGGTTGACACGCTACAGGGGGAGACCCGGCAAAATGCCCAGCGCTGGAAAGCACGGCCAGAGGCTGTAGCTCCGGCGGTGCTAGATGGAGCTGACCTGGTCATTGATGCGCTGTTTGGCGCCGGTCTCAACCGGGCCCTTGATGGTGCTGCGCTCGAAACGCTCGCAGCGGTCTCAGACAGACGCCTTACGCTCATCGCCATTGACGTGCCAAGCGGCTTGTCGGGCGATAGCGGACTTTCTCTGGGTGCTGTGCAGGCAACATTGACAGTGACTTTTTTTCGCAAGAAACCAGGCCATTTGCTGATGCCCGGGCGGGTGCTGTGCGGCGAGCTTGTTGTTGCCGACATCGGCAGCCCTGCCGCGGTACTCGAGCAGATTAACCCCGATAGTTTTGAAAATGATCCGCTGTTGTGGCTGGCCGATTTACCACGTCCCGAGTATATTGCCAATAAATATACACGGGGCCATGCGCTCATCTCGGGCGGTTATCCAGTGACAGGCGCAGCAAGGATGGTCGCCAGAGCGGCAGCACGCTCTGGTGCCGGACTGGCGACGATTGCGGTTCCCGAGGTCGCGTTTCCCATTTATGCGGCAGCGCTCACCAGCATCATGGTTGAGCCACTTGCCACAGCGGATGATTTTAATAATTTGCTGGAAGATAAGCGTTTTACCGCCTTACTGATCGGGCCCGGTTCGGGGGTTAATACAATAACAAAAAACCGTACGCTGTCAATGCTGGCGACCGGCCGTCCTGTGCTCATTGATGCTGATGCCATTACGGTGTTTCAGGAGCATCCATCGACACTATTTGAGGCCATTACCGGGCCTTGCATCCTGACCCCGCATGAAGGGGAATTTAAACGGCTATTTCCATCCGATAGTGGTGCTGACAAACTCAAGCGGGCGCGTGCGGCGGCGCGGATCAGTGGAGCCATACTTGTTTTAAAAGGAGCTGATACCGTCATTGTTGCCCCGGATGGCCGGGCTATCATCAATAGCAATGCTCCACCGGCTCTGGCCACTGCCGGTGCAGGCGATGTTCTTGGCGGGATTATTCTCGGATTGCTGGCGCAGGGTATGGAACCATTTCTTGCCGCTGCGGCCGGAGTGTGGATGCACGGTGCTGCAGCCAGTCAATTCGGGCCGGGCCTGATCGCCGAAGATCTGGCGGAGTTATTGCCACTGGTACTGCGCACGCTTTATGCTGTGGAAAATGTAGATCAGCGTTGATGCGCTGAGTAAGCAGGCCGGACAGGCAGGCTGGACCAGTGACAGGAAGGATTCAAAGGAGAATGCTGTGAAGATTGATCGTGATCATTTCCGCATTGCTGAAGGCGATACTGTCAATCTCACCATGCGCCCGGCCAGCATCCCACCCCTGTACCGCACTGAATCTGCGAAGAATGGCAAAAATGCTGTCTATCTAAGCCCTACAGAGGGAATTTTTCTCGAATTTTGAGAATTTGAGCCGTATTTTGATGGCGTTGATGTTCAAAATTAGATCTGACTGCGATTCCGGTCGTCATCGTGTCAGCTTCCTTAGATCAAATTTTGTCTGCCGCGCAGACTCCTTGCAGGGATTGTTTTCTACAAAAAGCCCGAAGCCGGTGAATTTTGCACGCAGCACTGTCAAATGCCGGTCAGATTACCTCGTACACGAAAAGTGACGCACATAGCTGAAAAGTATCCTGTCCAAGCTGTTATCCTGAAGGCTTGTTTGGCTTGTTTGGCATGAAGAAAAAAACAATGCTGCAATTACAGGCACAATCGTCAATTTCGTCAACCCCTTTCCAAAGTTTCATCAATTATTTTCATCACCCGTTTAACCATGCCTAAAACCACCCTCAATTCACGTCATATCTTTACCGCTTTGATCGTCATTTTTTTATGGGGCATGAACTTTGTCGTCATTAAAATCGGCTTGAAGGACATCCCACCTTTTTTACTCGGGGCCTTGCGCTTCCTGCTGGTCGCCTTCCCTGCCGTCTTGTTTTTACCGCGGCCAAAAGTACCCTTTAAATGGTTGCTGGCCTATGCGCTGACCATCAGCCTTGGACAATTTGCTTTTCTATTTTCTGCCATGGCAGTGGGAATGCCGGCAGGCCTTGCCTCTCTGGTTCTGCAAGCTCAGGCTTTTTTTACGGTCGGCTTGTCGGCGCTGGTCTTTGGTGACCGGCTGCGGGCGGCAAACCTGACCGGGATGCTCGTTGCCAGTGCAGGCCTGATCTTGCTTGGCAGTGCCAGCATGAGTGATGCCCCCGGACTGGCCAGTCAGGTCAGCTTGCCGGGCTTTATCCTGACGCTCTGCGCTGCGTTCTCCTGGGCCAGCGGCAATGTGATTAACAAGAAAATTGGCGCCACCTCAATTTTGAGTATGGTGGCGTGGAGTGCCTTGATTCCGGTTTTACCGTTCCTCTTGCTGTCTTATCTCTTTGAGGGCCCCGGGCGTATCGCGTACAGCCTGACGCACCTGACACTGTCCTCGGTACTCACGGTGCTCTATCTCGCATTTGCCGCAACACTGATTGGTTACACGCTGTGGGGCAAACTATTGTCGAGCCTGCCTACGCATATGGTTGCACCGCTGACTTTGCTGGTACCGGTCATTGGCCTCACTGCGGCCTGGGCATTATTGGGAGAAGCTCTGAAGTCGGATCAGATAGCAGGCGCAGCCATCGTCATGTGCGGTCTGCTCATTAACGTGTTTGGCCAGAGACTGGGGGAACGCGTAAGACGGCTGCTTGCGTGAACTTGCGATAGATCAGGCAAGTAGCCCTGTTTTGAAACTTTTTAAAATTGGCTGAAACTGGACCGCAGCTGCAGCCGTCGTCAATCCGCCCTGCTGGCTGACGACAATCTTTGTTGAATGATTAATAACCTGTCCTGAATTTATAAGCCGGTATGCTGTGCAATATAGGACTTCATGGCGGCCACGTCAGTGCTCATCACATCAAAGCGTTGCGGCAAGGCTTCGATGTGTTCAAATCCGGCGGGCCGTTCGGCATCACGCCCTAGCGCTTCAAGAATGGTTTCATTAAATTTGGCCGGCAAGGCAGTTTCCAGGACGATCATCGGTACGCCTTGCTGCAGGTGTTCGAGCGCAACCTTGATGCCATCGGCAGTGTGGGTATCTACCGTGATGCCATACTTTTTTTCTACCTGCCGGATCGTGGCGAGGCGGTCCGCATGCACCGATTTACCGGATTCAAAGCCAAAACGGGCGATTTGCTTAAATTCGTCGCCATCACTGCCCGGTTTGCCTGACAGGTCAAAGCCGCCTTCGGTATCAACTTTTTTAAACAGCGCTGCCACCCGAACCGCATCGCGGCCTAACAAATCGTAAATGAAACGCTCAAAGTTCGATGCCTTGGAAATATCCATGGAAGGACTGGTGGTATGCCAGGTTTCCGCCGATTTGCGCACCCGGTACACGCCGGTACGGAAAAACTCATCGAGCACATCGTTTTCGTTAGTAGCGACCACCAGTTTGTCAATGGGCAAACCCATCATGCGGGCGATGTGACCGGCACAAATGTTCCCAAAATTACCAGACGGAACCGTGAACGAGACTTTTTGTTCATTGGAGGTCGTGGCACTGAGGTAGCCGCGGAAGTAATACACCACCTGCGCCACGACGCGTACCCAGTTGATGGAGTTGACCGTGCCAATTTTCTGACGCTTTTTAAATTCAAGATCATTGGAGACTGCCTTGACCATGTCCTGACAATCATCAAAGACACCGTCCACGGCGACATTGAAAATATTCGGGTCTTGCAGGCTGAACATTTGCGCCGCCTGAAACGCACTCATCTTGTGATGCGGCGAGAGCATAAAGACACGGATACCCTTTTTTCCGCGCATGGCATATTCAGCCGCGCTCCCGGTGTCACCCGAGGTGGCACCGAAAATATTGAGTTCGGCATCCTGCCTGGCCAGGGTGTATTCAAACAGGTTTCCCAGCAATTGCATGGCCATGTCCTTGAACGCCAGCGTCGGGCCGTTCGACAAGGCCTGCAAGATCAGCGTGCGTCCGTCATGCTCTTCCAGTATCCGAAGTGGTGTGATGCGGCTGGCATCGTCATCTGGCCGGGCATTGCAATACACTCCGGCGACATAGGTTTTGGCGGTGATCGCCGCAAGATCAGCCGGAGCAATATCAGTGGCAAACTTTGTCAGTAGCGCCAGTGCCAGATCGGCATACGACAACTGCCGCCAGGCTGTCAGTTCATCATCACTGACCTGCGGATAACTCTGCGGCAGGTATAAGCCGCCATCAGGGGCCAGTCCGCCCAACAAGATTTCAGAAAAGTTTTGCTGTGCGGTGTGTCCGCGGGTAGATACATAATGCATGGCGAGAATAGGGGAAAAGAGAAATCGGCGCAAAAAATACGGCTAACAGCTAACAGCTAACATTTAAGGCGAAAATACGGGCAAATCATGTACAGCACTAATTTGTCCGTCTTCTACCTATTTTGCCCTCATTATATCGCTCAACATTGCCTGAGACTTGTCACAACAGGAATTTATTCAAATGAAGTCCTTCAGGACTGAATAAAAATCGCCGAAATGCGCCTTTTACCGGTGAATCACCACCATCAGGGCTTTTGCCTCGGTTTTTCCCGTATTGCGTATGGCATGGTTTTTATCTGCCTCGTAACGTGCCGTGCCACCCACTTTCAGTTTTTTTCTGCTGCCATCGACTTCTACCTCGACACTGCCCTGCAACAGGGTCAGATGCTCTGTCGCCCCGGGGTCGTGCGAGGTGGATACCAGCGCACCGCCAGCGGCCAGGGTCAGCTCATACCATTCAAAACGGCCGGCCAGTTCCATCGGGCCTAAAATTTTAAGAATATAACCGGCATGCTCACCAGGTAAAGTCGGGGTTTCATGCGGTTCGAGCATGCGTATGGGATCGAGCTTGGGCACGTCGGAAGAGAGTAATTGCGCAATGCTGACCCCTAGCGCATTAGCCAGGCGCCAGGCAACGGCAATGGTCGGGTTCGCGGTTTCACGCTCGATCTGCGAGAGCATGGATTTGGAGACGCCAGCGGTGCGTGACAGATCTTCCAGGGTCAGCCCGCGTTCGAGCCGCATCCGTTGCAAGGTGGCGCCTACTTCCGGTGGTGCCGGGGGACGATTGACAGGGAGGACTTTTTTCATGTTTGCTCTTGCATTACGGTGTAAGTATGGATAGTATTCGATATATCGAACTTAATTTCAATATATCGAATATTTAATAAATTGGTGAAATCAACTGATAACGATAATATTACCAGAAGCAGGTAAGCTGAGGCGACTCATGTCGTACTGGCAAAATTCAGGATAGTCGCGGTTAATTACCGATGTCAGCCATCGTTAGCCACCAGTTCTTTGCCCTTAGTGCCTATTACTCATTGTTCATTGTTCAGTACTCATTACTCATGACTCATTATTTAGTCCAATCATTCAGTTCAACTATTTAGCACTACCGGAGACCTTCATGAAGTCAGCGTCAAATAAATCTACTTTTTTCACTGCATTGGATGACAATCTGGCTACCCTGCGTGAACAAGGTCTCTACAAGCAGGAACGTGTCATTGCCTCGCGCCAGGGTTCCGAGGTCACTTGCGACGACGGCCGTCAGTTAATCAATCTCTGTGCCAATAATTACCTCGGCTTGTCCGGTGACGAAGCGACAGTCCAGGCCTCCATCGCCGCTACTGAAAAGTACGGCTATGGCCTGTCTTCGGTACGTTTTATTTGCGGCACACAGACAGTCCACAAACAACTGGAACGCGCGATCGCCGATTTTCTGGGGATGGAAGACACCATTTTGTACGCTGCAGCCTTTGATGCCAACGGTGGCCTGTTTGAGCCACTGTTCGACGCCCAGGACGCGATCATCTCGGATGCCCTCAACCACGCCTCCATTATCGATGGCATCCGTTTGTGCAAGGCAGCGCGGTTTCGCTACGCCAACAACGACATGGCCGATCTGGAATTGCAATTACAGGCCGCCGCCGGCAATCGTCATCGGCTTATCGTCACGGATGGGGTGTTTTCGATGGATGGCACCATTGCAAAGCTTGACGAGATTTGCGATCTGGCCGATCAATATGACGCCCTGGTGATGATCGACGAATGTCACGCCTCCGGGTTCATGGGCGCAACCGGACGCGGCACGCATGAACATCATCACGTCATGGGCCGTGTCGACATCATTACTGGTACGCTGGGCAAGGCACTTGGTGGCGCCATGGGCGGCTTTACCTCCGCCCGCAAGGGAGTGATCGACACCTTGCGACAAAAATCGCGTCCTTATTTGTTTTCCAATACTCTGGCACCCTCCATCGCCGGCGCCTCGCTCTCGGTACTGGAGCGCCTGTCCGCCTCGACCGAATTACGCGACCGCTTGCATGCCAATACGGCCCTCTTCCGCACGGGTATCACTGAACTCGGCTTTACGATCAAACCGGGCTCGCACCCGGTCGTGCCTGTCATGCTTTTTGACGCTCCGGTAGCGCAAAAATTTGCTGCGCGCATGTATGAGCTTGGCGTGCTGGTGACCGGATTTTTTTATCCGGTCGTACCCATGGGACAAGCGCGCGTCAGGGTTCAGCTTTCTGCCGCTCACACCAGCGAGCAACTGCACACGGCACTCGCGGCCTTTGCACAGGCAGGACGAGAACTTGGCCTGATTAAATAAACCGGCAGAATAATAACGAAATACAGCAGCGCACCAGAATGAAACAAGGCGCCAGCGAAAAAAATAAAAGGAATAATAAACATGGAACGTATTTTAGTCATCGGTGCCAACGGGCAAATTGGCAGCGAACTGGTTGAAGCACTGGCCACACAGTACGGCGAAGGCAATATCATTGCCGCTGATATCAGCCCGCGCAGCCTGTACGGTGCCAAGGTCTATGAAGTCATCGACGTCCTCGATCCCGTGCGTCTGGCGGCAGTCGTGCAGCACTATAAAATCACGCAAGTGTATCAACTGGCGGCATTGCTCTCTGCCACCGGGGAACAGGCGCCACTCAAGGCCTGGACCCTGAACATGGACGGCCTGCTCAATATTCTTGAACTGGCGCGCCTACGCGGCGAAGCGGGAAAGCCCTTGAAAATATTCTGGCCTTCCTCGATTGCCGCTTTTGGCCCGAACACGCCAGCACAAAATACGCCACAATTTACCGTCATGGATCCAACGACGATCTATGGCATCAGCAAATTAGCCGGTGAACGCCTGTGTGAGTATTATTTTCAGAAATACGGCGTTGATGTGCGCAGCATTCGCTATCCGGGCATCATTAGTTATAAATCGCCACCCGGCGGTGGCACCACTGACTATGCGATTGCCATTTTTCACGCGGCACTGCGCGGTGAAAGCTATTCCTGTTTCCTCAAAGCCGAAACGACCTTACCGATGATTTACATGCCCGACGCCATCCGTGCAACGATCGCGCTGATGGCGACGCCCGCCGCCCAGCTCAGCATACGCTCGTCCTATAATGTGGCCGGTTTAAGTTTCAATCCGCGTGAATTGGCACAGGCCATCGCGCAAAAGTTGCCGGAATTTTCCATCCATTACGCACCAGACAGCCGTCAGGAAATAGCGGCGAGCTGGCCGCAAAGCCTGGACGATACGGTCGCCCGCAAGGACTGGAACTGGAAGGCGGAAATCGATCTGCAGCAACTGGTAAAAGATATGCTGAAAAACGTTCAGGTTGACAAAACCGAAGTGGCGACGCTGAACGCAGCTGCTTAGCAAAACAAATAAAATAGTAATAAAAAAATAAAAATAACGACTCACTGGTGCCAGGGACATTGCAATGGATATGCGGGTATTCGATTTATTTAAAATCGGGGTAGGTCCGTCCAGCTCACACACGGTCGGGCCGATGCTGGCAGCGCGGCGCTTCTTGCTCGAATGCCCGAACCTTGCCCGGGCAAGCAAGATACAGGTATCCCTTTATGGTTCGCTGGCCTTGACAGGCTTGGGGCATGCCACCGATAAAGCCATCCTGCTGGGCCTGATGGGCGAAACCCCGCGCGATGTTGTCCCTGAAGATATTCCAGCCAAGATCAAAGCGCTTGCCAGCAGCGGCATTCTGGCTTTATTAGGCGAGCACCGTATTGCATTCAGGGTCGAGGATGACCTCGTGTGGCATAAAAAAGAAGTACTGCCAGCACATCCGAACGGCATGCGTTTCCTACTCACGCGTCACGACGGCAGCACGTGTGAGCAAGTGTTTTATTCGACTGGCGGCGGATTTATTTCTTCCGCGGAAGAACTGCAACACAGTACCGATCCGCATGACAAAACGGAATCACCGGTAGTCACCCTTCCCTACCCGTTTGCCACCATGGCAGACCTGCTCGCTCACGGCAGGCAAAGTGGCAAGAGTATTGCCACCATGCTGCGGGACAATGAACTTTGCCACTGTACAGAAACCGAGCTTGATGACGGTCTGGACCTGATCTGGGACGTCATGCGCCAGTGCATTGAGCGTGGTTTGAAAATTACCGGAGAGTTGCCCGGTGGATTGCATGTGCAACGACGTGCCGCCAAGCTCTGGCTCAGCGCCAATAATACGGTCAACGCATTGCCGCATGATGGCATGCACAAGGTCAGTTTGTATGCCATGGCCGTCAACGAAGAGAACGCTGCCGGCGGACGGGTGGTCACCGCCCCGACCAATGGCGCTGCCGGTATTATTCCGGCAATACTGCGCTATTTCGCACAGGACTGTAAGCCGGTTGATCCGCAACAGGGGGTGCGTAACTTCATGCTGGTCGCCGCGGCAATCGGTATGCTGTGCAAGAAAAATGCCTCGATCTCGGGTGCTGAAATTGGTTGCCAGGGCGAGGTCGGTGTCGCCTGCGCGATGGCCGCCGCCGGACTCACGGCCGCCTTGGGCGGAAGCAATGAACAGATAGAAACTGCCGCCGAGATCGGTATCGAGCATCATCTTGGCATGACCTGTGACCCGATCGGCGGTCTGGTGCAAATTCCCTGCATAGAGCGCAATGGCATGGGGGCGGTGAAAGCCATCACCGCAGCCTCTCTGGCACTCAAAAGTGATGGCGTGCATCACGTCAGTCTCGATCAGGTCATCGAAACCATGCGCCAGACCGGCTTTGACATGCAGGCCAAATACAAGGAAACCTCACTGGGCGGACTGGCAGTACACGTCATTACGGTCAATCACGCGGCCTGCTGAGTAAAAAAGCTTACGCAAACGTTGATTCACTCAAAAACGTCGATTCGCTCAAGTCCACTCAAGTTCGGGCAATCTCATGCAAATTCAAGGCCTGACCAGCCCTTTGATGGTGCGCCATTGGCGCCGTGAAATTGGCAAGCGCTCATCGCTTCCGCGCAAAATGAGCTGCCATGTCTCCTGTAGCTTTTCATCGCCGTTATCAACTTCGCTCAGGGTGCTGGCGCGCTCAACACCGATAATCGCCTGACGCGACGCCAAGGTGTTTCTATGGATGCGCACCATCACCGACGCCATCTCCTGCTCGATTGCCGTCAGGGATTCTTCCAGCAAATAACTGACAGACCGTGTCTGCAAAGTGAGGTATTTTTGCTCCGCCCGGATGAAGAGGACGTCGCGTACCGGTATGAGCAAGATACGGCCGCGTTCCAGCACCGAGAAACACTGGCGCGCCGTCGCCAATGCGGGTACCGGCAAAATCTGCTCAATCGGCTCAATCGGCTCAATCTGCTCCATCTGCTGATGGTTCAGGTTCGCCGCCTGCACGGTGGCGATACGCATGATTGCCTCAGCCAGCCTGCCAGCCCTGACCGGCTTGAGCAAATAATCCATCGCATGAACTTCAAACGCCGTGAGGGCATAGTTGTCATAGGCCGTGACGAAAATAATGGCGGGCATGTGCGTTTGCGTTTGCGGCAAACCGTGACTTTTGTCCTTATTTTGTTGTAAATGCTGCGCCAACTCCAATCCCGTCATGTCCGGCATCTGCACATCAAGCAGGATGATGTCTGGCTTGCCGACAGCGATGCTGTCTAAAGCGGCCTGGGCGCTGCCGGCTTCGCCGATCAGATCGCACGGGCATTGCTCCTGAATATCTGCAATCAGGGTCGCCAGCCGCATTCTGGCAGGCGCCTCGTCGTCAATGATGAGAATTTTAGGCCGGAACATGTTGGCAGGGAAAATACAGTGTGACTTCAAAGTTGTTGCCCGTCAGGGAAGAACTGAGCTGCGCCTCGAGATCATAAAGCAAATACAAACGCTGGCGAATGTTTTCCAGTGCCATCTGGTTGCCTCGCGACAATCTGGCATCGGGATGAGTGGGATTGCTCACCGTGATGATGATTTTGCCTGCACTGCGCCGTAGTTGCACCATGATCAGGGCCGGTACTGCAGAGGGTTCAACACCATAATGCACGGCGTTTTCCAATAGTGGCTGTAATAACAGGGCGGCCATCTGTGTCTCTTGTAACTCTTTTTGAGTCAGATTCTCAATCTGCCAACTCACCTGCAAGCGCTCTCCCAAGCGTACTTTTTCTATTGCCAGATATTTTTCACAAAGATCGATTTCTTCCTGCAAGGTAGTCATGTCGCGGGTGTCGCGCATTAATACGCGAAACAGGTCTGCCAGATTTTCCAGCACTGTTTCCGCGCGACGTGGCTCGGTGCGGATCAGCGACAAAACCGTATTAAGACTATTGAATAAAAAATGCGGCCGGATTCTCGCCTGTAGAACTTGCAAGCGCGCCTCGCTTAAGGCGGGCGAAAAGGCCTGGTTGCGCAATTCAAAATAATGTTGCAGTAACATCCCCAATATAAAACATAAAAAAACTGTATATCCGGAGTGCAATCCCGGGAAGTTCAGCAGCCATGGTGTCGCGTTCAAATACGCCAGCAAGAGGCTGCCGAATAAGGCTGGCACCAGACCACAAGAGACGCGTTGCAGCCATGGCGACACCATAGGCAATGCTTTCAGATGCCGGATGCCACATAAGCTAAAAAGTGAAAAAAAACAAATTACCTCAACAAAAGCCGACGTTTCGATAAACGCCATCATGGTGGCAAACCAGTGCTCGCCGCGGCTCAACAGCACAAGAAATACGATGGCGTTGATGATCATGAGCGCACGAAATAAAATACCAATATTGCAGTAATCAGGAATTAATCCCGAATTTTTGGCATCGTAAGATTGTTTGTGCATCATTTATCAGAAAAAGAGAGGCTCAGGTCACGGTATAATCAGTGCTGGAAATGAAGCTCAAAATGACATTTTTGAGCGCTTTACTTGCGCCAATCAGCTTGCGGCAACTAAATTTACAGACGTACATCATCATATTCAAGCAAAAAAAATTAAGCAATAACTGGAAACCACTATGACATCACAATTTTCAAAAAAAGCCGAAGCATGGTCTGCCCGCTTCTCCGAGCCGGTATCAGATCTGGTAAAACGTTATACGGCATCGGTTTTTTTTGATAAACGCCTGGCCAGTTTCGACATTCAAGGCTCCCTCGCACATGCCGAAATGCTTGCCTTTAAAGAAATTATCAACGCACAGGATCACGCTGACATCGTGCGCGGTATGGCGCAGATATCGGCAGAAATTGACTCTGGCAAATTTGAATGGCTGCTCGACCTTGAAGATGTCCATCTCAACATTGAAAAGCGCCTGACCGAGCTCGTTGGTGATGCCGGCAAACGCCTGCACACCGGGCGTTCACGCAATGACCAGGTCGCTACTGATATACGCCTGTATGTCCGTTCATCGATTGATATCATCCTTGATCTGCTAAACGGTTTCCGGTCGGCCCTGGTCGATCTGGCCGAACAGCACAGCGCAACGATCATGCCCGGCTTCACCCACATGCAAGTGGCGCAGCCGATTACCTTTGGTCACCACATTTTGGCGTATGTCGAAATGTTTGGCCGCGATGCCGAACGGATGGCAGATTGCCGCAAACGGGTTAACCGTTTACCACTGGGCGCAGCAGCCCTGGCCGGAACCACGTTCCCGATCGACCGTCTGCGCGTTGCCAAAACCCTGGGTTTTGATGACGTTTGCCATAATTCTCTCGATGCCGTGTCGGATCGTGATTTTGCAATTGAATTTTGCGCCGCAGCGGCCTTGATCATGACCCACGTCTCGCGCATGTCGGAAGAACTGGTGATCTGGATGAGCCCGCGCATTGGTTTCATTGACATTGCCGACCGCTTTTGCACCGGCTCATCGATCATGCCGCAAAAGAAAAATCCGGATGTGCCCGAACTGGCGCGCGGCAAGACCGGTCGCGTCAATGGCCATCTCATTGCCCTGCTCACGCTGATGAAAGGTCAGCCACTGGCCTACAACAAGGACAATCAGGAAGATAAAGAGCCTTTGTTTGACACCGTCGATACCATCACCGATACCTTGCGTATTTTTGCCGATATGGCCGGCGGAATTACCGTCAAGCCAGAAGCAATGCGCGCCGCCGCATTACAAGGCTATGCAACTGCCACAGATCTGGCCGACTATCTGGTGAAAAAAGGCCTGCCTTTCCGTGACGCGCATGAAGCGGTCGCGCTGGCAGTACGTACCTGTGTTGACCGGGGTTGTGATCTCAGTGACATGCATCTTGAAGACCTGCAGAAGTTCTCACCGCTCGTGGCGGACGATGTCTTTGATGTACTGACACTGGAGGGTTCAGTAGCGGCGCGCAATCATATCGGCGGTACAGCACCGGAACAGGTCAGGCTGGCGATTGCACGGGTCCGGCAATCGCTGTCTTAATTGCTACGCAATTTACTGAGTTAATTGCTGCACTGATATCGTAAAAACAGTAGGGTATTACAAATACTGTCTCTCGCAGGATCAGATTTAAGATCGCCTGGCAGGTCAGGATACGTCGTTTTCGTTTTCTGACCTGCCACCTCGCAACATTTTAGGGCAGCCTCTAAAACCAAGTGCAACACCCTTTGCTGTAAAGTGCTGCCATGCCAAAAATTTATACCCACCTGACAATACAGGAACGCGCCGTCGTCATGACCATGCGCGACGACCAGTGCTCCACCCGATTTATTGCTAAACGCCTTTGCCGTTCAACCAGCACGATCAGCCGTGAATTGCAT
>CANIFC010000048.1 GCA_947466695.1 Oxalobacteraceae bacterium | reverse complement strand
TTAGCTTGAACGATACGACCGTCTTTTGCTTCGCCCATTACTGGAACGCCGGCTTTGATCGCTTCATGATCGTCGTGCGTGAACGGTTTGTTGTAGACAGTCACTACGCCTTCCACTTTTTCGTTCAGATTTTCCAGCGCTTCGCGGATTTTGACGCCGTCAGTATCGCCAGCTTGCTTGATTGCCGCTGCCAGCAGATAAATAGAGTCATAGCCTTGTGCTGCAGAAACTGGCGATGGGATGCGGTCGACTTTATAGGTCTTTTGATAGGACTCGATAAATGCCTTGCGTTTTGGTGTACTTGGTTCCTGGATGAAGGTTTGTGGCATCAGCGCGCCATCACCATTTTTACCAGCGTTATCCAGAAAGTTACCCATGGAAAGCGTCCAGCTTCCGATCATTGGCACTTTCCAGTTTAATTTTTCCATACCGTTGGCGATCTGTGCCAGTTCCGGGCCGATACCATACGTCAGTACTGCCTGCGCGCCACCTTGCTTGGCTTTTAACAGCTGGGCAGTCATGTCCACGTCTTTAATATTGTATTTTTCAGTAGCGACGGCCTTGATACCTTTGGCAGTCAGTGCTTTTTCCAGATCTTCACGACCTAACTGACCGTAGTTGGTCGAATCGGCCAGAATTGCCACTTTAGTATATTTGCGCTTAGTAATCGCCTCTTCCACAATCATCGCTGACTGAATGCTGTCATTGGCAGCCGTACGGAAAATGTAATTGTCTTTATGCTCTGGCGGTAAAAATTGCTTGGTAACGATACTGCCTGTCGCGACGTTGTTCATGACCGGAATTTTTGCTTCCTGGTAAAAACGTTGTGAGGCGAGAGACACACCTGTGTTGATGTAACCGACAGTGGCGGCAACTTTTTCTTTATTGATCAACTCCTGCGCAACTTGTACGCCACGTTCATTTTTAGCTTCGTCGTCACGCTCGATCAATTGTAACTGACGTCCAAGAACGCCGCCCTTGGCGTTAATCTCAGTGACAGCCAGTTTAACGCCGTCACGCATGGAAACACCCATAGGGGCAGATCCGCCAGTGAAAGGTCCTGTTACACCGATCTTAATGGTTTCAGCGGCCATGCCTGAAACGGCCCAGCCAAGTAATGCAGTTGCTACCAGGGATTTAATTTTGTATGACAGGTCAGTCTCCATTTTTATAATTGGGATGAATTAGGCAATAAAAACAGATTGCCTCATCACGTTTAGAACATAACAGATATTTTCTAACGCGTTGAAAGATAACCTACTTAAGTAAAACTACTCAGAGATAAAGAGTTTGGATCTTTGTCCTGACCTGTTCCGCAGGTTTCATACTCTGGCGAAGGATAGATCGGTCTGAAAATTTGAAAAGTACTTTCTTAAAATTACTCTGTTCTGATTTGAAAAGATATAATTTCATCTTAAGTATGAATTTATTTCATCATTTTGAGAAGCCGCATGCATTTCTTTGCGGCAAAAATACTACATATTCACATGCTATTTATAGGTGACTTGCTTCAGGAGAATTCATGCATGCAGATTTTTGCGTGATAAAAAGTCAGGCGAGTTGTAGAGATTAACGGCCCACTTAATCGATTTAATTTATCTTAAGCAAGGCGAGATTGGCATTGTCGGCACCAGCGTCGTCCAAGCCGGGGCGAGTCGGTGAAATAAAAGTGTAGCGTGTACGAGCCCGAGGGAATTTGTCACTTCAAGACACGTTCAGGGCGCAAACAAAAAACCATCTGCAGCTATAAAGTACATGTCGAGGCGGAGGAAATCGGATTGATCACAGCGAGCGATTTCAATATAGGTAACGGCCATGATCTTCACTTTTTTACTTTTACCCAGCTGTTTCATTTATTGGCGGATTCAATACAAGAGACAGGGTTGCTATACATTATTAGCTGAGTGTTGCAGTAGCGCCGGGTACCCAGATTACGCCTTTCAAAATTCCAGTCACGATGCACTATTGGTTCCAGGCGAGACTGCGGGTACCCTCCCGGATATAGCATATGGCAACACATTATCAATAGCAAAAAAACCGCCACAAGCACTCAGAAAATAGCCGCAAAAAATGCCGGATTTATTTGTAAAGCGGGTTGATAGCCGAATAAAACTTATCCATCTGCATTGATACGTGCAATCAAGGTGGTAAGGACGATTTCGGCATCGTTATTTTGAACTTGGCAAGTTCCCGCATTTTCATGGCCGCCTCCCCCATACTCCAGCATCAGGGGACCAATATTAGTTTTTGAGCTTCGGTTAAGAATGGATTTTCCGGTAGCAAAGACCGTATTTTGATTTTTCAAGCCAGACAGCGCGTGAATAGAGATATTGGTGTCGGGGAACAAGGCGTAAATGAGGAAGCGGTTGCCTGCGTAAATAATGTCTTCCTTGCGTAAATCGAGTACGACCAGATTTTTATGCACATTGGCGCAACGCAAGATTTGCTCCTTACATTTTGTCTCATGTTCGAAATACAGGTCTACCCTTTCCTTAACATCAGGAATTTGCATGATGTCATCAATGCCATGATTTTTACAAAAATCGATCAGGTCCATCATCAGGTTGTAGTTGGAAATCCTGAATTCACGGAATCGTCCCAATCCTGTCCTTGCATCCATGAGAAAGTTTAACAAGTCCCAGCGTTGCGGATGAAGTACTTCTTCCCGGCTAAATTGTGCAGAGTCACCTTTATCTACCGCTGCCATCATCTCGTCCCACGCGACGGGGAACGCATTGAGACCGCCGTAATAATTGTAGACAACTCTGGCAGCCGAAGCGACATCTGGCTCTATGACATGGTTGAATCTGACGCCATCATTGCGCAACGTCTCTGACAGATGGTGATCGAAAGCCAGATGTATCCCTTCGACGTAGGGAAGATTGGTTGAGATATCATTTTCGGTCACGATGACCTTGCCGTCCTGCATGTCTTTAGGATGGACAAACTGGATCTCGTCGATGAGATCGAGATGCTTGAGTAGTACGGCACACACCAGGCCGTCGAAATCGCTACGTGTGATGAGGCGAAATTTTTTCGCACTAATTTTTTTACTTGCAGGCATCATTGTCTCCAGACGGTTAATAATTTTGGCCGGGCTATCCATTTAGTTATTGCCACCTTAAATGCGATGGGGCAAATGTACATCATGCATTGTATTGTCGAATGTTTATGTACATTAACATGACTGGCAGCAAGCAATGAGTCCGGGTTGAATAAAAAATTTTTTCATCGGCAAGCCAACCAATTAAGTTGATTTTTAGTTGTTAATAAATTAATTTAATTGGTGTATTCGCCACAGTATTTAAAATGTCAAATTTGATGCAAATAAGAAAAATTACAGTGTTAGAATGCGGCAATATTATTCCAATCATCGTCAATGCCCAAGTGCATAAAATAAGTAGAGAGATTAAATGAAAAACATAGTGTGCTGGGGTGGTTTACTGCTTATATCCACGCAAGCGATGGCTGCCGATATGGCGTGCAGCAAAATCGCCGGCGATAGCGAGCGGCTGGCTTGCTACGACCAGTCGAACAAACTTCCGGTGATCGTGGCGGATTTGCCTCAGGTAACGGCAGCGGATAAAGCCGCAGCGGAAACAGCGCAAAAGGCCGAGTATGAGAAAATTCAACTTGAGCGTCTTGGTTCCGGCATGGTTGATCGCTGGGAGCTTGATCCAAATAAGTCAACGGGAGTTTTTTTGCCGAAGGTCTACAAGCCGACGTATATCCTGCCTATCACTTACACCAGCAGCGTTAATCGTGCCCAGTCGCTGCCTGCGGCCAATTTTGATCCGGCAAATGCGCCGCAATTGAGCGCTGCCGAAGCGAAATTTCAGATCAGTCTCAAAGCCAAGGTGTGGGAACATCCAATGGGACTTGACGCCAATCTGTGGGCTGGATATACGCAATCTTCACGCTGGCAGATTTATTCTCCCGACTTGTCAAGGCCATTTCGCGAAACCAATTACGAGCCTGAAGTGATGATGGTGTTTCATACGCCTTATGAGATTTTTGGCTGGCAAGGAAGAATCGCTTCGCTCAGCCTGAACCATCAGTCAAATGGCCGGGCTCTGCCACTATCGCGGAGCTGGAATCGTATCATCGGGGAAATCGGCGTGGAGCGTGAGGACTGGAGCCTGAGTCTGCGTCCCTGGTGGCGGATCAAGGAAAAAATCGGTAACGATGATAATCCTGATATTGAAAACTATGCCGGGCGCGGTGAAGTGCTACTCACGCATACAATGCAGCGGCATGTGTTCACCTTGCAGGCGCGTCATAGCCTGCGCAGTGGCGCCAATTCACGCGGGTCCATGCAGCTTGACTGGGCGTTCCCTCTTGGCACTGGAGTGCATGGCTATCTGCAATTGTTCAGTGGCTACGGCGAAAGCCTGATTGATTATAATTTCAAGCAAACC
Source organism: Oxalobacteraceae bacterium (assembly GCA_947466695.1). Classification (GTDB taxonomy): domain Bacteria; phylum Pseudomonadota; class Gammaproteobacteria; order Burkholderiales; family Burkholderiaceae_D; genus Undibacterium. The sequence continues at coordinate 9,399 of CANIFC010000048.1, read as the reverse complement.
AAGCTGGGTTTGGGAATTTCCCTGGTGGAGTGGCGCTAGAGTAGTTGAAAAGCGCCTGAGCCAAAATAAAAACCTTCTTTTCTTACTGAGAAGAAGGTTTTTTTATGCCGATTTTATCCTTCTATCTTGCGCCAACTAGTTGCGCCAACTCGTTGCGCCAACTCATTGTGTCAACTTGCAGCGGTAACTCGCCAGAATGGCAGTCGATCTGCTGCGTGCCTTTTGATAACTGTACCTGTGGAAAATGTAAGTGCTGCCAGTGATGCTCCAGTTTCTCGCCACCAGGCTAACCGAGACATGCCGTTGAACGGCAGAGTGCGGATACGGATTTTATTTGTATGGTGACTTGACGACGGTAACGGTACACTCCGCTTCGGCCACGACTTGTGCCGACACGCTGCCCAGATAGCGCCGGATACTGGAGCTGCCGCGTGAGCCTATGATGATGTGATCAACCCGGTTAGTGCGGGCGTAGTCAATGATGGCAGTGGCAGGATCGTAGGCCTCAAGTACGTGAAACGTGATTTGTCCTGAACTGAGATTAAGCGTGCGTGCCCAGTCTTTTAGTGCAATGAGCTGTTTGACATGGATATTTTCGCCTTGCTGGACAATGGGTTCATCCATACCAATTCGGCGGGTCTTGCGGATTGTTACACAGGCTAACCGTGCGCCAGGTTCAGCTTGTAATAGCTGTCTTACGCTGTGCCGTAAATTATCGGCCAGTCCGGCTGTTGCATTTTTCAAGTCCAGCGCCGCGACGATAATGGGTGCCTGAGACAAGTGTTCTGCGACGCTGTATGGCATGACCGGATCAGCACCTGCGGCCCTGAAGCGCCGTTTGAGTGTCGTCATGAACCCGTCCTGCACTAACTTTTCTGCCCTTGCCGTCAGCACAATCTGCGCCGGATCCTGTAAAGAAAAGGCGAGTTGTGCAGCGGTATCGAAACGCGCGGAGGGCTCGACCTCAAGACAGCGCAAGATAACTTCCTGCAACCATTTCGGGATTGCCTGATTGTGGCTGCGCGGAGGAACCGGATCGTTGTAAAGGCGTTTTCTCAATCCGGAAACCGAGGTCGGGTGCCCATAAGGACGCTTTCCCGTCGCCAGGTGGTAAAGCAAGACACCCAATGAAAATAAATCACTGCGTGGCTCGTTGCGTATCCCGAGTACCTGTTCAGGCGAGATGTAAGGTCCGGTACCCATTGGCAGGCGAAACTCTTCATCGAGCAAGTCGGGAAGTTTATCGTGATGCGACAGACCAAAATCAATTAACACGACGTCGCCGTCCGGACGGAACATGATGTTGCTCGGTTTGATGTCAAGGTGGATGACGTCCTGGCGGTGCAGGTCTTGCAGCGCGTGGGCAATCCTGATGCCGATGCTGACTACTTCATCCACCGGCAAGGGAGCGGTATCGAAGCGCTCACGCAAGGACACTCCGGCAATCCGCTCCATCACGATGTAGGCTTGTGTGTCAAAATCGCCGGCACCAAAATAGCGCGGGACGTGCTTGCCCTTGAGTTTGGGCATGATCATCTGCTCGACTTCAAAGGCCACGATCGCGGTCGGATCTTCACTCGAAAACAGCAAAGGCAGTTTCATGATCAAGGACGGGATTACGCCTCCGCTATCTTTTTCGTGACGAAGTTTCAGGTCGGTGATGCGCCATAGCGCCGCCATACCCCCGGTATGGAGTTTTTCTTCCAGCCGGTAGCCGTCAATTTCCATTCCGGCTTGCAAACTAGGGTGAGCGGCGTGTTTCACCTTACTCTCCGTTGATCAGGCGTTGTCCCAGGCTGGCTGGCAAGCCCGCTGCAACAATTTTTTCAGCGGTAGTTTCGTAATCGTAGGGAATCCGGAAATAGGTCAGGGCGAGTGTGTCGGTGTCATAGGTGGCGTAGCAGGCGGCAGGATTACCATCGCGTGGCTGCCCTGCAGAGCCTGGAATAACCACCCAGCGACGTTGTTTTCCGAGCGGGATACTATGTTCCGGTACTGGCACAAATTCGCCGGTTTTTCCAGTGAGAGTCATGTGGTACAAGGTCGGCAAATGGACATGGCCGCAGAAAGTAATGTGCGCTTTGGTGGCATGCATGCTGCGGGTTGCCTCCATGATGCCATCAATATATTCCCATTTTTCAGGTGCCCATGCATTCGCGTGAACCAACAGCATATCGTCTACTTCAATCCGGTAGGGCAGCTGACGGATGAAGGCGAGGTGTTCTGCGCTCAGTCGCGTCCTGGTCCATTCAATGACCTGATAGGCCTGCAGATTCATGCCCTTGCGCTCATCCTGCAGCAAGGCAATATCATGATTCCCCATGAGGACATAGGCTCCCTGACTGGCATATTCCATGACGGTATCGAGCACCCAGGCCGGATCGCTGCCATAGCCGACCAGATCGCCCAGAAAAGCATAGCGGGTGACCCTTTGTTCCTGGGCATGTGCGAGGCAGGCAGTAACGGCCTCACGATTGGCATGCAGGTCGGTGAGCAAGGCGATGAGCATGGGTGATTACAGTAAAAAATGAAAAGATTGAGGGAGCCTGATCTGATGTTTCCATTTCAGTGTAACTGGTAAAACTAACGTCGGGCTTACAACGGACGCTTATAGTCCCGCTGCATATTGTGTATAACCGCGCGCCCGTAGTGCGCAGGCCGGACAGGTTCCGCAGCCGTGGCCCCAGGCATGCAGGGTGCCGCGCTCACCCAGATAGCAGGTATGTGTATCGGCACGGATCAGATCGACTAAAGCGACACCTCCCAGTTGCTGCGCCAGTTGCCAGGTCTGGGCTTTATTGATCCACATGAGCGGTGTCTCAAGCCTGAGCCGGGTCGCCATGCCAAGGTTGAGGGCTACCTGCAAGGCCTTCATGCTGTCATCGCGACAGTCGGGATAGCCGGAAAAATCAGTTTCGCACATGCCGCCGACCAGGACATTGATGCCACGCCGGTACGCCAGTGTGGCAGCCACCATCATGAACATCAGGTTGCGTCCCGGTACGAAGGTGTTGGGCAGGCCGTTTTCCTGCATGGTTATTTCTATGTCCTCGGTCATCGCGGTATGTGACAGTTGCGAGATCAGCCCCAGGTCTATTATGTGATCTTCGCCCAGCCTGGCTTGCCATTCGCCAGAAAATGCGCGCATTTTTGTTAACAGGCCGGGACGCATGCTCAGTTCAATGGCATGGCGCTGACCATAATCGAAACCGATGGTTTCAACATGCTCAAAGTGAGTCAGGGCCCATGCCAGGCAGGTAGTGGAATCTTGTCCGCCGCTAAATAAAACCAGTGCACTGTCGTTGGATGCGTTCATTGATATTTGAAAGATGAGTAGGGTGTATTGGGGTTATTGGAAAGTACTGCAAGGGCGTGCATGATGGATGCCTCAGTGATGGTACTCCCCTATTTTTATTTTAGGCATCTTGGTTGAAATGGCGTTGTTCTGTCGTTCGATCTTTCTGCCGCTCTCTTCTTCTGTTACGAGACAGTACAGCGGTGTGTAAATAAACAAACACGCCAGCGAGCGATTATGACGTACTGAAATATGCATCGTTACTGCTATGTTTTAATCTGCACAATCCAAACTCAGTTCAAACTCAATAAAAACTCAGTCCATACTTGCTGCGGGTATTGACCAGTCACTGCCCGCACCAAGTGCGGGACTCAAATCAGGCCTTGGTCGTCAACCAAAAAGACTCAGATGGTTGACAGCGACACGGATTTTTTTGACTATCCGTGCGCAGGTAAATGCATAACAGGATTTAAAATGCCGCTCCGGCCACCTTCACACTGAAGCTTTAAAGGCCACGCAATGCAAATTATTGGCTTAAGTCAGCTGTTTTGATTTTATCGCCACCGGCCGCGTCCGGCGTCCGGATAGCGCTGGCAGCACTGCTTGTGCCGGTGATGAGCTGGTCAATCTGATCGCCATCTCCGTCACTGAACTTGATGCGTACCGGGTACCATTCCAGCTTGGGTGCCAGCCAGATTTCCAGTTGCTGCTCTTTTGAATCGGGTGGTGGTGCCTTGACCAGATGAACTGCCGAAAATTCTCCGATGGCAGTGTTGAGGTTCTCTGTTCCTGTGACCGTAAACGTCCACGGCTCGGCATCACGTTTGCCTGCAACGAACATCGTCAATTGAGTACCCGGCTTAAATGAATTTTCCGCTGCCCGTGCCAGCGTTACCAGTTGCCAGGTCGCGCTGGTGCGGTCTTGTTCGCTCCCTTTAATCGGATAACTGGCGCTGGAATCGGTGAACCGGATCGTGTTGGTCGCATGGTCAAAAGTCGTCTTGCTTTCTGCTTTACCGAAACGTTTTTCAACATACAGGTCTGGTGCCAAGCCTTTGCCATTGATGCTGCCAAAGCTGTTAGCCTCGAGAATTTTACCAAACAGCATGACGTGCGTTTCCGTCGTGACACTGTATTTCAATGTATTTTTTTGTCCGCTGACCAGCCATTTCACCTTCGCTTCACCGCTGACAGGAATACCTTTTTGCGTGGCTTTAATTGTGTACTGCAATTCAACCGAGGGCGCAATATTCATGCTGCTTTCGGCGTGCACAATTGTGCTCATGACGAAGCTACTCAACAGACAAAGTCGGGTCAGCCGGGAGACCGGAATAATCATATTTTTCCTTAACTATTATTTTTTTGAAGAATTTTGGTGACGGTCTGAGTCGTTACCGTGCCATTACTTTCGGTGTTTTGAATTTGCACCGGATACCAGCCCAATGACGGTGCCAGCCAGATATCGAGGCGTGAATTATAAGCTCCTGCGCGCGGTTGACGGACCAGATGCCAGGTAAGAATTTTTCCCAACTTAGTCGTAATTTCCTCTTCGGTCAAGACTTGAAATTGAAATATGCTCGCTTCCCTTTCTTCTGCGACCTGAATCGCGATCTCCCGTCCCGGGGTAAATTGTCCTGGATCAGCGTTGCCAATACCTGCCAGTTGCATCAAAAAGCTCGCCTTGTCTTGCGCACCGTCATTCATGCTGACAGTAGAGGTTGCGGCTGAAAAACTAATGGTTTTTTCCTCCTGATGAAAATGCGTTGCCGTTTTAGCGCGTCGTAATCTGCTTTCGGTACTCAGTTCCGGCGCAATGCCAAACTGGTTGACGCTACCTTCACTGGTCAGTTTATAGAGATTAATCGATGTGATCAGGATATCTATTCCCGCCTCAATGCTCATGCTGTATTGATTACCGTCGAAGTTCCAGTCTATCGCGCCCACGCCATACACGGGGTTCTTGCCAGAAGTGGGATCTGTACGCACCAGCGCCATGTTGAGTCTGACTGATGGTGGTGGAATAACGGTAAGATCTGGCGGGTTTTTCCGGTCAGGCGGCACTGCGAAACCACTTTCTTCACTACCGGTTTGCGGGGCCTGAACAAGAAATTGAGTTGTTCTTGCAAGCTCCTCTGCATTAATGGTCGCGGCTCCGGATGCACCGGTACTTGTGCTGGTTGCACTGATGGCCGATTCAATGGGATTTTCGCTAGCGATAACAGGAGCGGCATCAGCCGGTGCGGGCGCTACAGGTTTTTTTACACGCGGTTTTTTGGCGGCTCCTGCATTCCTGTCCGGCTTGACTGTCGAGGTCTCCGGCAATGCCGCTGGCGACGTTATGACAGCGCTTACCTGTGTTGGAGGACGCGGGTAAAAAGTGACCTCAAGACTGGTTTCGCTACGCGGGCGCCTTGTTGGCTGCCAGTCATACCATACGGTTGTCTGAAGTAATATGACATGCAGCAGTATGGTCGCAATCGCTGCCAGAATGCTCTTGCCGCTGAGACGACGTTTTTTGGAGGGCAAATATGGCTCGTTTAAATTCATAGCGATAGTGTAAACCTTCTGCTCTTGATCTGCGATGAGATGTTCTATTTTGGCAAGTACAATGCGCCCGTGAATAATTGAAAAAAATTGGTACGAAATGTTAAAACTAAAGGTGGCGTTGCTTGCTGGCTTACTTTTCAGTGGCGCTGTCGCTGGCAGTTCCGTTAATGCGGCCAAGCTCGATCCTATTCGTATCGGCATGATTGATGGCTTGAGCGGATCATTTGCCAATGCAGGCGAGGCGGTGGTGCGTAATCTTCAATTTGCCATTGAGAACATCAATGCGGCGGGAGGTGTCCGCTTGCCTGACGGACAGCATGCACTTTCTTTGACTACTTTTGATAATAAACAGAGTGTCGAAAATTCGCTTACTGCCCTGAAAAGTTTGGCTGACCAGCGTATCGCTTTTATGGTGCAGGGGAATAGTTCTGCGGTCGCGCTGGCGCTGACCGATGCAATTAACAAGCACAATCAGCGCGTACCTGATAGGCGGATTTTATTCTTGAATTATTCGGCGGTAGATCCGGCTTTAACGAATGAAAATTGCAGTTACTGGCATTTTCGTTTTGATGCCAATGCCGATATGCGCTTGCATATCCTCACTGATGTCATCGGCGATGATCATGCCGCAAAAAAAGTCTATCTGATAGGGCAGGATTATAGCTTCGGCCGTCAGGTCGGCAGAACCGCGAGATCCCTGCTCCATCAAAAACGTCCTGATATCGAGATTGTCGGTGATGATCTGCATCCCATTGGCAAGATCAAGGATTTTGCTCCCTATGCTGCGAAAATAAAAGCCAGCGGTGCTGACACGGTGATCACCGGAAACTGGGGCAACGATCTGACCTTGCTGATCAAGGCGACGAAAGACGCGGGAATGGCGCTGAAGTTTTATACTTTTTACGCGAACAGCCTTGGCGCACCTGCCGCCATTGGTGATGCTGGCGTCGGTCAGGTACGTGCGGTTGCAGAATGGCACCCCAATACCGGAGGTAAAGACAGTGATGCTTTTTTCCGGCGTTTTCTCCAGCGTTATCCTGATCCGCAAAACGATTATGTGTTTATGCGCCTGCATATCATGCTCGCGATGCTGGTGGATGCGATTGAAAAAGCGGGTACTACCGAAGCCGGTGCGGTGGCCAAGGCGCTAGAGACGGCCACATTTTCCACGAGTTTTCACGACGCCACCATGCGCGCTCTGGATCATCAGCTGATACAACCCTTGTATGTATCTGTGATGCAAAAAAAGGGTGGTGCCGGAGTGAAATTTGGTAATGAAGGCAGTGGTTATGGCTTCAAGACCGAACGACGTTTTGCGTCTGGATTGACGGCATTGCCAAGCTCATGCAAGATGACAAGATTGAATTGATTTTTTGTTGTGTTGATCGTGCTGAAAGGTTGCGGGCAAGTTCAGTGTAGGCGGAGATTTTTTACTATTTATATTTTAAGGAGCAACAACATGAGTTCCCTTTTTCAAAGCAATGACAATTCCGGTATGGGCTTGATGAATGATCCTCTTAATTTTGTCAAAAATTTGTGGGGTGGAATGAATGTGCCCGGGATGGCTACGCCAACGATTTCGGTCGATGAACTGGATAAGAAAATTACTGATTTGAAGACCGTTGAATCCTGGTTGAACGTCAATATGACCATGTTGAAAGGAACGATACAAGCGCTTGAAGTCCAGCGCGCAACGCTCGCTACCTTGACGGCGATGGGTGAGAGTTTTGCCCAGCAGATCAATAGTGTCAGTGCAGCCGCCGCTGCAGCCGCGGGCTCAGTGCCGGTAGCAGATAAAAAAGAAAATAATACACAGTGGCCAATGCCTTCGTCTGAAGCAGCCACTCAGCCAGCACCGGCATCTCAGGCTGCACCTGAGCCAGGTCAAAAAGAGCAGCCTGCGATAACGGAGAGCAAGCCTGAATTAATGTCGCCATTCGCCAATTCAGCTTCCCTGTGGAATATGTTACAGGACCAGTTCAAGCAGGCCGTCAGTACGGTGATGGAGACTGAAAAAACAATCGCTGCGGCTGCGAGCCCGGGAGCATCAAAAGCGGGTCAGGAAAAATCTCCGGATGCGGCTGCAAGCAAGGCGAAATCGACAGCAAGCAACACGAAGAACGGAGCTGCCAATGAAAAGCCGCTTGGCCAGGCCGTTGTAAAGCCGGTAAGTAAAACAAGTGCTCCGGTCAAAAGTCCTGCCAAAGCCAAAGCGGCACCCAAGAAAGTGACTGCTGTATCAAAAGCAGGGAAGGCCGCGAAGCCCTGACTGCGGTGCCCGTAGGTTATCAATACAAACCCACCTAAGCCCACACAACTCTATCACGTTCTCATTGCATCCGGGACAGGGTGGCCAAGGCATCCTGCGACCAGGTGATACGACCTTCCTCGAACGCAATTCCGGCCTTCAGTATCAGGTAACGGATTTGCGTTTCCCTCGAAGGTTTCGCCTCACTAAAATCGCTTGCCTCGATTTCCCGGTAGTTGCGAAGTTTTATTTCGTGCAACTGCAGGCGGCGGGTAATTTCGTCGCTTAGTCCAAGCGGACCGATGGCGGCGTCAGCGCGTAGCTTGAGCATCATCTCGTCACGTAATTCACCCGGTTCGCCAGCCTCACTGGCCCAGCGCCGTAACTCTTCCCGTCCTGCCGGTTGCACTTCAAAGAGTCGCTTTCCTGCCCGTCCTCCGGCGACGATGCTCGATGTTACCCATTCCTGCTGCTCCATGCGCGCCAGTTCACGGTAGATCTGCTGGTGTGTAGCATGCCAGAAATAGGCAATGGATTTATCAAACCGTCGTGCCAGTTCGTAACCTGACGAAGATTTTTCAATGAGTGAAGTGAGAAGGGCGTGTTGCAGGGACATAGCGAGAAATAAAAAATGAAGGATGTTTCCTTGCATTTTATATGCAACTGATTGCATAAACAACTCATAGTCGTTATAGTTTTAAATACTCGTTGCCGGTCTGTTGCCGGTGCTTACCGCCAGTTGCCTAACCAGGAAACCTTATGTCACCTTATCCCCACCTGAGCAAACCGCTTGATCTAGGCTTCACGACACTCCCTAACCGCTTGCTGATGGGCTCCATGCACGTTGGCCTGGAGGAGGTCGAGAACGGCTTTGCAAGAATGGCCGCTTTTTACGCAGAGCGTGCCCGTGGTGGTGTCGCCCTGATTGTCACTGGCGGTATCGCTCCGAACGAACGGGCGCGGCCAATGAAGGGCGGGGCCATGCTCACCACTGAGGCTGAGGCGGAACATCACAAGATCGTCACTGCTGCGGTGCATGAGGAGGGCGGCAGGATCGCCATGCAAATCCTGCATTTCGGACGTTATTCCTACCAGCCTTCACTGGTCGCGCCAAGCGCCGTACAGGCGCCGATTAATCCCTTTGTCCCACATGCATTGACAACGGAGGAAGTTGAAGAAACGATCTCTGATTTCGTCCGCTGCGCCAGGCTGGCACAGTACGCTGGCTATGATGGCGTAGAAATCATGGGATCGGAAGGTTATCTGATCAATGAATTCATTGCCTCCCGTACCAACCAGCGGGAAGATG
>CANIFC010000047.1 GCA_947466695.1 Oxalobacteraceae bacterium | reverse complement strand
TTGAGAGCGGAAAATATGTCACGTGATTACGCCAAGGTGCATAGCGACTTGATGAAAAAAGACGATGAAGCGGTGGTCAGTACTTTTTGAATTGATCCGTTGTCCGGTATTTTTTCATAGAACTTTTGACAGTACTTTTTACAGTACTTCTCACAGTACTTTTGACATGACGCATCGGGATAAAACGCTTCCAATAGACGCGGCGCGATCGAAATTCTTCCAGCTTGCGATTAGCGCAGAACGTTGATTGATTGCGCTTCAAAAAAAGGACGGCTACGGTGTTGTTAATTACACCGTAGCCGTCCTTTATAGTATCGCCGGCAATGCCGGCAATGCCGACAATTACCTGCTTGTTACCTTCTTTTTCCGCTGACCAATTTATGCATTAGCCAGGTCAAACGGCAGCTTGCGCAGGCGTTTTCCGGTGAGCGTAAAGAGGGCATTGGCAAACGCCGGTGCCAATGGTGGCAGGCCCGGTTCACCCATGCCGGTCGGGGCATCGGCAGAGGCGACGATATGCACATCAACCACTGGCATATCACCTATTCTGGCAACGGTGTAGTCGCTGTAATTTTGCTGTTCAACGACGCCGTCTTTCAAGGTAATGGCCGCGCCTGGCAAGGTGGTTCCGAGTGCCATCAATACCGCGCCCTGCACCTGTGCCTCGATCGTCAGTGGATTAACGGCGAGGTTGCAATGCACGCCAGCGGTAACCTTATGCAGCTTCGGTACACCGTCGACCACGGATGCCTGCACCACGTAGACCACGACTGAATTGAACGATTCGTGCAGAGCAACGCCCCAGGCCCGGCCTTTTGGCAGCGCGGTCTTGCCGTAGCCGGACTTGGCCACTGCCAGATTGAGTGCAGCCAGATGACGCGGATGCTTGTCGCCAATGAGTTGCTTGCGATACGCTACCGGATCCATCTTGGCCATGTGGGCGGCCTCATCGATCAGGGTTTCCATGACGAACGCCGTATGGGTCGAGCCAACCGAGCGCCACCATAAGACAGGGACGTTGGCCTTGACACTGTGGGCCGTCAGATTGAGCGGAATGTCGTAGGGTTCGCCCATGCCTTCCACCATCGTGCCGTCGACGCCATTCTTGATCATCATGGGTTCCATCATGGTACCGGCCATGATGGACTGGCCGACGATGGCATGATTCCAGGCAACGAGATTGCCCTTGGCATCGAAGCCCAGGTCGGCCTGATGCACGTGTGAAGGACGGTAGTAACCGCCACGGATATCATCTTCACGGCTCCAGATGACTTTTAACGGGGTTTCCTTACCGGAGGCACGATAGGCCTTGGCGACATTGACCGCCTCGACGATATAGTCGGAAGTCGGCACTGCCCGGCGACCAAAGCCACCGCCTGCCATCATGGTATTGAAGGTCACGTTTTCCAGTTTCAAGCCGGCTGTGGCAGCCACTGCAGCCTGATCGGCGGTCTGGAATTGCGAGCCGGCCCAGACGGTGCAGCGGTCTGCCTTGAGATCGACGACGCAGTTGAGCGGTTCCATCGGGGCATGTGCGAGATAAGGAAACTCGTAGACGGCAGAGATCTTTTGCGGTGCATCGGCCAGTTTGCTGATATCGGCTTTTTTGACAGAGATACCGGCAGTCTTGGCCAGTGCCTTGTACTCGCTGAGCTGCTGTACGCTGCTCACTTTTTCTACTGCGCTGCTGTCCCACTGAACGACCAGCGCATCGCGGCCCTGCTTGGCTGGCCAGTAGCCAGTGGCGACGACGGCAACGCCGCGGGCGCCGCGGTCGAGCGCCACTTCAAAGACGTCAATCACGCCCTTGATCTCTTTTGCCTTGCTGGCGTCAAGCTGCGCTACTTTCGCACCAAAGACAGGTGGATGCAGGACGACGGCAACGACCATGCCGGGCAGGCTGAAATCGATACCGAACACTTGCTTGCCGTTTGATTTGGCGAGGGTGTCAAGGCGTTTGGTTGGCTTACCGATGAAGCGGAAATTTTTCGGGTCCTTGAGGGAGACCGTAGCCGGTACCGGCTGCTGCATGGCACGGTCAGCGAGCGAACCGTAACTGGCTTTCTGGCCAGCGGGGCCAAGTACCATACCGCGGCTAGTCTTGCATTGTTCCGGCTTGACTTTCCATTGTTCAGCGGCAGCGGCAACGAGCATGGCGCGCGCCTTGGCGCCGATTTCGCGGTATTGCATGAACGAGTGGTTGATCGACCCTGAGCCGCCCGTCATCTGCATGCCAAAAGCAGGGTCTTTGTAGACCTCGGCTGCCGGTGCCAGTTCGGCGCGGATCTGCGACCAGTCGGCATCGAGCTCTTCAGCGATCAGCATCGGCAGGCTGGTATGGACGCCCTGGCCAAATTCAAGCCGGTTGACCGCGACGGTCACCGTATTGTCTGGTGCAATACGCAGGAAAGCGTTGGGGGCGAAACTTGGCTTGGCATCGGCGGCGCGGGCAAACCTGTTGGCGCCGGGCATGAAGAAGCCCAGCACCAGACCGCCGCCGGCAACTGCGCCGGCTTGCATGAAATGACGTCGAGTCACACCGGCTGCCGGTGTGCGTGAAAAATTGGCATCGGTGAGTGCCTGTTGATTGATCCATTCTGTACGCATGGTGTTCTCCTTATACCAAAGTTTTAGCCGCGTCCTTGATAGCTGCTCGGACTCGCTGGTAGGTGCCGCAGCGGCAGATGTTGCCACTCATGGCGCCATCAATATCGGCGTCGCTGGGCTTCTTGTTGGTGCGTAGCAAGGCGGTGGCGCTCATGACCTGTCCGCTCTGGCAGTAGCCGCATTGCGGGACGTCGTGACGTACCCATGCATCCTGCAGGGCCTTGCCGACGACGTCCGTTTCCATCGCTTCGATAGTGGTGATCTTTTGCCCGGCAGCGCTGGAGATAGGCGTCACGCAGGAACGGATGGCAGCGCCGTTCATGATGACGGTACAGGCACCGCACAGGGCGGCACCGCAGCCAAATTTGGTACCGGTCATGTTGAGGTTGTCACGCAGTGCCCACAGGATCGGGGTGGACGGGTCAGCGTCGACTTGCATGTCGCGACCATTAACGTTAAGGGTGATCATTCGTTGCTCCTTGTCTGGGTAGTTCAGGATGAAGTGTTTGTAGCGAAAAAATTTTTGAGAAAAACAAAAATACGCTTTCTAAAAATAGGGACTATGCGAGCGCGATCTTGATGATTGCAGCTTGCGTCCGTACAGCCGTGATTCTTGCTGATAATTTCACTGTAGAGTTTACTGCATTACTACGTCTAGCTGTTTTTACGTCATTGAATGGAAGAAATCATCACACCGTCAGTTCGGCTGGCAAGCTGACGGGTGCAGCATGGCAACAGAGTGGACGCATGAAAACCTGTTCTGCTAAATCTTACTGTAGTTAATGAAAAATTAATTAGTTAAGGCTTAATAAATTATTTTTTCGTTAAAAGATTATTAAAACGGCATTTAAGCCGATAGTTAAAAACCTGTCTGGAAACTTGCTTGAATGCTTTTGAAAAGCGATAGCAGACAAATCAGTGAGCAGAAAAATTACTCCTTGATCGCCGGACGACGGTTCCCTCAGCTGCGTAGCTCATGTCGTGGGGACATAATTTAGCATGTGCGTAAAAAGCACATTTAATTTGTTGAGCATTATTTTTAAAAATAAATAGAATGTTCATAGTATTCATGTCCAAAAAAGGCGCAATTATTGGGTTGAGGGACGTGGTCGGTTATACTGGCGGACTTAGCAATCAACGCTTATTGAAAGAAATCATGTCTACCTTACCCGCTTGCCCGGTCTGTTCCATGGAAAACACCTACCCTGACGGTGAAAATTATGTCTGCGCCGATTGTGGTCATGAATGGCCGATGGTTGCCGCCGCCGCTGTTGCCGAGAGCGACGACAGGGTCGTCAAGGACGCCCTGGGTAACGTCTTGTCCGATGGCGACGCTGTGGTGTTGATCAAGGACCTGAAAGTCAAGGGATCATCCATTACCCTCAAGATGGGTTCCAAGGTCAAAAGTATCCGTCTCGGTGGCGGTGATCATGAAGTCGACTGCAAGATGGATGCCGGCAGTTTCATGCTCAAGGCCTGCTTCCTGAAAAAGGTGTAAGCACCACTGTGCTTGTCCTGGCACCAGCCGCTTGCGGCGAGCGCCGGCAGAAACAAAGTCAGGCGGCCTGCGTCTCCTGATTTTGTTGTAAATTGGTGTCATCGTATTATTGTGTTGTGAATTCGCAAGGTTTTAGAGGGGTTTGGCGTAACAATAGAGGTTGTTGTTTTTTGTGGAGAGTCCTTTGCTGGCAGCTTACATTACCCATCCCGATTGCCTGAAGCACGAAATGGGCGCGGACCATCCAGAATGTTCCGAACGGCTCGGCGCCATTCGTGATCAGCTGCTCATCACGGGTTTGCTAGATCACATGCAATGCCATGAAGCCCCGCTCGCTTCCCAGCAGCAGCTTGAGCAGGCACATTCGGCACTCTACGTGCATGATGTGGCGGCCCACCGGCCCGAATCGGGCTACGTGCAGGTCGACCCCGATACGCGCATGAATCCCTTTACCTTTCAGGCCGCAAGGCGTGCTTCCGGCGCAGCGGTGCTCGCCACCGACCTGGTGCTGCAGGGTGACGCCCGCGTCGCCTTTTGTAACATCCGCCCGCCCGGGCATCATGCCGGACGTGCCTCCGCCGGCGGCTTTTGTTTCTTCAATAATGTGGTGGTTGGCATTCGTCATGCCCTGAACGTGCATGGTCTCAAGCGTGTCGCCCTGATTGACTTTGATGTCCATCACGGTAACGGCAGCGAAAACATTCTGCACGAAGACCAGCGCGTCCTGATGTGCTCCACTTTCGAGGAGGGCATCTTTCCGTTTTCCGGTAGCGTACCCATGGGCGCCAACATGGTCAATGTCGGCTTGCCCAGCCGTTCCGGTGGCGATGCCTTCCGCACTTCAGTGAGTGAGACCTGGATTCCGGCGCTGGAAAAATTCAAGCCGCAGATGATTTTTATTTCTGCCGGGTTTGACGGTCACCGTGAAGATGACATGGGCAACCTCGGCCTGGTCGAGGACGATTACGCCTGGGTCACCAAACAGATTGTCCAGCTGGCGGACACCTATGCGCAGGGGCGCATCGTGTCATGCCTGGAAGGCGGCTATGAGTTGTCAGCGCTGGCGCGCAGCGTCGCCGCGCATGTGAAAGTCCTGATCGGCGCAGATTAAGGCCTTGCAGGACGTTTCACCTGAGCTTACTGTGGCGCTTATTTGGTCTGCACCGCCGGCCTGACCAGGGCATAGAGTTTTTGTAAAACACTCACTACCCCTAACACGATCGCACCGGCAATGACGCCACCGATGGCATTGAGCACGGTGGGCAATATGGCTGGCATCACCGGGCCGATTCCTGCCAGTGTGGCAGCAGCCTGCGTGCTTGTTTCAATGAGGTGATGCACAACCGGAATGCCGTGGGTCAGGATGCCGCCGCCGACCATGAACATGGCAATTGTGCCGATGACGGTGAGCGCGCGCATCAGCCTCGGAGCGAAAGCGAGCAAGGTATTGCCGGTGCCCTCGCGCAGAAAGCGTAGTGAGGCGCTGCCTTTCTTTTGTTTCAGGTACAAACCGATATCATCGAGCTTGACGATCAGGCCGACCAGGCCATAGACGCCGACCGTCATGATGAGGGCAATCGCACTGAGCACTGCCACCTGGGAGGTAAACGCCGCCCCCGCCACGGTACCGAGGGTAATGATGATGATTTCGCCGCTCAGGACAAAATCGGTACGGATCGCGCCTTTGATCTTCTCTTTTTCAAACGCCACGATATCGACGTCGCTACGGACCAGTGCCTGCACAAGCTTGCCGTGGTTCTCTTTATCGTGCGTCTCGCCCGGTAAAAATTTGTGTGCCAGCTTTTCAAATCCCTCATAGCACAGATAGGCACCGCCGAGCATCAGCAGCGGGGTGATGAGCATCGGCGCAAAGGCACTCAAGGCCAGTGCGACCGGTACCAGGATAACTTTATTTTTTAGTGAGCCGACCGCCACTGCCCACACCACCGGTAATTCACGGCTGGCCCGTACGCCACTGACCTGTTCCGCATTGAGTGCAAGGTCGTCACCAAGAACGCCCGCTGTTTTTTTTGCCGCCATGTTCGTCATGGTGGCGACATCATCGAGCACGCTGGCGATGTCATCAAATAAGGTGAGTAAAGTAGCACCGGCCATGGCGGGATTTCCTAGTAAAAATAAGTGAAAAAATAAGTGAAATAAAGCAATTTACAGCGTCTTCAAGCTCGCATTATGCCACCTTGCGTTTGACTAGCCGGTCATTGACGCCAGGCGTTCATCCGGGTTTCACCAAGACGGCAGTAAAAATGTAAAATCCTATTTCATATCCGGCAACAATAAGAAAAATTCCATGATGATCTTGAGAGTCCGTATTTCCTGCGCTTTGTTGCTCGCGCTGCCTTTACCATTGACCGTTCTGGCGGCAGACCTCCCCGAGGCTGCCGGCTGTCAGTCGCAGGCGCTTGATTTTACCCGGCATGCCGCCGCATGGGTGCATGTTCCACTTTCGGCGTTCAAACATGACACGCGTTACAGCATCGAGCAAGAGGGTAATCGCAAGGTGCTCAAGGCAGTCGCGGATGACTCCGCTTCGCTGTATGCAGTGCAATTCAAGGCGCCGCTGGCGGGACTGGTGAGTTTGCAGTGGCGCTGGAAGACCGAATCACTGATATCCGGTGCCGACAACCGTGACCAGCGCCACGAAGATGCCCCGGTGAGGGTCATGATCTCGTTTGACGGTGACCGTTCCCGCCTGTCTGAAACCGAGCAGTTTCGCCTGAAAATGTCGAAAGCCATTTCTGGTGTTGAACTGCCGTTTGCCACCCTGATGTACATCTGGAGCGAGCAAGTGGCGCTGGAAAGCATTATTTCTTCTGCTCATACCAGTCAGGTAAAAATGCTGGTAGTCGCCTCAGGCAGTGCCGGACTCGGCCAATGGCAGATGATGCAGCGCCGTATTGCCGACGATTACCGGCGCGCCTTCGGCTCCGAACCGGGCAACATCACCGGTGTTTCGGTCATGACGGATACTGACAACACCGGAGAGAAGGCAAAATCCTGGTATGCCGACATACGGCTGGACTGCCTGCACAATTGAGTCTGAGGCTGTCTGGAAGCGGTGTTTGCCGGCAGCATGGTCACGGCGCTTTATGGTACCTGGGTCGCCGAAAAAAGAAAAAACTAGGCCTCGTCCTTATTGATCAGCACTGAAATCAGGGCAACGCAAGCGAGGGCGAACGTGAGTAATATTTGCACTGCGATGATGGCGTTTAACATGATTTTATTTCTATCGGGAACGAATAAGACGCATCATAGTCACAATGAAATTATAAGTAAAATCAATATTAACGATAATTAATATTCAAAATCTGTATAACTTACGATAGCGAGCGCTTTTATGCCGCTTATCCTCTCCCGCTTTTTCAACGCGGCTGGACTTCTTTTTTTAAGGCCGCCATCGCCATTTTTTCCACCAGCCCCGGGGCAAGCAGCTTGAGCCAGCGCCCCAGTTTGCCTTTGGCCGACATGACGACTTCGCGCTGGCGCTGTTGCATGCCACCGATGATCAGGCCGGCACATTCTTCGACCGACATGGCATCGTCTTCTTTCAGTCCGCTGCTGCCGGCGGCATCACCGGCCGCGTTATAGCCGCGATAGCGAATTTGCGTCGCCACCACACCCGGATAAGCCAGCGTGACCGATACGCCAGCCTCTTTGAGTTCAGCCCGCAGGCATTCAAAAAATCCTGCCATGGCAAACTTGCTGGCGCTATAGGCGGTACGGCCGGGTACACCGATCAGTCCCGCCAGCGAAGATACTGCGACGATGCTGCCACGCGCGGCCTTCAGGTGCGGTAAAGCGGCATGGGTACACCACAGGCTGCCCCAGAAATTGATGCGCATCAGCTCCTCATACCAGGCCAGGTTATCGACGTCCTCAAACAGGGCCTGGGCTGATTTTCCGGCGTTATTGATCAGTGCGTCGATGCGGCCAAATTGCGCGATGGTGGCATCAATCAGGGCGCGGCATTGCGCCTCTTGTGCGACATCGGTAGGCACCACCAGCGTGGCGCAGCCATGGCTGGCGCATTCGGTGGCAACCGTTTGCAACATGGCCTCATTGCGCGCCGCCAGTACCAGCGCCAGGCCGGCACCGCCGCTGCGCGCCAGCTGGCGTGCCATTTCCGCACCGATGCCATCGGAACTACCGGTAATGATGATGACCTTGCGTGGCGGGTGCGGGCTCATGATGCGCTCACAGCTTGTAGCTTTCATCGATGCGGTCGAGCTTGCGGATCAGGGCTGGCCAGGCGAACGCGCCGCCCATGCCACCTGTCTGCACGCGCATCGCTTCGGCGACGCCGGCAACGATCGCCGGATTGACGTGTATCAGCTCACCGCCAGCCTGCGCCCCGAGCTGGATCTGACAGGTCATTTCAAAGGTGTACATCGAGAGAAACGCATCGGCAATGCTCTTGCCGGCCACCAGCAGGCCGTGGTTGCGCAGCATCAAAAAATTGGCATGACCCAAATCGGCTTGCAGACGTGGTTTTTCATCCTCACGGAAAGCTACGCCTTCATAGTCGTGATACGCCAGCGAGCCAAGGACAAAAGTGGATTGCTGCGAGATCGGCAATATGCCACATTTTTGTGCACTGACCGCGACGCCGGCCCGGGTATGCGTGTGCATCACACACTGCGCGTCGTCGCGTACCTCATGCACGGCACTGTGAATGACGAAGCCGGCAGGGTTGACCGGAAACGGTGACTCAAGCAGCTTGTTGCACTGCTGGTCCACCTTGACCAGGGAAGAGGCATTGATCTCATCAAACATCAGGCCATACGGATTAATCAGGAAATGATGCTCGGGCCCGGGAATGCGGGCGCTGATGTGGGTAAACACCAGGTCGCTCCAGCCATACATTGCCACCAGACGATAACAGGCGGCCAGGTCAACCCTGACCTGCCACTCTTCCGCACTCACCAGATTTTTTACTGAAGGAATATTCAAGCCTGTTTCCATTGTGTCTCCATTTTTATAAGAATAATTGATCGGTGTCTATGCGTTTGTTTATTCAGTAACCGCCATTTGGTAGATGGTCTTTTTCGGCTGAGAAAACAGCTTGCGCAGCATCGGCTCAAATTCCACTACGGGGAAGGTTTCTGTGTGAGGATCAAAAGAGGGGCTGTCGTACAATTCGCAAAATTCAGCGGTGCGTTCAAAGTTCGGATTGTCGCGAAATTGTTCGCGCATGTTCTGGTCCATACCCAGATGATGAAAGAAATAATAGCCTTGGAATATTCCGTGATTTTGCACCATCCAGAGATTTTCTTCGCTGACAAAGGGCTTGAGGATAGCCGCTGCAATATCGGGATGGTTGAATGAGCCTAGCGTGTCGCCGATGTCATGCAGTAAGGCGCAGCAGACATATTCTTCATCGCGGCCGTCGCGCAGTGCCCGTGTCGCGGTTTGTAATGAGTGGGTGTAGCGGTCGATGCGGAAACCACCAAAGTCGCCTTCCAGCAATTGCAGGTGCCTGATCACGCGATCCGGCAAGCCTTTGCTGAATTGCATAAATTCCCCGGCAATAATTTGCCAGTCCTCCGGGGTGCCGTCCTGCATACGGACAAAGTGGGCACGCTGATGCATGATGAAATCTCCTGTAAAAAACGTCGTGATGAAGGTTTTTTATATCAAAAATGGACCTGCACATAAGTTTGCCGGCAATGTCTACTGTATGACATTGCCAGATCAGACTATACCTTCGTGCCAGTACCTGCCATGGACTTTTGGTATTTTTTTATTATTTATAGCTCAACCATAGCATAAATTTGTGCAATTTATGCCAATGATCGCTGCGACAATAACGCAAGTCGATCCGACGTTATGATGCATCCGATTTTGCCGGTACAAAGAAAGTTTCTTAGTTGCCGCCGCTGCTATCTTGTATGTTCCCCTTCCCGGATTTTTATATTTCAGGTAGTGCCGGAGTGAAAAAATGGTTCTCCCACACCGCGCGGCAGGTGCCGGACAGACTGGCCACTTGCCGTCTTTGGTGCGCTCAAGACCCTTGCCAATGAGATGAATTCAAAAAATACAAAAAGTCTGTAAAATCTTGTCTTAATGTAACAAAAAGATTGATCAAAGAAAAAAATTAGTCATTTTATTAACGAGCAAATGACGGTGCATTTTTTTGCGCTGTTCACTTAATCGCCAGTTCAGGTTGTAAATGCTGGCTCAACATGGAAATTTTATGAACTTCAATGAGCTGAAATTGGGTACCCGTATTGCACTTGGATACGGCTTGTTATTAGTGTTTTTAATCGCAATTGCAGGCCTGGGCATCTATGGCATGAAACAGAGCCAAAATGCGCTGGAGAACGTGGTCAAGATCAATGATGTAAAAACGCAACTCACTATCGAGATGGCTGACGCCGTGCATAAGGTCACTCGCGTGACGCGTACGCTGGCATTACTGGAGGACAAGGCACTTTTTGAGATCGAGAAAAAAAAGATCGGTATTGCCCGGGCCAAGTACAACGAAGTCTTGACCACGCTGGAAAAAATGCCCTTGAATGCAGAAGGAAAAAAAATACTGGGCGAGATCAAGGCTGAGCAAGTCATCGCCAGAGCTGCCAATGATCAATTTTTAGAGATGGAATCGACCAACAGGGCAGAGGCCACCAAATTTTTGTTAAACGTGGCATCTCCCGCTAACGTCCGGTGGATGGATAACCTCAATGCCTTCATCAATTTACAAAAATTAAATAATGAAAAGGACTATGACGTGGCAGTGACTTCCGTTGCCCGGATCACGAATATTCTGCTGGCCGGAAGTCTGATTGCGTTTATCCTGGGTTTGGTGGTGAGTGTGTTCATCACCCGCTCAGTGCTCAGGCAACTTGGTGGTGAGCCTTCTGAGCTGATCCTGATGGCCGGCACCATCGCCAGCGGCGACCTCAATGGCGCGATCGCCACCGGGACGCACGATCAGTCGAGTGTGGTTTTTGCGATCATGACCATGCGTGACAGTCTTGCCAATATTGTCGGCCAGGTGCGCGGAAGCACCGAGGCCATTGCAACGGCCTCGGCCCAGATTGCCTCTGGTAATCTCGATCTGTCCTCGCGCACGGAAGAGCAGGCCAGCTCTCTGGAAGAGACCGCGTCTTCCATGGAGCAGCTCACCTCGACCGTCAGGCAAAATGCCGATAATGCGCGGCATGCCAATCAACTGGCGTTGTCCGCCTCACAGATTGCGGTCCAGGGCGGTAGTACTGTCAGGGAAGTGATTGACACGATGGGTTCGATCAACGCTTCGGCTAAAAAGATCGTCGACATTATCAGCGTTATTGATGGCATCGCATTTCAGACCAATATTCTGGCCTTGAACGCGGCCGTTGAAGCGGCCCGTGCCGGTGAGCAAGGCCGCGGTTTTGCGGTCGTGGCATCCGAAGTGCGTAACCTGGCGCAGCGCAGTGCCAGCGCAGCCAAGGAAATCAAGACACTCATCGATGATTCTCTCTCCAGGGTCAATGCCGGCAGCATGCTGGTGGACCAAGCCGGAGTGACCATGGCGGAAGTGGTGCTCAGCGTCAAGCGGGTTTCCGAAGTCATCAGCGAGATTACTGCCGCCAGCCAGGAGCAAACATCAGGAATCAGTCAGATCAATATTGCCATTACCGAAATGGATGAAGTGACGCAGCAGAACGCGGCCCTGGTCGAACAGGCCGCAGCAGCAGCTGAAGCATTGCAAGAGCAGGCCAAGGGATTATATGGACTGGTGAGCGTGTTCAAGATCGATAACCACGCTGAATCTGTGACGAGTCGGCCAGCCCGGCGATTGATCGGAATGTAAGGTCAGCCGTGTAGTTACGGCATTTTTTTGGCAGGAAGGGTGTCACGCCACACGCTAGCCGCGTCGCTGGCGTGCTCCTGCCGGATCGATACTTGTCCTACTTTTCTGTGAGGAAGCAATCACTTTCATCAGGCCAGGCCGAAATCAGCGCGGTTCAGGAAGCTTCGGTTGGCGGGATAATGGAAACGAGGAGGCGATCAATCCGGTTGCGGTCCATATCAACAACCTCGATGCGGAAATTTTCCCATTCGAAATATTCCGATGCTTTCGGGATATAGCCAAATCTGGTCAGGACAAATCCCGCCAGTGTATGGTAAGTGCGCGAAACCTCTTCGGGAAACTCGACCTCGGTTTCAAGCAACTCGCGGAAGCGGTCGAATGAAATGCCGCCGTCTATCAGCCACGAGCCGTCGGCGCGGCGCACCGCATCGGCTTCCTGATTATTGTCGATCACGGAGACGTCACCAACCAGCGCACCAAGCACGTCGCTCAGGGTGACGATTCCTTCAATTTCACCATATTCGTTCACTACCAGGGCAAATTCGGCGCGGTTTTGCTTGAGTGCCTCAAGCAGTTGCATGGCGCTGACCGACTCAGGAACAAACAGAGGTGGCGTGGTCGCTGCGGCAATATCGACGCAATCAAGGGATTTACCCAAAATAGCCTGATCGAACAGGTTGCCACCATGGACAATGCCAATGACATGCGACAGGTTTCCCTTACATACCGGAAAACGGCTATATGGACTGTTGGCAATTTTCGTCAGGTTTACTTCCAGCGTATCTTCAATATTGATGAAGTCAATGTCCATGCGCGGGGTCATCAGGGCGGCAATACGCTGGTCATCCAGACGCAAGGCGCGCGAGACGATGTCATGTTCGGTTTTTTCAAACAAGCCGGCATCGGTACCTTCCTTGAGCATGCCGGTGATTTCTTCCTCGGTGACGGAAGTGTCTTTCGGCTGATGCATTCCCATCAAGCGCAATAAGGCTTCGGTCGTGAAGGACAGAACTCTGACGAACGGCCCCATCAAGCGCGACAGCCATTGCATCGGTGCAGCGATCAGGGAAGCCACTGTTTCCGGATACTGCATGGCAATACGCTTGGGCAGCAGTTCACCCAAAATCAGGGAAGAAAAAGTAATACCGATAACGACAATGGCAAGTGCAATTTCACGTGGAAACTGACCGATCAGGGGAACGCCGGCGAGCACAGGCGTCAATTGGGCGACCAGTGAGGCTTCACCGAATGCACCGTTAAAAATACCAATGAGTGTAATACCAACCTGCACTGTGGAGAGGAACCGGCTGGGGCTGTCAGAGAGTTCCAGCGCTGCCGTGGCGCCCCTGCTGCCGCCTTCAGATAAACGCTGCAGACGCATGCGTTTTGAGGAAAGAACCGCAATCTCCGACATGGCAAAAATACCATTGACGATGATCAGCGCGAGAATAATTAATATGTCCACTAGAGGAGGATTACACGGTTTCGCCGTCTATCCCTGTTGTAAATGAACCCTCATTGTACTCGGTTGTCCTGACGTAACGGTAGGTAGGGCGGTGCATCCTGCTACGACGCTGCCTGTTTCTGTCTTGTAAGAATGAAGCGTGTTCGCCTCATTGCCGGCTGATTGATTGATGTTCACCACAATAATCAGGCTCAACACGCCCTTTTACCCGATATCGGCAGAGGAGCATTATCCGACGGTAAAATTCCCTTGTGCCCTGGCCAGCGCAGGGCAACAAAGTAATTGTGTAGTGGTCAAGTATTTTCGGACACCAAGATAGGTTGTTTTGTATCTGCCATTTTTTCTTCAAAGACATTGGGTGGCAGATTTCCCAGCGTAGAATGCAACCGGATGTTGTTGTAGAAGGCTACGATATAGTCAGTGACATCATTGCTCGCTTCGCTGTGATTGGCGTAATCCTGCCGCCAGACACGTTCCATCTTCAGGTTCAAAAAAAAGCGTTCCATCACCGCATTATCCCAACAGTTTCCCTTGCGACTCA
>CANIFC010000046.1 GCA_947466695.1 Oxalobacteraceae bacterium | reverse complement strand
TGTTACATTGTAAATAATAGTATTGTTGATAATCTTTTGTAATGTTAAAGTTGTGATTCATATACATATTCATAACAAAGGCGATCATGCGTAATTACTTCTTCAACATTAAGCAATACGGTCAGGGCATGACCGAATACATCATTATTGTTGCTTTGATTGCGGTTGCCGCAATCGCGGTGACACAATTGTTTGGCGCAACAATACGTAATCAAATGTCTGGTATTGCCATGGAAGTGGCGGGAAAAGACGGATCAACAGCAATTGCTCAGGCGGGAACTGCAGCTGGAAAAGCAGAAGCGGCAGCAAAAAATACTGCCAAAAATAGCCTGTCCACGTTCGGTGCTCAAGCTGAAACGGGTAAGCAATAAATTTTTATTGTAAGGAAATTTGCCGCTTTCAGCGGTAGATTTCCTTGCTTTCTGTTGTAGCTTAATTCTCTTTCTCGGTATCCCCGTTCTCTCATGCGTCAATCCACCTCTTCTCACTTCCTGCCGTTCGCAAAACAAAGCGGGCAGGCGTTAATTTATGGAATTTTCGTCTCGCTTGGCGGGCTGGCATCGCTCTTTTTTCTCTTCAACGTCGGCCAGTTGTCGAGTGAGAAGACCAAGTTGGTCAACACTGCCGACGCAGTAGCGTATAGCGCCGGCGTCATGCATGCGCGTGCTTTGAACTTTGATGCCTACACCAACCGCGCCATGATGGCCAACGAGGTGACGATCGCGCAGATGGTCAGCATGTCGTCCTGGATACAATATTCGCAAGCGCACGTGGATGCGGTACCACCGCTCGGTTGCTATACGATTTATTCCGTACCGGTTGCCCTGGCCTTGGGGAAATACGCTCCTCTGTGTTACGCGTTGAGCGGGTATGTCGGTGCAGCAGTAGTAAACTCTGCCGCCCAAGTTGTCCCGGCGGCGGCTCAAGGGGCAATGCTTGCTTCGGAAGTGGCAAAAATCGCGCTGGAGGCTTCCCAATCGGCCATGCACCTGGCTTTTTTGCCGGCACGTGAAGCTCTGATGAAAGAAGTGATAGACGTTAACTATCCGGGCGAGACAGGCGCAGTGACTTTTGATGCACTACTTGATCCTAAACGTCTGGTACTGACTGATGATTACGTACGGTTTAAAGGTGGCCCATTTATTAGCTTGTACACCGGTGACGATCGCACCAGGTTTAGAGATGCTGAATTAGCTGCAACACAAAAAGATGCTTTCGTCCGCGATCGTTCCTGGTCCGACCGGTCGGGGGAGTTTATCGGTATCAAGTGGCCTTGCACACCTATCCCAAGAGGGGCAGTCAGCCGGGGCGGCGGTACTACTCTCAATGGTTTTGATGAGTGGACAGCGAACGACAGCGCTTCACTGAACGTTGAAAGTTTTCACATGGGTATATGGGATTGGGGCTGCAAGACTGATTGGAATATGGCACTCGGCAGTGGCAGTCAATCGGCCAACAACAGCTCTGGGTCATCAGGCGACTGGAATTACACTGGCGTGCCGATTTACTATGAACTGTCAAAAAAAGCACTGCAAGAAGCGGACCCTCGCCTGAAATTTTCGATCCGGCTGATGCGTGCCAAAGCGCAGGCAAGAACCTCTGCGGGGACATCACCAATCAAGCCTGCAGGTCAATTAAAACTGTATCAGGGTAGTGAGGCGGGAGGTGTGCTGGCGGCGGTAGCGACCTCTGAAGTTTACTTCGCACGACCCAAGGCGCGCGGCGACGGTAAAAAAGAAACAGGGAGCCTTTTCAATCCCTATTGGCAGGTGCACCTGATTGCAAATTCGACGGCGGATATCGCAGCCGTAATGGCGTTACAAAATGTAGGTGGTCCATGAATTTTTTTTCAAAACCAAAAACGACTTGGCGCCTGAGATTGTGCAGGTCTTCTGGAATAACTTTGTGTTTGCTGTTCGCCGTAAGCGCAAACGCTGCCACACCTTTGGAAGATAAAATATTTCATGCAGCGATGCCGCATGAAGCTCTGGGCAACTCCGGTACCACGATTAAAGTCTACCGGGTACACATGGATGGCTACCTCCAAGGCCAGCCTGACAACCAGACTCGTCTGTCGGAGCTAAAACAGCAGATACAAAGCTGTGTGGACTTCAACACCCGCAACGGTAAACCCAGCAACCCTCCCCAGACATGGCCGGACTTCATCATTGGCATGCGCTCAGACACGTATGTTTCCGCGAACCGTGTCATCGAATACGCGCACGGTACTAATTATATGTTTGGCAATGCAGATTGCAGCTTGATGGAGATGGAAACATCGCGGGCTGAATTGGTTTCCGCTAAAGGCGCCTGCCATATCGACCTGTTGTTAAAAACCGCCCGGGGCGTCTGTGATGCTGCGGGTCATGCAGATGCGCCAGCCTCACCACGGCTGGCAATGCCGGTCACTCCTGCAAACAAAGCGAGAATCGACGCAATGGCATCCGATCCGCGTTACGCATCGATGTTCGCAACATTAAAGCAACAACAAAAATCCTATGGCACCCCGACTGGTCAAAAGAAAACCATCGCCGGTGTCGAGTGCGAAGTCTGGAATCAACTCAGTATCAACGACGGTGGCTTGGGTGGCACTGTTTGCGCCAACCGCGGCGGTTCTTTTGTTCCGCCAACCACCGGCCTGACCCCAGGCGGCGCTGGCGTTCTCCTCGAAGTGGAATCCGAGCATGGTGTAAAGATGAAAGCGGTGGATGCCAGGCTTGATACGCAAGTCAGTGCAAAAGTGTTTGCGCCCTACATGGACGGTGGCTTTAGCATCAAAGACAGCGGACAGCGCAAATGAATAGTCTCATTCGATTTCCGCCGAGGGATGTCTATCCTGATCTCGCTTCTGCCACAAATAAATTAACGTGCCGACAAACTCAGAGCGGTCAGGCGCTGACGGAATTCATCGTGATCTCGCTCGCTCTGGTGCCGTTATTTTTGCTCATGCCATTAATCGCAAAATATCAGGATATTGCGCATGCGACCCAGATGGCCAGCCGCTATGTGGCGTTCGAGGCAATGACCCGTAACGACGGTAGTGGCAGCTTCAAGCCTGAGAGTCAGCTGGCCGATGAAGTGCGCCGCAGATTTTTTAGTAATACCGACGCGCCGGTCAAGACCAATGACACGGCAGGCGACTTCAAGGCAAATCAAAACATGTTCTGGAGTGATCCCAAAGGTGACCCTCTGATCAAGAAATTTTCCGACGTACAAGTGACTTTCGGAAAGACCATGGGTGCCACGCACAGTGATGCTTTTAGTGCCGGCTCTGACGGCAAGGCCTTCATTCTCAGTAAAGAACTCGGCTTACAGACCAGAGGTGTGTATGCCGCAAACGTATCGGTCAAATTGGCGAATCTACCGGCTAGCCTGAGCGGCTGGACCAGCAGCTACGAACAATTTAAGAACATGAATCTTAGCATTACCAAAACCACTGCCGTCCTGATCGATCCGTGGACAGCCGCCAATCCGGATAACGTTATCTCCCATCTCAATACATTGCCGTCCGTACCTCTGCTGCCCGGAAAGGCACTGAGCGGCCTCAAGTCGACGGTCGATTTGGCGGTGGCGGTGACGGAGTTACCGAAAAACTTTCCGACTCCTTGTACAAATTGTGGTCCCAAATTAGGTGATCTGCAGTTTTGGAGCGATCTGGTTCCCGCCGACAGGCTTCAATGAGGATCTCATGCTAAGTCTTGTGTATCGGGCTGCCTCATCACGGTCTTTTCTGCGTTCGTTTTGCACACTGCTGGCAGCGCTGGTATTTGGTATGGGCGTAGCTCAGGCTGGCAGCGTCTGGCCAAGCGTGACGCTGCCAAAAAACGTCAATACCTACCACATCGGCGAGCAGATGAGCGTCAATGGCATGCCGATGCGCATGCAGGGTTTTCTCGCCAAAGACAATGTCAGCGAACTGGCGCAATGGTTCCGCCAAAGTATGGGTAAGCCGCTCATGGAGAATCGCCTGGATCGCAAATTAATTTTAGGGCGCGCCGAGGGTGAGTACTACGTGTCAGTGCAACTGGAGGCCACCCCACAGGGAACGCGCGGCCTGATCGCCGTGACGCAGTTACAAGCAGCCTTTGATCACCGCGCTGAAACGGCGGCAGCCAGTGAGCGCTTGCTGATGCGCATGCCAGCCGGCTCTCATCTGCAGAGCAGGATGACCTCGAACGATGCCGGAAAAGTCGCCACTTTTGTGGTGATGGACAACGACTATAGCGAAGAACTCAATCGGGACCGGCTCGTGGGCATGATGCAGCAAGACGGCTTGGTCCTGGAGCGGGAAACGAGTCCCGTCAGCAGCGTCACGCGGCCGCTGCCAGCGGCAATGGCAAATAGCAAAATCCTGTTTTTCAAAGGACAAGGCAAGGAAGCGATTGCCGTAATCAAGCGTAATGATCTTGGACGTAGCACCATTGTCCTTAATACCACCACTCAGATGGAGCGTTTCAAATGACGGTCTCACCACGCCGATGTAGTAACAGCCATGCCTGCACCCGCAGTAACGTAAGGCAAGGTGGTCAGGCCGCAACAGAATATCTTGTCGTCTGTGCAGCCCTCGCTTTCATCCTTTTTTATCCAATTCAAGACAGTGTGAGCCCTGATAAGGCAAGGACCACCGTTCAAATTGTTCTACAAGCCTTTCAGAGCGCTTACCAAAATATCAGTTACGCTATTTCTTTACCAGGGTGATCATGAAATTCAGCACACTTCGCATTAAAAAACCCGGTAAGACCTGGATCATTCTCGGTGTCGCAATCGGTATCGGCCTGCTCGCGGCCCTGGCGGCAAAAATCTATCTGTCAAATCAGATGGAGGCCATTGAGGCCCGCGGAAAAAGCAAGACGGTCAATGTCATCGTGGCGAAAAAAGACGTCGCCAAAGGTGAAAAATTATCGAGTGAGAATATCGCTATCCGGGCTGTTCCGGTCGAGTATGCCCATTCGGTCGCTATCGTGCCGGATGATTTTGAGCGCGTTAACGGGCAGGTAATCGCTTATCCGGTGAAAGCCGGGGAAATGATTCTGTGGGCCTTGATGGAAACCCAGAAAGTACCGACGTTTTCTGCCCGGGTAGACCCTGGCAGACGTGCGATGACCGTACCGGTGGACGAAATCAATTCCATTTCTGGCTTGATTGAACCGGGCGATGTGATTGACCTGATGGTCACGCTTGAGCAGAAAGGGAAAAAAATGACCTTTCCCTTATTGCAAAGCGTGCAAGTGATGGCGACCGGCCAGCATGTCGCGGACGATCCTAAAAGTGGCGAACGGCGGCAGTACTCGACCGTCACCCTCAATACAACGCCAGAGCAGTCGCAGAACCTCATTGTTGCCCGCGATGTGGGCAAACTCACCGCCTTGCTGCGCAATCCGCAGGATACTGCGGCGATCAGCAGCGAGCGCTACGACCTGTCAGCTTTACTGGGATTACAGGAAGGAGGGCGAGCTGCAGCGCGCACAGGCGATGCCATTCCGGTGCTGTATGGATCAACGGTCGCAAGGATGCCTCCGGAGGCCATGCGACTCAATGATGGAAATGCACCCAAAGCAGCCAGTGCCGCTTCGCGGGGAGCGTACTGACCTTGAGCCCTTGCCAATGACCGCACCCGACTCTTCGTCACTGTCACCCATGACGGCAGATGTTCGCCTTGCCACATCTGCCGGCTCAACTAAATCTGAATGAACTTCATACCATGACTGTCTCTGTAAAACACCTGTCGCACCATGTTGCCGTCGCTTTTTGTCACCCTGTTGCGGACCGCTCCCTGACTCCTCTCATGACAGGTATTGTGCTGGCCTGCCTGAGTACTCCGCTCTGGAGCCAGCCGGTCTTGAATACACCCGCCGGCGTAGATACGGTCGCCAGTACCGATCCGGATCCCGCTGCAGCGGCTTTGCGTAATGGCTTTGCCCAGACACTTACGCCCAGGGTGAAGCGTGCTACCGGCAAGCAAAAAGAGCTCTACACACCGATCAAGAAGGAAGATGACACTGGCCAGATTCCGGAAGTGGAGATGTTCGTGGGTGAATCCCGGGTATTTGCCACTCCCGGCGTGGCCCGTATTGCGGTCGGTAACGGTGCCATCATGGCCGCTGCCGCGCTCGATGATAAAGAAGTGATCCTGTTTGCCAATGGTGTCGGCACATCCTCCTTATTCGTCTGGAATGAAGATGGTCGCTATCAGCGCGTCAAGGTCAATATCGTACCCGGGGACACCAGCCGTGTCTCGCGGGAGGTGGCGGCCTTCCTCAGTATGATTCCCAATGCCAGAGCCTCGGTAGTGGGCGACAAGGTAATCGTTGAAGGCGACGAACTCTCCGATGCTGACCGCGATAAAGTGGCGGAACTGGCCAAGCGTTATCCCCAGATCGTCAACTTCACCAGCCCCATCGGCTGGGAGCAAATGGTGATGATGGACGTCAAGGTCGTGGAATTTCCCAAAACTGAATTGCGCGAACTGGGCTTGAAATGGAATCCCGCCGGCGGTGCTGCTATCGGGGGAATCTGGAGCCCGTTCCGGCGCGGGAATACCGGTAATTACCAGATCAATCTCGCAACCGGCCAACCGCCGCCAATTACCGCAGTCGATGGTAATGGCCCGGTGATCTTGCCCTCCGGCCTGACGGTACTCAGCGCGATTAACCTTGGCCTGAATGCGCAGCTCAATTTGCTGGAGCAAAATGGTACCGCGACCATCCTGGCCGAACCACAATTATCGACCCGCAGCGGCTACAAGGCGAGTTTTCTGGCCGGTGGTGAATTTCCTTATTCGGTTGCCAGCATCAATGGTGTCACGGTGGTGTTTAAGCCCTACGGCATCAAGCTTGAGATTGAGCCAAAAATAGGCCGTAACGGAGTCATCCGGGCTGTCATTGAATCAGAAGTGAGTTCCATCGACGCGTCCACCGCTTCTACCGCCGGTCCGGCCTTGCTCACCCGTAAAACCAAGACCGAGTTCAATGTCCGTGCTGGTGAAACCATCGTCTTGTCCGGCCTGTTGCAAAGAAACACCAGTACCGACATCGACAAGGTACCCCTGCTAGGTGACATACCGGTCCTGGGCGCGCTGTTCCGTTCCAAAAAATTTCAGAACAAGGAAACTGAACTGGTCGTCTTCGTCACGCCCACCATCGTCGATAGCCACTCACCCGGGCTGCTGGACCGGGTGCAAAAGGCCACTGAACGGCTGAGTCAGAATCTCGGCAAGACGCCTTACCTGAGTGACCCTTTGCAGCCTGGCAGCGATGCTGCCAAATTTAACCAAATCCCCGCCCCGGTAATTATAGAAGGCGATACCGGGGTGGTTCTCATGACAGGTAGCGCCATACAGCCGGCTCCGGTCAGGCCCTTGTTGCAAGCGGCGCCAATTACGCCGGTGCAAAACGTGCAATTGTCCGGTGCGCAGGCAAATCCGTTTCTGCCTGTGCCGGCCTCACCAGTCTGGTCCGGTTCCTCTGGCAGTTACTTGCGCGTCAGGCAAGACGGTCTGGTGATCCGGGCCGATCCTGTTGCCACCAGCCCTGCGCTACTCGAACTTGGCTTGAACTCAGTGGTTCAGCTGGGTGACGCCGACCCGCAGCCGGGTGGCACCGGCCAGTGGCGTAATGTCGTTTCCGGGGCGATTCAAGGTTGGGTACTGGCCAAAGGGGTAGAGCCCTCGCACCTGCAGCCCGGGTTCGTCAGCTTTGGCAAAAGTTCGGTCGCCCGAGTGGATCAGACTGGCACGATGCTGCGCCTGGGCTCGAACGCGTCCGACAAAGGCGTATCGGCGGTTACCGCAGCGACGTTTGACGGTTCAGTCGCAAGTGCGCCGGCCAGGCAGTATCGCGTGATCT
Organism: Oxalobacteraceae bacterium; assembly: GCA_947466695.1. Classification (GTDB taxonomy): domain Bacteria; phylum Pseudomonadota; class Gammaproteobacteria; order Burkholderiales; family Burkholderiaceae_D; genus Undibacterium. The sequence continues at coordinate 6,300 of CANIFC010000046.1, read as the reverse complement.
TGAAAAATCTGATCATGCATGTCAGCCCTGACATCAATGCGCTGGCAGTGCAAAGGCTCGATGAAAATACGCTGGTGGAGAGTTTGCCGCAGGCCCCGCATGGTAACTGGATTGCGGTTCGCTCCGGTACCCGGCATGGATGGGTTGCCAGCCAGTGGATCAAACCCGTTTCCCCCCTCAATTGAAGCGAGAACTGTCATGTTGCAAGTAGAGATAAATCATGCTGACGGTACCCGGCGCCTGTTGCAGGTGCCGGACGAATGTATCATCGGCAAAAGCGGACAAAATGAAATTGAATTAAACAGCTGGCGCGTCAGCAAGGAGCATGCGCGCCTGTTCAAGACGCCTGCCGGCCTGCTGCTCGAAGACATGGGGTCCTATGGCGGCGTCTACGTCAATGGCCAGCGTATCGACACCCAATATGGCCCCCTGAAAGCGACGGATGTCATCGGTATCGGGCCGTTCAAATTGCGCATCGGTGAAATCGGCAGCGCTGGTGGAACCATACAGGCGGCATCGCCCGCTTCACGCTCAAACACTGCCGCCCGGCGCAATCAGATGGCGACCGAAGAAATCCAGGCGTCGCGCCTGTTTGCCGAACGTGTGCAGCAACAGTTGCAACAGGAGGGCGCGAGCCAGGGCGGTGCTCTTGAACGTGAAGCAAGCGCTGTGGGCAAAGAAGCGCTGGCGAAGCCGGCAGCGCCGGGGTTTGCGCTCATTGTCGCTCCTGACCTGCAGCGCAAGGAACTCGAATTTGAATGGCGCAAACGGATCCATAGCAAGCTGCTCGATACCATGGACTTGCGCCGGCATGACGTGTCACGCATGAGCGATGCCGAGTTGCGTAGTGAAACCAGTGTCCTGATCCGGCAAATTTTGCAGGATCAGGACTCAGATATTCCGCTTGAGATCAACCGCGACCTGTTGTGCAAGCAGGTGCTTGACGAGGCGATCGGACTGGGGCCATTGGAAGAGTTGCTCGATGACGATAGTGTCAGCGAAATCATGGTCAACCGTTATGACGAAATTTTTGTTGAGCGCGATGGCCGTTTGCAAAAGCATCCACTCACTTTCACCGGTGACCGTGCCGTGATGGGGGTCATTGAGCGTATTGTGGCGCCCTTGGGCCGGCGCATCGACGAATCCTCACCGATGGTTGATGCCAGGCTCAAGGACGGCTCGCGCGTCAATGCCATCATCCCGCCGCTGGCGCTGAAAGGCCCGACGCTGACTATTCGCAAGTTTGCCAAACGAAAACTGACAGCCCAGGATCTGGTCGAGTTTGGCGCTATCAGCCCTGAAATGGCCGAGTTCCTGCAGATATGCGTTGAATCACGCAAGAACATTATCGTCTCGGGCGGTACCGGTTCGGGTAAAACCACCTTACTCAATATTCTCTCTAACTTCATACCTGCCGGTGAGCGTGTCATTACCGTTGAAGATGCCGCCGAACTCAAGCTTCATCACGAACATCTGATCAGCCTCGAATCGCGTCCGGCCAACGTAGAAGGAAAAGGGGCGGTCCATATCCGCGACCTGGTGCGCAATACACTGCGCATGCGCCCTGATCGCATCGTCGTGGGCGAATGCCGCGGCGCCGAAGCGCTTGATATGTTGCAGGCCATGAACACAGGGCATGAGGGCTCACTCACCACCTTGCACGCCAATACGCCGCGTGACGGTCTGGCCCGGCTTGAAACCATGGTGCTGATGGCCGGTATGGATTTACCCCTGGTTGCTATCCGCGAGCAAATTTCCTCGGCGGTCGACATGGTGGTGCAGCAAACACGTTTCGCCTGCGGATCACGTAAAGTCACCAGCATCACGGAATTGACCGGTATGGAAAGTGGCAAGATTCAGATTCAGGAAATTTTTAAGTTCGTCAATAAAGGCTACGGTGCATCAGGCGGACACGGGGCCGGTAAAGTGCAGGGCTATTTCAGCGGTTGCGATATGGTCCCTGACTTTTATGAAGAGTTGCGTGCAGTCGGAAGCGACCTTGACATGGAAATTTTTAAACCGCATCCGCAGGAACCATCGGCCCGGCAGGATTTTCTGCATGATGCCACGCCGCATGGCAAGCATGAAGGACGCGCATGAGCGCCAATAACGACCTGATCGTCATTGGCGTCACGCTGGTCGCCGCGCTCTCGGCGGGTTTGCTGGCATGGTTTGTCATTGATCTTGGCAGCACGACGCTCAAGAGTTACCGGGCCAGCTTTACCGAGCGGACACAATTTCAGGTACAAGAATTTTTTCTTTTTATCGATGCCCGAAAACTGTTTGCTGTCAATTTATCCGTGATGTTGCTGGGTGCATTGGTGGCGTGGTTTGCGACCGGTTCGGCACTGCTGGCAGTGCCGGTATTTTTTGCGCTCGCCCTGATGCCACGCCTGATGTATGCCTGGATGCGCCAGCGTCGCCAGACCAAATTTGAAGAGCAATTACCTGATGCGCTGATGATGTTGTGCGGTGGCATGCGTGCCGGCGTTGGTTTTAGTTCGGCTTTGGCGCAACTGGTGGCGGAAGCGCCGGCGCCGCTGGGTCAGGAATTCTCGCTGCTCGTGCGAGAGCAGCGGCTAGGTGTCACGCTGGAACAAAGCTTGAATAATCTTGCCCGGCGCATGCCGACCCAGACCACGATACTGGTGGTGTCGGCCATGCGTATTGCCACCGAGACGGGTGGCGGCCTGGCCGAAACCCTAGAGCGAACTGCCAATACGATCCGCAGCCGCCTGCAAATGGAAGGCAAGATCGGTGCGCTCACTGCCCAGGGAAAATTGCAGGCATGGGTGGTAGGGCTGCTGCCGGTCGCGCTGGGGCTGATTCTCAATAAAATGGAGCCGGAAGCCATGGCCATGCTCTGGCATACGCGGGTAGGCTGGATAACGCTTGCCGTGCTCGCTATTTTTGAATTCATGGGCGTGTATGTGATCCGTAAAATTATCGCGATTGATGTGTGAATCTGCCAGGCGAGGATGAGGCATGTAGTGCGCCACGAGAGGCCTGAAACGACATCAAAAGATGCTCAATAAACGTTAAAAAAATACACCAAAAAATATACTAAAAAAGATATCCAGGAAAGTACCGCAGCTCGCTAGCCCTGACGCCTGAAGAGATAAAAAAAATAGGCCGGCAGCGATCGCACCAGTAGTGTGATGCTGACTTTACCAATAGTACCCACTTGTAGAAAAACGTTACCGTTCAGGAATTTACCCATGCATGCATTTTTTGTTCAGCACAGCACCGCCGTCATCCTCCTGTTTGCCTTTGCAATCGGCTTATCCGTGGCACTGATCGCCTGGCTGACAAGCCAGGCGCTGGCGGACGTGCCGCAGGAAGATCGCCAGTACAAGGATTCACCTGCGCTCGGTTTTCGTTTGCTCTGGTGGCCGGTGCAGTGGCTGAGCCATTTCAGCGCCCCGCTTATTTCAGCCAAGAGACAGAGCGCCGTCATGGCGCAATTGCGTAAAGCCGGTCTTGATTACAGTATCAGCCCGATCCAGTTCATCTCGACGCGCATACTGGGCGCGCTGCTCGCTGCGCTGCTCTTTTATTGGGCACTGGCCTCGTTTGACCAGGCCGGAGACGAGGCAGCTGGATTCAAGGTAAGTCTGTACCTGGAGCTGTGTGTTGCCGGTGCAGTACTGGGGTATGCCTATCCGGCCATCTGGTTACGTGATCTGTTAGCCAAGCGTCGCAGTGAACTCCTGAAAACCCTGCCGTTTTACCTCGACATCATTACCCTGTGCGTTGAGGCCGGGTTGAACATGCAGGGCGCGATGAATCAGGCGGTCGCCAAAGGGCCGAAAGGCGTACTGCGTAGTGAGTTTCAGCGCGTGCTGCGTGACATCCGGGCTGGCAAGGGCCGCGCAGACTCGCTCCGTAGCATGGCCGACCGCCTGGGTGAACCGACGATACGCAGTTTCATCACAGCGGTGATTCAAGCCGAGAGCATGGGCATGAATCTCGGGCCGGTGTTGCGCTCGCAGGCAGACCAGCGCCGCGCCGAACGTTTTTTGCGCGCCGAAAAATTAGCCATGGAGGCCCCGGTCAAGATGCTGTTTCCGCTGGTTGCCTTTATTTTTCCGTGCACCTTCATCGTGCTGTTTTTTCCCATCGTCATGAAATTCATGCACTCAGGCATCTAGCGCAAGGCTGCCTTCACTCCGGATGACACGAATGACAAAGACCATGCAGCAAACGAACCACTTCAGGCGAAGCCAGGCCATGATTCTCCATACCCGCAGCGGTGCACATCGACTCGATATCCGCCTCGCCAATACCATTGTGACCCGTTTCGCAGGGCTGATGCTGAGTAAATCGCTTGCTGCCGGATCAGGCTTGCTGATCCTTGATTGCCACAGCGTGCATACCTCTTTTATGCGCTATGCCATTGACCTTGTTTATCTGGATGGCACTGGCAAGGTGCTCAAGTGCGTCACCGCACTCAAGCCCTGGCGCGGCAGCTTCAGCCACACCGGTAAAAATGCGCAAGGCCAGCGGCATGCCTATGCCACGCATACCCTCGAACTTGCCGCAGGCACGCTGGCGCGTCTTGCCGTTGTTCCCGGTGATTACCTTGAGTGCGCACTGTGGCATGCTGCACCCGCACCCGCACCCGCACTGCAGTCTGCCACGCCGACCCCCGGCATGACTGCCAGACGGGTATGGCCGCAGGTTGCCGGCATGCGAGGGTTCTGCGGCTTTCGGGCACGCCAGCGCGGTGCCTCCATGATCGAATTTGTCGTGGTTGCGCCGGCCATCACCCTCATTGGTCTGGCGATACTGCAATACGGCTTGTTGTTTTTTGCCAAGAGCCAGATCGATCATGCCTCTTTCATGGCAGCGCGCGCCGGCAGCGTCGGCAACGCCAGCCTGATGTCAGTAAAAACTGCCTACGCCGCGGCACTGGTGCCACTGTATGGCGGCGGTCAAAACGCCACCGAGATTGCCGCTACGCTGGTGAAGGCGAGTGCAGATATCGCCACCAATAGCCAGATAGAGTTGCTCAATCCGACCAAAGAGAGTTTCGATAAATATAACGAGCCTGCCTTGCAAGCGGCCCTCAATACCGGCAGCAAAAAGGTTATCCCTAACAGTAACCAAGCCTTCAAGAGTCAAATTGTTGACACAGCTTCGGGCCAGAGCATACAAGACGCCAACATGATCAAGCTGCGCATCACCCATGGCTATGAACCCAAGGTGCCGGTGGTCGCCAGCATCATGAAAGTCTATCTGAAATGGCTAGACCCCAAGACTGACACCTTTCACACCACAATGGTCAATGCAGGGCGGATCCCGGTGGTGACGAGCGTAACACTACAAATGCAATCGGACGCGATTGAACCGGATAATCCCGTCTCCAACCCGGGCAATGGCAATAACGGTAATCCGGCAGATCCGGGCGATCCACCGACCGTCCCCACCGATCCACCGGTATGCACCAGCACCATGAATTGCGGTGGTGACGACACCGACCCAGGTGGCGGCGGAGGTAGCGGCGGTGGCGGCGGTGGTGGAGGAGGAGGCGGCGGCGGCGGCAGTTGCCCGGCGCCTGTCATCACGACCCTCAGCGCCGACGCCCTGTTCGCGTTCGGCAAATCCGCGCTGGCCGATTTACAGCCAGCCGGTATTGCCAAGCTCGATGCGCTGATTACCTACGCCAAGAACAGCAAGCCCAAGTCGGTCGATGTCACCGGCTTTACCGATCCGATCGGCAGTGACGCGGCCAATCTCACGCTCTCCAAGGTGCGTGCGCAAACGGTACGCGACTATCTGGTGGGACATGGCTTTCCGGCGGTGCCGGTTAACGTTGCCGGTGCTGGCGCTACCCAGCTGATTAAAACGCTGGCGTCCTGCCCGGGCAGCGGCCAGGCCCAGATCGCCTGCCTGGCGCCGGACCGGCGCGTTACCGTCACCCTGAATCCATAAAAAATTAAAACAATGATGACCATCTCTTTCACCCCACAATTCAGGCAGGCCGACCGCGGCCTCAGCCTGGCCCTGAGCCTCGGCCTGAGCTTGAGTTTGAGCCTGAGCCTGCTCGGCAGTATCGGCCTGACAGGCAGCGCCCGCGCCGATGCACCGCTGTGCAGCGCACCAGGCACCGGCAACCCCTGCGCTGCCGGCGCCGGTAACCCCATCAACGTCATTACCGGTAACAAATTTCAGCAAGAGAGTGACCTGCCGGCCTTGCCCGGTGTGCTCGGGCTGGAAATTGTGCGCTATTACAACAGCGACCTGTCCGGCCCCGGCATCGCCACCGGCATTCTCGGGCGCGGCTGGAAACTCTCGTAT
>CANIFC010000045.1 GCA_947466695.1 Oxalobacteraceae bacterium | reverse complement strand
TGCGCTTATGTGGATGGCGGGTCGCCGGCAAGGCTCCCGAAGAATTAAAGTATGTCCTGATTGCCGCACCGCACACCAGTAACTGGGATTTCCCGTTTACGCTGATGATTTGTTTTGCCATGCGGCTTGATGTGTACTGGATGGGTAAGGCAAGTTTATTTCCGCCTGTGATTGGCCGTGTCACGCGCTGGTTAGGAGGTATCCCGGTCAATCGTGCGCGCTCCGGAAATCTGGTGCAGGGAACGGTCGATGAGTTCAATCGCAGTGAAAAGCTGACGGTAATCCTTCCGCCTGAAGGAACTCGCGGCAAAGTGACCCACTGGAAAACCGGGTTTTATTACATTGCGCAAGGTGCCGGTGTTCCGATCGTACTTGGCTATCTCGATTTCAAGAAAAAAATTGGTGGTATCGGGCAGGTGTTTCATCCAAGCGGTGACATTGCCAAAGATATGCAGGTAATCGAGGCATTTTATGCCGGCATATCGGGTAAAAATCCGCAGCAATTTGATCATGAAAAGATACAAACCAAGTAGATATCTTGGTAGTCCGATTTCTGCTGATCATTTTACTATCTCTGCCATCGGGGTAATACTGACCGGTCCAACTGATTGAAAAGGGACTTGTGCTAGATTGAAAACGATTACCCACCCTCAGGTCAATCTTGTCCGGTAACGACAAGTTCGTCGATATGATCTATCGCCGTCAGTCGACGAGGCGGTTGAATGATGCGATGTAGAAACAAATGTCGACTACAATGCATGACTTAGCGCTGTACTTTGCTTAATCGGGAGTGCCCTCTTGCCTGATACACATTCATAAAAACGGGATATGAAAATCTGTGCTTCATGAACGAGTTCATGCAATTGATCTGGTAAGGCGCAAAAAAGACATCTTTGTCCGGTTTTACTTAACTTCTCAGTAAAAAAAAATGAAAAAACCAGTTCGCGTGGTGAATGAAAATCGCCTGACCCAGTACATTGCTGGAATTGTTCTTTTGACTGTTATTGTTGCGTCAATAGTGGCCTATCTGTTTATTCAGAAACCTCGCGATGTGCCAGAACTTCATTACGCCGAACTACCCGAAACGATCATTAATGTCGGTGGTCATGTTGCCAGACTTAAAATGACAGTGCAGGCGGGCAAGGATGATGACGAGTGGCTATTGGAAAATAAAAACGAGATCAATAACATTTTTCAAAAAAAAGTGGCTTCCATGAATCCGGAGTCGCTGCGAAATGCAAAGGGAATGGCGGCAGCGCAACTTGCCTTGAAGCGGCAAATCAATACAGATTTAAAGACAGATAAAGTTCAAGCTGTCTGGTTTACTGAATTACTGCTACAGCAGCAATAACAATATTGACTGGCACTTCTGATGTAGCTTCATGCCACCCGGAGATAGCACGAGCGCTGGCTCGATGGGTGAATTTAAAAAAGCGGTACTGGCGACAAGGGTGTATTTGGCTGCGCGCAAAAATTTTTTTAAGGCTAGCCGTGTGTCGAGAAAACATATTTTTTTAAAAATCGTCCCTGCTGATCCGGGCGAACTCATCTGCCGTTTCCTGTTCAAGCAGTTCTATCGTTGGAAGGTCAAGACTCAGGCTTTCCCATGACTGGGCTGACACTTCGGCGGGTTGGCTGTCAGGCGTACTGCTCACTCCGAGTGCATTGGCGATGGCATTGGCGACATGAACAATCGTCGCCATCATGCCCAAGCCTGGCTTTTCTGGCGTGTGGTGGCCTGAGATCGCGTTTTTCATCACATCCGGAAAATTCCACAGTGTTACCAATGCACTACCTATTTCCGAGTGATCAATGCCCAGTACTTTGCGCTCCGCTTCAAGTTGACTGATGCCGTGCTCATGACGGTAGGCGAGTGTACTTTCGTATTGATGGGGATATTGCGTCACAAGTACCAGCGTGCCAATGTCATGCAGCAAGCCGGCGATGTAGGCCGTATCGCTATTGACATGGAGGTGCTTGGCTAGCAGTCTGGCAGCGATTGCGACAGCATTTGAATGCCGCCAGAACGCCTTGTGGTCAAAGCCTTTGCAGTTGTTTTCCGGAAAACAACCAGTCAGGGCGGCCATCATGATGATTTTCTTGACCGAGGAGACCCCCATCAGGGCGATGGCCTGTTGTATTGTCGTTACCTTGACTTGTGTCGAGTAATAGACTGAATTGGCGTAGCGCAGTGTTGTTGCAGTCAGAGCCAGATCATTCATTACTTTTTGTGCAAGTACGTGAATGTCAATCTCTTCATTATCAATTTCATCAAGCAATTCCATCACAATCGCCGGCAAGGTTGGCAAATTTTTAACGCTTTCGATGACCTGTTGAAGACTGATTGAGTGCATTTTGTCGTACTCCATTGCTCGTTGATTGGTAAGCGCGTTCTTTTGGCTAGCTTGACAGAAGTCAGCTCGCAGTTGCAATGTTTTTGAAGCGGCGTTGAAACGAAAATTTTTTTAAACACCAAATAGTAACAATCTTGCCGGATTTTATCGCTCAATCAGTTCAGGTTTATTCCAGCCTGGAGTTCAGGCGTTTTTCACTGATACTGTTTTTGGCGCGCTCCAGCATTTCAATCGCTTCAGGCCCGCGCAGGAGGGTAACGGCAACTGCCAGGGCGTCAATATAGGTCAGGTGAGCCAGGCGGGAAGTCATGGGGGTGTAGATATCAGGGTCTTCTTCCACATCGACACTGAGATGAACATCGGCCAGATCGGCCAGCGGGCCGCCGCTGGCGCACAGCACCAGAATCTTTGCTCCCGCACTTTTCGCCAGTTGCACACTGCGGATCAGGTCGCGGGTGCGCCCGGTACGAGAGAAGGCGACCACGAGGCAATCGCTGTTGAGCAGGGACGCCGATTGCGCTTGCAGGTGGCCATCACAAAATACGGTCGTTGGTATGCCAAAACGAAAAAATTTCAGCTGGGCATCGATGGCCAGTGCCCCGGAATAACCCAGACCGTAGCATTCTATGCGCTTGGCGCGTGCCAGCAAGTTGACAGCGGCTTCAAAACTGGTCGGATTGGCAGAATTACGGGCTTCCATGAGCGCGGCGATGGTGCGATCAAACACTTTTGGCAGGACATCGCGAACATGGTCTGCCTGATTGACATCCAGATGAAGATACGGGATACCGGTTGCCAGGCTTTTGGCAAAGGCCAGCTTAAATGTTTTAAATCCATCGAACCCCATCGATTGGGAAAAGCGGGCGACCGTCGGTTCGCTGACATCGCATGCCTGCGCCAGAACCCGTATCGACATTTCCAGCGCGTTATGAGGTTTCTTGAGCAGAAACTCGGCAACCTGGCGCTCCGCCCGGCTCAGTGCGGTACTGGCGATACGTATGCGTGCCAGCAATCCCTTTTCCGAAGGAGTCACTTTCGGTGTGTTGACTGCGGAGAAGGCATTAACCATGTTTCAGCTTGCATTTAACCTGTAGTAAGTATGACGTGTTAAGGACACCAGAATACCTCGATGGTACAGCGTGCATCACGTAGCAGCGCAGAAATCGGCAGGTCGGCGCCAGCGGCTTTTTCAAACAGCTGTTTTTTTTCCGCGCCAGTGATCAGCAGCCAGATTTTCTTGGTATCGAGCAAGCGGGGCAGCGCCAAGGATATCCTGCTTTGCCCGCTTTGCGGATGCAATGCCGCCAGGCACGACAGCGCCTCGTTCTGCAAGGGGGCGTCAGGGAAAAGTGAGGCAATGTGACCATCGCTACCCATCCCGAGCAATACTGCGCTAAAAGGCGCGGGAAACTGTTGCTGCAGACGCGCACTGATCGCTTCGGCAGCCAGTTCTGGCGTTTGTGCTGTATTTTTTAACGAGACCAGGTTCCATTGCTTGCCATGCGACAAAGGCAGACATTGTTTAAACAAGCCCTCGTTACTTTGTGCATCCGCATCATCCACCCAGCGTTCATCGGTAGCGACCAGCTTGATGTTTTTGATGCTGCGTCCAGCCAGCATGGTATCGAGTTGCCGGTACAGAGGCGCAGGAGTGGAGCCGCCGGCGAGGGCGAATGAAAGTGTTTGCTGCACCACTGCCGCCTGATCGATCAGGTCCAGCCATTGGCCGAGCAGTGCGGTACTGAGCCCGGCAAAATTGGCATAGCTGTTAAATTGTACGGATGCCATATCAGTGATCAGCCTTCCACATATTCTTCGTCCCACGCAGCGCCATGTTGCGCCAGCAGGTAGCTCGATGCCGCAGGACCCCAACTCCCGGCAATATACGATTTAAGTCCTTCGCTCTCGTTCTTCCAGGCGTTCAGGATGGGGTCTATCCAGGCCCAGGCGGCACTAAGTTCGTCATCGCGCACGAACAGGGTCAGGTCACCATGCAGGGCGTCAAGCAGCAGACGCTCATAGGACTCGACGCGGCGCAAATTGGAGGCGTCGGCAAAATCGAGATTGAGCGCTACGTCAGACAGACGAATTCCTTCGCCGGGTTCTTTCGCCTTCATGAACAGTTGCACGCTTTCTTCCGGCTGTAAGGTAATGACCAGGCGGTTGGAACGTAGCGGCCCCTGGCCTTTGCCAAAGATAGAATACGGAATTGGCTTGAAATTAATCGTGATTTCTGCGCTGCGGCTTGCCATGCGTTTGCCGGTGCGCAGATAAAAAGGCACTCCGGCCCAGCGCCAGTTATCAATTTCAGCGCGGATTGCCACAAAGGTTTCATTGCGTGACGCCGGCGGCACACCGGGTTCGGATTGATAGCCGATGACCGGTTTGCCATCAATGGCGCCGGCACGGTATTGGCCCCGGACGGTTTTTTTGCTCACTTCATCCGGTGTAAATTTGTGCAGGGCGCGCAGCACCTTGACTTTTTCATCGCGGATCGCATCCGGGTTTGCATTGACCGGCGGCTCCATCGCAACGATCGAGACCAGTTGCAGTAAATGGTTTTGTACCATGTCACGCAAGGCGCCTGTACGATCGTAGAAGTCACCGCGCGTTTCTACCCCGACCTGCTCGGAGATGGAGATATGCACATCCTGCACCCACTTGCGGTTCCATAATGGCTCCAGAAAAGAATTGGCAAAACGCAAGGCCAGTAAATTCTGCACCATCTCTTTACCCAGATAATGGTCGATACGGTAAATCTGATTTTCTTTCAGATAGTTGCGCAAGGCAGAATTGATTTCCTTGGCAGAATGGGCATCGTGGCCCAGCGGCTTTTCAACCACTACCCGGGTGTTGCCATCGACCATGCCGTGTTTGGAGAGTTGCTCGACCACGGGAATGAAAATATCAGGACCGGTAGCGAGGTAGAACAAGGTGGCGTTAACGTCTGACGTATGCAGATATTTTTTCAAACCATCGAAATCGGCCGGTAGCCTGGCATCAATCTTGGCGTAGTGGGTCAGGGTCAGAAAGGCGGCCAGTTTTTCCGGGTTGTCGCCGCTGTCCTTGCTGGCATAGGCCTCGATACTGGTCGCGACACGCAAGCGAAACTCTTCATCGGTCAGTACTTCGCGTGCAGCACCGATGAAACTGAAATTGGCATCAAGCCGGCCATTCACAAACGCACTGTAGAGTGCAGGAATGATCTTGCGTTTGGCAAGATCGCCAGTGCCGCCAAATAATACAAATGTGGTCATGCTGACTCCGCTTCGTTCTGGTTCGGAAAAATGTGTTTCGATTATGGCATATTTCAAACAGAAATGTAGTTTAGTTACCTTGTATTTGTTGGTTTTTGTGCTTGTTAAGGCTAAATTAGCGCTTATTTCTCTAATTCTGAAAGTTTGTTACAGAAAAATAGAATTTGTGCTATCTTTGATTCATCCCTAAAAAGCTTAAAAGTGAGTCCCATGACGACATCAAAGCAAACTGCTGCCAATCCAGTGATCCATCCTGTAGTTGACAGCGTTACCCAGCGTATCATTGAGCGCAGCAAAACCTTGCGTGCCGATTATCTGGCGCGTCTCGAGCAAATGCGTCACCGTGGTCCGCGTCGCGCCAGCCTTTCCTGCGGCAATCAGGCGCATGCCAACGCAGCGGCTGATGGCAAGGCAAAAATCTGGCTCAACCAGGCGCAGAAATCGAATATCGGTATCGTGACGTCCTATAACGACATGCTGTCGGCGCATCAGCCTTACGCCACTTACCCTGACCAGATCAAGCAGGCAGCGTTGCGTTTTAATGCAACCGCGCAAGTCGCCGGCGGCGTACCTGCCATGTGCGATGGCGTGACACAGGGCCGGCCTGGTATGGAATTGTCGCTGTTTTCGCGCGACGTGATCGCCCAGGCCACGGCAATTGCGCTCTCTCATGACGCCTTTGATGCGACTTTATGCCTGGGGATCTGTGACAAGATCGTGCCGGGCCTGTTGATCGGTGCCCTGGCGTTTGGGCATCTGCCGACCATCTTCATACCAGCCGGCCCGATGGGTTCGGGCCTGTCGAACAAGGATAAGGCGGCCGTGCGCGAGCGCTATGCGCAAGGCAAGGCAACCAAAGAAGAATTGCTGGCGGCCGAAAATGCGGCGTATCACAGCGCCGGCACCTGTACGTTTTACGGCACCGCCAATAGTAACCAGATGCTGCTTGAAGCGATGGGCCTGCATTTGCCCGGTGCCGCTTTCGTACATCCGTCTGATCCGCTGCGCGAAGTCCTTACGGATGCCGCCGTCGAACGTGTGCTGCAACTGACTGAGCAAAGCGGCACCTACCGCCCGATTGGCCATGTCGTCAATGAAAAGACCATCGTCAATGCCATCATTGCCTTGCTCGCCACTGGCGGGTCAACCAACCATACGATCCACTGGGTCGCCGTCGCACGGGCGGCAGGTATCCTGATTGACTGGCAGGATTTTGATGAGTTGTCGTCCGTTATTCCGCTGCTGACCCGGGTGTATCCCAACGGTACGGCCGATGTGAACGCCTTTGAAGATGCCGGCGGCCCGACCTTCGTGATCCGCGAGTTATTGTCGGCCGGCTTGATGCATGCCGATGTCATGACGGTGTTTGGTAACGATGGCTTGAATTCGCACACTACCAAGCCGGTTCTGTCCGAGGGTAAAGTGCGCTGGGAGGCAATGCCGGCAGAGTCGACTGACACCAGCGTAGTGCGCAACGTCAGCGATCCCTTCGCGCCTACCGGTGGCCTGCGTTTGCTGCAAGGAAATCTGGGTCGCGCGATTGTCAAGGCCTCCGCCGTACCGGAAGAGGCGTGGGTGGTGCGCGCACCGGCAAAAGTATTTGATTCGCAGGAGTCGCTGGTCAGTGCCTTCAAGGCTGGCGAGCTCAATATGGATTTCATTGCAGTCGTGATATTTCAAGGCCCGCAAGCCAACGGCATGCCTGAGCTACATCATTTCACCCCGGTACTGGGCAGCCTGATGTCGGCTGGATACAAGGTGGCGCTGGTCACTGACGGCCGCATGTCAGGCGCGTCCGGCAAAGTTCCTGCGGCGCTGCATGTCAGCCCGGAAGTGGCGCAGGGCGGTCACCTGGGTAAAGTGCAAGACGGCGACATCATTGAATTAAATGTGCATACCGGCACCTTGAACGCTTTCGTTGATGAAGCGCTCTGGAATAGCAGGCCGTCACGCCGGATGTCGGAAGACTCTGCGCATGGCTATGGCCGTGACCTGTTCGTGGCACAGCGGCGCTTAGTCACGGCGCCGGAAAAAGGCGCATCGACATTGTTCATTGATTGATTGATTGATTCATAAATAAAAAAACAAGAAACAAGAAACAAGAAACAAGAAACAAGAAACACTATGCTAAGAGTCATTGACCAAGCTCGCCTGATGTACCCGGCGGCCTGTTCATTGATTTACTTACCGACCCAATTTCACAGAGAAAGTTGAGACCTTCATGACACTAGCTACCTTTACCAAGCAAGGCATCATTACCCAACTGGAGCAATTGCGCGTCCTGCCAATTTTAGTCACCGATGATGTCGAGCAGGCGATTCGCTGTGTGACCGCGCTGGCCGAACATGGTTTGCCCGCGGTCGAAATTACCCTGCGTACGCCCAATGCCATGACGGTGTTGCGCGAAGTGGTCAAGGCGTGCCCGACGGTCACGGTGGGCGCCGGTACGATCCTGACGCCAGCCCAACTCGATGCAGTCCTTGAAACCGGTGCGGCCTTTGGCATCAGCCCCGGCATTACGCCCGTGCTGGCCAAGGCTGCAGCCGAGTCGCGCCTGCCTTATTTTCCCGGTGTCGGTAGCGCGAGCGACCTGATGCTGGCGCTGGAGCATGGTTTCGACGTCGTCAAGTTGTTCCCTTCTGATATCGTTGGTGGTACCAAAATGGCAAAAGCACTGGGTGGCCCGTTTCCGCAGGTGCGTTTTTGCCTGACCGGTGGCGTGACGGTAGAATCGATGCCGCAATTGTTGCAGCAATCGAATATCTTGTGTGTCGGTGGTTCCTGGATGTGTCCTGCCGCCTTGATCAGCGCTGGTGACTGGTCTGCAATCGGGCGCTTGGCAGCTCAGGCTGCCGCTGCCGCCAGGTAGTTTTTATGCCGGATGCGTGTTGCAGTTGATATGAACTCGTGTTTTTAGAGCCGTTGCGCCTTGCCGTCTTGAAAGAAGACGGGCACTTTTCAGTCAATTGCGGCGTGTTTCCAGATAAAAATGGGTTCTCCGCTTCTCTTTTTTCTACCTCACTGCGTGTAATCAAGATCATGGCAATTTCTGTTTCCCGTACTCCTTTATGGTGTTTGCTGCAACAACGTGCCAACAACACGCCTGGCCTGAAGGAGTTGTTTCGCTCTGATCCGCAACGGTTCACACATTTTTCAGCCTCGGCTTGTGGCATGTTGCTCGATTATTCCAAGCAACGGCTAGACACGACGGCCAAGCTCAATTTGCTGGCGCTGGCAAGGCAGCAGGAAGTGGAATCGCGGCGCGATGCCATGTTGCGTGGCGAAGCGATCAACCATACTGAAAACCGGGCAGTCTTGCACACCGTGTTACGTTTGCCTAAAGGGGAGTCGTTTGACCTCAATGGTGAAAACATCGCCGCCGATGTCCATAAGGTGCTGGCGCAGATGCGTAGTTTCAGTGACGCCGTGCGAGAAGGGCGCTGGCTGGGATATACCGGCAAGGCAATCCGCACCATCGTCAATATCGGTATCGGTGGTTCCGATCTCGGTCCGCAGATGGCCTGTATCGCACTGGCTCCCTGGTCGCAAAAAAACCTGTCCTTGCATTTTGTCTCGAATGTGGATGGCCGCCATGTTGCCGATGCGCTGGCAAACGCGGACCCGGAAACGACCTTGTTCGTTGTCGCGTCCAAAACCTTCGTCACAATGGAAACGCTGACCAACGCCAGGACTGCGCGCGACTGGATGCTGGCCCACGGTTGTCCACCTGAGCAAATTCGCCAGCATTTTGTCGCCCTCAGCACCAACGTGGAAGCGGCCGAAAAATTTGGCATCGCAGCAGAAAACGTCTTCCCTTTCTGGAACTGGGCCGGTGGCCGTTATTCGATGTGGAGTGCTATCGGCCTGTCGATTGCGCTCTATGTCGGCGCTGACCGCTTTGAGGAAATGCTGGCCGGTGCGCATGAGATGGACCTGCATTTTGCCCAGGCGCCGCTGGAACAAAATCTGCCGGTACTGATGGCGTTGATCAGTGTCTGGAATATCAATTTTCTTGGCTTGCAGGCTCTGTCGATTGCGCCCTACCACCAGCGCATGACGCGTTTGCCCGCCTATCTTCAGCAGCTGGAAATGGAAAGTAACGGCAAGTCCGTCACGCGTGAAGGTCAGCGGGTTGATTACACGACTTCACCTATTCTGTTCGGTGAAGCCGGTACCAATGGCCAGCATGCTTACTTCCAGTTGTTGCACCAGGGCGCAACGATTATCCCGACCGATTTCATCGTCGTTGCCGAAGATGATGCCGGTTTGCCTGGTCATAACAATGCCTTGCTGGCTAATTGCTTTGCCCAGTCCAAGGCGATGGCGATGGGCAAGAGCATGGAAGAGGTCAGGGCGGAACTGGGCGATTTGCCGGAAAAAATATTGGCACCACGTGTGTTTGAAGGAAACCGGCCAACATCAACGCTGCTGCTTGATGCCCTGACGCCGCGCTCGCTCGGTGCCATGATCGCGCTCTACGAACACAAGGTCTTCGTGCAATCGGTCATCTGGGAGATCAATGCCTTTGATCAATGGGGCGTGGAACTGGGTAAATCACTGGCGCAACAATTGATCAGCCTCGATCCGGCCTGTGTCAAGGAAGACTATGACAGTTCCACCCGTGGGTTATTGCAGGCGGTGCGCCGCCGCGACAAAACGGCCAGGAGCGCCTGATGCGCCCGATAAACCGGCATGTGCCGGCTGAGCATCCCTCCTGCCTCGCATTGATATTTTTTATGCTGATGCATCACTGTCAGTAAGTTGTCAATATCTTCGGCTAGTCTGGCAAGTGAATAAAAATAGGAATAAAGATTTCAACAAAGATTTCAATAAAGATATTTTATATTCATTTTTCCGATAAAATTTTTCATCCTGTTTATTTTCTTGGTATCGTAAAATTCTCCCGTATGAATACACATCTCTACTCCAAAGCCGATCTCAGTGAAGACGACAAAGACCTTAGCCTGCGCGAAGATATTCGCCATCTTGGCCGATTGCTGGGCGACACGGTGCGTAATCAGCACGGCGAAGAAATTTTTAACCTGATTGAACAGATCCGCCAGAACTCTATCCGTTTTCGCCGCGATGCCGATCATTCCGCCCGCGCCGAGCTCGAAACGACGCTCGACGCCCTGACCAATGACCAGACGACGCAGGTCATTCGCGCCTTCAGCTATTTTTCGCATCTGGTCAATCTGGCGGAAGATCAGCATCATGTACGCCGTACCAGGGCCCATGTCATCGCCGGCTCGGTGCCGCGCCGCGGCAGTCTTGCCCACACCATTGATGCGCTTTATGACGGCGGTTACGACACTGGTAAATTACTCGATTTTTTTCAGACAGCCGAAGTGACGCCGGTGCTGACCGCCCACCCGACCGAAGTGCAGCGTAAAAGCATTTTGAACTGCCAGATGGCGATCACGCGTTTGCTCGATGTCCGTGACCGCATGCAGCTCACTCCGGACGAGGCGCGGGCCAACGAAGAGGCACTGGCCCGCGCCGTGCTGACCTTGTGGCAGACCCGCATGTTGCGCACGTCAAAGCTGTCGGTACTCGATGAAGTTGAAAACGGCCTGAGTTTTTATGATTACACCTTTTTGCGCGAGTTACCGCAGCTGTACGCCGGGCTGGAAGATTTATTAAGCAGTAAAAACGCCGGTCAGGAACAGGTCGAATTGCCGAGTTTCATGAAAATGGGCAGCTGGATTGGTGGCGACCGCGACGGTAATCCCTTTGTCACTGCCGAGGTGCTGGAAAAAACCCTGGCAATGCAAGCGACCCGCGCTTTCAAATTTTATCTTGATGAACTGCACACACTCGGTTCGCAATTGTCGATGACGACCATGCTGGTCAACGTGTCCGCCGAATTGCTGGCGCTGGCAGGGCGCTCACCGGACCATTCGCCGCATCGTGCCGACGAACCTTACCGGCTCGTGATCAGCAGTATTTACGCGCGTCTGGCAGCCACTTACAAGCAATTGCTCGGGCTCGATCCGGCCATTCCCGCCAGCGGTCATGCGCCCGCGTACGCTGGTGCAGAAGAGTTGTCTTCCGATCTCGATATCGTGCATCGCTCGCTGCTGGAACATGGCTCGGTTGCCCTTGCGCGCGGACGTTTACGTCATCTGCGCCGTGCGGTCAGTGTTTTTGGATTTTATCTGGCGCCGCTTGATCTACGGCAAAATTCCGATGTGCATGAGCGGGTTGTGGCCGAATTGTTGCAAGCGGCAAATCCTGCCATCCGCTATCTGGAACTCGATGAAGAACAGCGTATCGCCATACTCCTTACCGAAATCAGTTCATCACGTCCCTTGGCGTCACCGTATCTGAGCTACTCCGAAGAAACCCAGTCTGAGCTGGCGATTTACCGTGCGGCCTGCACGGCTAAAAAACGCTACGGCAGCGGTGCAGTACCGAACTGCATTATCTCCAAGACCGATGGCGTGTCGGACATGCTGGAACTGGCCTTGTTGCTCAAGGAGTCCGGCCTGCTGCATCCGGCCCAAGCGCGTCTTGATGTCAATATCATTCCGTTGTTCGAGACTATCGGTGATCTGCAAAACAGTGCGCCTTCGATGGACCGCCTGTTCAGCTTGCCTGCCTACGCGCGCCTTCTGCCGAGTCGCGGCAATGCCCAGGAAGTGATGCTGGGCTACTCTGACAGTAACAAGGATGGCGGCTTTCTGACCTCGGGCTGGGAACTGTACAAAGCCGAAATCGACCTGGTTAAAACCTTCGCCAGACACCAGGTACGCTTGCGCCTGTTTCATGGTCGTGGCGGTTCGGTCGGTCGCGGCGGCGGCCCGAGCTTCCAGGCTATTCTGGCGCAACCTGCCGGCGCGGTACAAGGACAGATCCGCCTGACCGAGCAGGGTGAAGTGATTACCGCCAAATACGGTAATCCTGAGGTTGGCCGCCGTAATCTGGAAGTGCTGGCGGCAGCAACGATGGAAGCGAGTTTGCTGTCACATTCCGAAACGCCACCGCGGGCGGAATTTTTGTCAGCAATGGAAGAATTATCGCAATATGCCTTTCATGCCTATCGTCATCTGGTGTACGAGACCGAAGGTTTTGAGCAGTATTTTTGGGAATCGACGGTCATTTCTGAAATTGCCGGCTTAAATATCGGTAGCCGTCCGGCTTCACGTAAAAAATCCACCGCGATCGAGGATTTACGCGCGATTCCCTGGGTGTTCAGCTGGGCGCAATGCCGGCTGATGTTGCCGGGCTGGTTTGGTTTTGGCAGCGCAGTACAACGTTATCTCAAGCAGCATCCCAATACTGGCCTGCAGGTGCTGCAGGCGATGTTCAAGGAATGGTCTTTCTTTGCGACCGTTTTGTCGAATATGGAAATGGTACTGGCAAAAAGTGATATCGGTATCGCCAGCCGTTATGCGCAACTGGTCAAGGACGAGGCCTTGCGCGACAGTATTTTTCCGCAATTGGAGGCCGAACATGAAACCACCATCGCGGTATTGAAAGCGATCTCGGGTCAGGATGAATTACTGGCTGCAAATCCCTTGTTGAAGCGCTCTATCAGTAACCGCTTTCCGTATTTGTCACCACTCAATCATGTACAGATCGAATTGCTGGAGCGTTATCGTCAGGGCGACCCTGACGATCGTGTACGTCGCGGTATCCATTTATCGATTAACGGGATCGCTGCCGGATTACGCAATAGCGGTTGAGTTGCCCTGACTGGCTAGTCATCATCGTGCACACCATCAACATCAGCGCACGCGGGAAGTTTCTGGTTATACTTGCCGATTAGCCTTTTTTGATAAAAC
Organism: Oxalobacteraceae bacterium; assembly: GCA_947466695.1. Taxonomy (GTDB): domain Bacteria; phylum Pseudomonadota; class Gammaproteobacteria; order Burkholderiales; family Burkholderiaceae_D; genus Undibacterium. The sequence goes on along the minus strand of CANIFC010000045.1, from coordinate 846 downwards.
TGATGACAACTCAATTACTCGGCGTGGTGGGCTGGTCTGGCAGCGGTAAAACGACGCTGCTGGAATATCTGGTGTCCCATTTGTCGGCGCAGGGCGTCGTGGTCAATGTTGTCAAGCACAGCCATCACGATATCTTTCTAGAGCCAGCCCGCAAGGACAGTGCCCGCCTGCGGCAGTCTGGCGCGGCCGAAGTGATGCTGGCCTCGCCCTATCGCTACGCATTGGTTCACGAATTACGTGAGCAGCCAGAACCGTCCCTGTCAGAACTCTTGACGCGCATGGCACCAGCTGACCTGATTTTAGTGGAAGGGTATAAGTGGGCTCCGATCGCCAAACTCGAAGTTCACCGCCCCTCGATTGGCAAGGCCGCCATTTACCCTGATGATCCCTACATCATCGCCGTCGCGTCGGATGTGGCGGCCATCGATATGGCGGGACGGGAGGTGCGACCAGCACTGACCTGGCTCGACCTGAACCAGCCAGAAACCGTCTTGCAGTGGCTGTTATCTGCGATGCGTGAAAATTTATTGCCAATAAGTCGTTAACAGCCTAAAGATTCTGCTCTCCTCTGCCGTTAAGTCATTATAGAAGATGAGGAGATATGTCATGGACGTTACAGGTATAGCACGTGTAGCAACGACATTGGCGGATGTCGGTACCAGTCAGGCAGTAAGCCTGGCTGTTTTAAAAAAAGCGATCAACATCAGCGCTGAAAGTGCGACCGCGTTGATCGAAGCGATCCCCGAAGCGCCTACGGTACCGAATTTGCCACCTAATCTTGGCCGGAATATCAATACTACCGCGTAGTTCTCTGTTTTCACTCTTCAGCGCCGCTTTTGTGGCGTT